>JBBRFH010000169.1:0-7494 GCA_038224615.1 Tepidisphaerales bacterium
GGGGAAGTATCGAATCTTCTGCAAGGTGCGATTGCTGGATGTGGTCGAGCCCGCGTGTGGGCGGCGCGAAGCGCGGCGGTTGTCGGGATCGATCGGGCGCTACCACGTCGACTTCGTTCTATGCGATCCCGAGACGACAGAGCCGATGCTGGTGATCGAACTGGATGACCGGTCGCATCAATCGCCGCAGCAGACGAAGCGGGATCGGTTCAAAGACGAGGTGCTGGCCGTCGGCGGGGTGCCGATCTACCGCGTGCCGGCACAGCAGGCGTATGACCCGATCGAACTCGCTGACGAAATTGCGCGGAGGATTCTCACGACGGGCGCCAATTGCCACAACGAGCGGCCGATCTGACACAAGCTCGCATCTAAACGGCGGAACGATGCACATGCGGTCGGCTTGGGTTCCCGGAGGATTTCTAACCGTGCGGATGCGCACGCGATTCCCTAGAATCCACCGACCATGGCCGCCGCCCCCACGACACCGATGCCCATCAGTACCGCCGACCCGATCAATGCGCAGATCCTTGCGATCTCTGAGGACAAGATCCAGGGGTTCGTGCCCGATCCGATCGAGCAGATCGCGAAGCTGGCCGGGCTGGGCGTGGACGTCGTCATCGACCGCATTCGCGCCATGCTCGAGGCGGGCACGATCCGCCGGGTGCGGCAGACGTTGATGAGCGTCAACCTGGCGCCGGGCGCGCTGGTCGCGTGGAGCATCCCGGAAGAAAAGCTACAGCCTGCCTTCGACTGGCTGTTCAAGGAAGACCCGTTCAGCGGTCACGTCGTCATCCGCTCGACGGACGCGGGCATCAGCGCGACGAAATATCGGCTGTGGACGACGCTGAAAGTGCCGGTGGGCTACTCGATGGTGAAACACTGTGAGTGGCTGAAGGAGAAGATTGGCGCGACCAGCTTCAAGGCGATGCCCGCGAACAAGCTCTTCGTCCTGGGCGTCGGGCATGTGCGCCGGCGCGGGATGGAGATCGGCAGCAAGGCCGACGCGACCGCCGACGCGCATGACACGGCGCTGATGCCGATGTCGGATATCGAGTGGCGCGTGTTGACGGCGCTGAAGCGCGAATTCGCACCGCAGGAGATCACCCGCGACGCGTGGCGCCCCCGCGCCGCCGAGACGGGGCTGTCGTTCGAGGAATTTTGCAGCGCCGCCAAAGCCTTGAGCGATCGCGGGGTGATCGGGCGCTTCAGCACCTTCCTCGAGCACGTCAAGCCCAACACCGCCGGCGAGCGGGTGACGAAGTTCAACGCGCTGTTCCACTGGGCCGTCCCGACCGGCCGCGAGTTGGAGGCCGGCGAGCAGGTCGGGCGCTTCCACATTATGACCCACGCCTACTGGCGCGACGGCGGGCCGGAGTTCGGCAACGTCAACGTCATGGGCGTCGCCCACGGCACGGACAAGTCGCTGGTGCTGGCCCACAAAGCCGCGATCGACGCTCACCTGCAATCGCTGGGCATCCCCGTGACGTACACCAACGTCTTCTGGGGCGGCCGCAGCGAAATCAAGCCGAGCGAGATCGCCCCGCAGGAATACCATGCGTGGTGCAGCAAGATGGGGATTGATCCGCAGTCGATGCGAGCGCAGTAGCAGACAGGCTCGTGGCTCGCGACAGTGAGGAACGCATCGTGTCCACCGACCCCTCATCCGAATCGCAATGGGAGATCGTCGACGACTCCGAAGACGACGACGAGGAATCCGCACGCGATGCCGCCGCCGTCGCAGAGCTTGAGGCCAAGCAGCAGGCCGAGCAGGACCACCTCAACGAGCGGCACATCAAATCCATTGCACATGAGAAACGGGCCGCGTACCGCAACCGGACTTACATGCTGCTGATCGCGATCACCTGCGTGGTCGGCGCCAGCCAGTTGTGCTGGTTGGCCTACGGCCAGGTGCTGGAGCACAAGTGGAAGCCCGTTGCCGCGTGCGCGGTCATCGCCGGCGGGCTGATCCTCGCGTCGCTCGGTTTCTTCCGCCGCGCCCGCGCGTACGGCATTGAAGCGAAGAAGACGGCGATCACCGAACCGAACGTCGAACCCGATTTTGCCCCACTGTCAGACGGATCGCAGGTGGTGGAGAATCTGGAGAATCTGGAACGATGAACGCTCGTGCCGTGGGCATCGTGCCCACGGTCCTGACCGAAAGAAAGCGCGGGCGGGACGCCCACGCCACGATTATCATCCGCCATGCCGCTGAAGCTGATCGAGTTGGCAAAGACGGGATTTTCTGAACGAAAGTGACGGTTACGGATTGTCGGCGATTTCGCGCAGCAGCGTCGACTGAGCATTGGGCGCCGCAGCGAGATAAGGCACTTTGGCGCCGGTGTAGTTGCGCAGGTCGTAGGGGAAGATCGGCTTGCCGGTGAGGTCGGTCATCACGCCGCCGGCCTCGAGGACGATGGCGGCGGGGGCGACGCAGTCCCAGAGCTTGCCGTTGACGGTCACCGCGCCGTGCGCGATGCCAGCGGCGACGTGTACCGCCTCGATGGCGGCCGATCCGAAGACGCGGACTTTCCAGTTCGTCTGGCTCATCCAGCGCTGCGACCACCCCGGTGCCCGGCCGGCTTTGTCGATGAGATTGCTGGTGAGCATCAGCACACTGCTGTCGGTCATCGGGGTCTTGAGCGCTTCGATCTTCTTGTTGCCGAGCCACGCGCCTTCACCCCGGGCGGCGCAGAACATGCGGTCGCAGGCGACATCGTACACCACGCCCAGCACCGGCTCACCTTTCTCCAGCAGGCCGATGCAGACCGCGAACATATTGATGCCGCTGATGTAGTTGTTTGTGCCGTCGATCGGATCGATCACCCAGTTGCGGCCGTGGACGTCGGTGGTGTCGAAGGTGATGGATTCGCCGGTGTCGCTCTCCTCGCCGATGATGCCGTCGGTGGGAAAGCGCTTGCGCAGCGCCTCGACGACATGCCGCTGGGTCGCGCGGTCGGCTTCGGTAACGGCCTCGGCGGTGGTCATCGAGTGCGTCTTGGTGAGCCGCTCGACCTGGCCCCAGTAACGCAACGCGATCGCCCCGGAGCTGCGGGCGAGTTCGACGACAAATTGCAGATCGTGAGCGAGGGACATTCGAGCAAACGTATGGCGATGTCAGTGCGTCCGCAAGATGCGTCGGTTGCGGTTGCGATGAAGGCCAATACGATTCGGTTAATGAAGCGGCGCGATTTGATCGTCCACCTGCAAGCCTACCGCTGTCGACGTCATCGACAGGGCGGCAATCACGAAGTGTGGCTGAATCCTGCCAATCGCGCCGAATCCGCCGTGGGCCGGCATCGGGAAATTCCGATCGGCACGGTGCGCGCCATCTGTCGTCAACTGGGCATTGAAGCGCCGAAGGGCAATCGCTAGACGCCCGCGTGTACGAGCGTACGCCGAGTGCGTTTGGCCGGATTCCACCGTTTTTTATCCGCGCGCGATGCGGCGAGCGTGGCGAAGGCGTCCCTGGCCATCACAAACGCTTGTTCGATCGACCGCGCCTGGGTGATCATGGCTGGATCGGTCGGGGATGTGATGCAGAACCATCCGTCTTCATCCGGTTGCATGTGAAGAATCAATTTGCCGTCGGTCACCGTGTACTTCTTCGCAGCCATACCTACATGTTACCACTTGCACGCACGAAACGCATAGTTGCAACTCACTTGCATTTAATTTGTTGGCGTTCTATGATATCGCCCGTCAAACCATCAACATGGCACTTATTCTCGAACAACTGAAGAAGTCGTATCCCGCTCCGGACGGGTCGGTGGTGAGCGTGCTGGATGTCGAGCGGTTTGAAATCGCCGACGGCGAGCAGGTGGCGCTGCTGGGCGGGAGCGGGACGGGTAAGACGACGTTGCTGCACGCCATCGCCGGCATCGTCACGCCCGACTCGGGGCATGTGGCGTTTCAGCCCGGCAACGTCGATGTGACGGCGCTATCAGAGGCCGCCCGCGACGTCTTTCGCGGCAAGCACATCGGGTACATCTTTCAGACGCATCATCTACTGCCGGGCTTTACGGCGTTGGAGAACGTGCTGCTGGGGATGTCCTTCACCGGCCGATCGCCTGACCGCGCGTGGGCGAAGCGGCTGCTCGTTGAAGTCGGTCTCGGCAACCGGCTCGACTACCGGCCCGCCAAGCTCTCGGTCGGCCAGCAGCAGCGCGTCGCCGTTGCGCGGGCATTGGCGAATCGCCCGCAGCTCGTCCTCGCCGACGAGCCCACCGGCGCACTCGATCCGACCACCGCGCAGCAAGTCCTCGATCTCATCCGACAGCTCTGCCGCGAGGTCAATGCGTCGCTGATCCTCGTCACGCACGATATGTCGATCGCACAACAACTCTCCCGCGTCGTCCGACTCGACGAGTTGAACAAGCGGAGACAGGAGATAGGTGACAGCAGACAGGAGTGAGAACAGCGGCCGTTCCGCTTCTGCTGCCTCTTGTCTCCTATCTCCTAATCTCCTGTCTCCTGACTCCTGTCTCCTTCCTCCCCCATGAACCTCTTCGAACTCATCCTCAAGCAGATCCGCCAGCGGGCGTTGTCGACAGTGCTGACGGTCTTCTCGATCACGCTCGGCGTCGCGTTAGCGATCTCGATCCTGGTGCTGCAGCGCGAGGGCAAGAACCTTTTCGGCCAGACCGAGTTCGGCTACGAAGTGATCGCCGGCGTGAAGGGGTCGGGGCTGCAACTGGTCACCAACACCATCTATCGCATCGACCGCAGCCCAGGGAACGTGCCCTACTCGGTGTACGAGCGGATGACCACGGATCCGGTGTTCAAACCGGACGTGCGTTTTGCGATCCCGCAGTGCGTGGGAGACAGCTATCAGGGCTTGCCGATCGTCGGCACGACGCCCCAATATTTTGGCTACAACCCCGACGGCACCCGCGCCGCCGACGGCAAGCGGTTCGAGTACCGGCCGGGGCAGAGCTTTGAGATCGTCGCGCCGGGCAAGGTGCTGACCGAGAATCGCTTTGAGGCCGTCGTCGGCTGCGACGTACCGAAACTCGGCAAGCTAAAGCTCGGTAACCAGTTCCAGGCGACGCACGGCTTTCCGATCCCGGGCATGACGCCGGACGTACACGACGAAAAGTGGACAGTCGTCGGCGTCCTCGCCCCCACCCACACCGCCGCCGACCGGTGCGTTTATATCGGGCTTACCAGCTTCTACACGATCTTCGAGCACGGCGAAGCCGAAGTGCAGCGTGAGCAACAGCGGCAGGCCGTCGGCGCGCTCCCCCCTGCCACCGCGCCGGTCGAAGCACACGAAGTCCATGACCATGACCACGAGCACGAGGAACGTCACTATGACCTCACGCCCGACGGCACGATCGTCCTGCACGACGAGGTGTTGCGCGCCCGCGAAGTCTCTGCGATTCTGATCAAGACCCGCGGCGACGGAGGCGGGCTGAATACACTGCGTCTGATCAGCAATCTGAACATGATCAACGACGTCATGGGAGTAAACCCCGCCACGGTGATGCGCGAGTTCTTCGCCAACTTCCTCGACGCCCCGATCATGCTGCTGCTGGCGATCGCGGTACTGGTGACGGTGATCGCGGCATTGGGAATCATGACGACGATCTACAACTCCGTCTCGGCGCGCATGCGTGAGATCGCGATCCTGCGCGCCCTGGGGGCGACGCGCGTGCGCATCCTCATCCTCATCAGTACCGAGGCGGCGTTGGTGGGGCTGCTGGGCGGCGTGATCGGATTCTTCATCGGCCACGGGCTGGCGGGGATCGGATCGGTCTACATGAAGCAAACTTTCGGGCAGACGATCGGCTGGTATCGCGTCGCTGATGTCGAGTTGCTGTTCGTGGCGGGCGTCGTCGTGTTGTCATTTATTGCCGGGCTTGTGCCGGCGCTCAAGGCGTACCGCACACCGGTGTCGGCAAATCTAGTGGCGGCGTGAGGGCTCGGCTTGGTATGCTCCTGACTCGTGTGATTCAGTAGTCCGTCTCGCAGGAGTTGGTTTTTGATGCGACGAGTCTTCCCCATAGCGCTCCTGATGGTGGCGCTGACCCTGGTGCATCGCGCCTTCGCCGACGATACCGCGGTCTTGCTGGCGCGCGCGGATCAGGCGTTTGCCGACTCCGATTACCCGACGGCGTTGGCGCTGTACAAGAAGGTCGAGCCGCAACTGGCAAAGGACGACCGTCTGCCGGGTATGCGGGAGCGGATGCGCGTCGCCGAGCGACAGATCGCAACGCCCCCTGCCACCCAGCCTGTCGTCGTCGCCGCCCCGCCGACGGGCATCCCGACCGACGCCGCCCATCGCAAAAAACACGCCAAGCCGGCCGATGGCGCAACGCTGGAACTGTCGCTCCACGAGCTCGGCAACTTCGATTACCGCGAAGACGACGATTCGAGCATCCCCGATGACGTGAAGGGGCTTTCCGGCGTGAAGGTGAAGATCAGCGGGCAAATGCTCGCGCTGGACCAGGCGGGTCGGGTCACGCGTTTTCTGCTCGTCAACGACATGATGAGCTGCTGCTACGGCACCGCCCCCAAGCTGCAGAACATCGTGAAAGTCACCCTCCCCCCGGACAAGGCGATCGCCGCAACCACCATGCGCATCACCGTTGAAGGGACGCTGAACGTGAAGATCCAGCGTGAGGACGATTACGTCGTCAACATCTTTGAACTCGACCCGACCAGCATCAAGTACGCCCCACAGTAGTGGTGTACGAGACACCAAAGGCGGAATGCGATCCACGAATCTGCACGAATTCGCACGAATCATGCAGAAGCAATACATCCATTGCTTCATTCGTGTGAATTCGTGAAGATTCGTGGACCGCATTCCCGGCCGGCAAATAGATGCAAGCAATGGGCATTGGCGGTTGCTATAATGAGGTGAATATGTCGCAGAACCCTGCCGCCCAACCCGCCGTGATCGACTATGGTTCCAGGCCGCGCCCGAACCGTGGCTCGTGGCTGAACGTGCGCGTCATTCTCTTCGTGCTGGTCGTCGGCGCAATCATCAGCGCGCCGGTGTACATCTACCTGCAATCGACGCTCACGCGCGGCATCTCCGCCGGGCCGGGCGGGTATCTGTCGGTGGATCTGAAGTCGATGAGCACCTTCCCGTTCGACCAGAACTACGGCAAGCTCGAGGACGTTCCGGCAATCTATCGCAACCTCGACGGCAAGAAGGTCGTCCTGCTCGGCGAGATGTACGTTGCCGACGCCACCGGGTCGGAGCTGAAAAAGTTCGACCTCGTCTATTCCATCCAGAAGTGCTGCTTCAGCGGCCCGCCGCAAGTGCAGCACTTCGTCAAGGCAACTCCGGTCGACGACAAACCCCTGCCCTACTACGGGGGCACCGTCCGCGTGAAGGGCACGCTCAAGGTCGACGTCACCAACGAAGCCGGCAAGGTCACCAGCGTCTACCATGTCGCGGTCGAGTCGATCGAGCCGGTCTGACCGCGAACAAGCCGAACGCAACACCAATACCGCGCCACTCCACCTTCGGAAACTTTTCCCAAG
>JBBRFH010000170.1:0-7440 GCA_038224615.1 Tepidisphaerales bacterium
TTCGTCGGCAACGCCCAGCAGTGTCGACGAGCACACCTTCGCCCGCTCCTTCGGCGGGGCCGACTTCAGCGTCATGCTGATCCTGGCCCGGGGCGGCACGTTCTACGCGCGCCTGCAGTTGATCGGCAACGTGAAGGCGGCGGTGGAGATCCCTGTGCAGGTCGACTGGTCGAGTCTACCCACATGGCTCGACGCTTCGGCCGAAGGACTGCCGGACCTGGTTCGGCAGTGGCGACGGGAGTTGCAGCAGTGGGTCCGATCGTCACCGAACGCCATCTTCGACTGGGGCCAGGCCGAGAAAGGCCCCCGCGACAAGCCGTTCCACCTGGATGTGGAGGACCAGGACTGGCTGGCGCTGTACGAACTGGACGGGGCGTTCGATGAGAGGGAGGTGACCGATGGCCGCGACGACCTTCGCTGACCGGGCCGTGCGCCAGCGGGACCTGGTCCCACCGGCACAACTGGCATCGTATCACATGCTGGTGGTGGGCGTCGGAGCCATCGGCCGGCAGGTGGCGGTTCAACTCGCCGCCATGGGCGCAGACAGCCTGACCCTTGTCGACGATGACGTGGTGGCGGTCGAGAACCTGGCCGTGCAGGGGTACGGCCCCGGCGAGATTGGACAGGCCAAGGTAACGGCAACGGCGGCCGCCTGTCGGCAGCTCTTGCCTGAGTCTGAAGTCGTCTGCGTCGGCGACCGGTTCAAGCGATCATCGGCGCTGGCGCTGGCCTGCCTGCGCTCGCCGACACGGCCCCGCCTGGCCGTGTTCTGTTGTGTGGACTCGATGTCCGGGCGGCGGGTGGTGTGGGAGGCGGTTCGGGGGCAGTCGCAGTTGTTCGTCGACGGCCGTATGGCCGCCGAAACGCTGCGTGTCCTCTGCTCGGCCTCCCCCGCAACCGACGGCTACTATGCCACCACGTTGTTTGAAGATTCCCGTGCCCATCCCGCCCCCTGCACGGGTCGCAGCAGGCTGTACGCCGCGAGCATCGCCGCCGGACTGATGCTCAGCCGCCTGGCCCTGCACCTGCGGGACCAAACCCCTACCCGGGACGTCCTGCTGCAGTTGGCGGCGGACGAACTGGCCGTGCTGTAGGCCCTCCCGCTCCTCGTTATCTGATCCTTAAGCCTCTTCTCAAATCTGAAAGGAGTTTTCCCATGTGTACCACTGCGCGCACGTTCCGTGCGTTCGCCCTCGGCACGACCGTCGCAACGCCCGGCGTGCTCGCGGCCTTGGCGCGAAACAACGCCAGCGGTCAGGACCTGCTCCAGCGCCATTCGCGGGGCGACTGGGGCCAGCTCGATCCCGAGGATGTGGCCGCCAACGACTGGGGCCGCAATGACCGCCAGCGCCGCGAAAACCGGCTCGACTCCATCTGGTTCGGGCCCAGCGCCGACTTCAAGCAGTCGGCGTGGCAGGGCGCGCTGGAACTGGCGGGCATGAACTAGCGTTCGTTCATCGGGCAGCCGGGCCGTCCGGCTCGGCTGCCCCTTCATTCTCAGGAGTTCTTCATGCCTGTGTTGATCGTATTGGTAATTTTGATCGTTTTGCTCCTCATCAGCCGTTGCGATCAAGAGCATGCAACGGAAGCGAGCGAGCGGGAGGTGCCCGATGAAACGGTGGCTTTGGATGCTGTCGATGACATGCCTGTGGACGCTGACAACCGCGATGGTGCTGACGCACGCGCTTCGGCCTGCCACCACCGAATCCCCACGCCCGACACCCCTTCGTGTGGAACAGGTACAGCAGTTGGCCGAACTCGTGACGACGCGGGTGTATGTGCAGCAGCGGCAGGAGCGGACGCTCAAAGGCCACCTGGGGCAGTTGCGGGTGGTGCTGTGGGTCGAGGGAGAGGTGCTGCTGGGACCATCGTTGAAGAGCGCGAAACTGGCGGACGTGAATGAACAGCACCGCACGGCAACGCTCGTCCTGGCCCGGCCGCGGGTGCTGGCGGCGACGGTCGACCTCATCCGTACTCGGTTCGATGTCGTCAGCTTCTCGGGGCTCTGGTGGCTTTTGCCGGACCAGGACGTGCGACAGCAGGTGGAAAGTGAAAGCCTCCGCTCTGCGCAGGATCTGCTGCGCAAGCACGAACGCGATTCATGGCGGGAGATCTCGCAACGTCAGACCGAGCAAGTGATCGAACGGTTCGGGGCGTCGATCGGGTGGACGCTGCGAGTCCAATGGTCATCGTGACCAAGGACCCTGCCCAAAATGCGGTGGGACGCGTCTCCCCCCGCGCCGCCGCTCGGCACCTCGGCACCTTGCTCATCTGCCGGCCGGACGGTGCCGGAGAGCGGTGTTCGCAGGTGTCGAGCAGCGCGTGCGAACGACACAGGACCCCGGCGCCGGGGCCAGATTGCTGTCGTTTTTTTTACCTATCCGGTGCCCATTGTCGCGGCGGCGGCGCGAGCGGCGGGAAGGTTTCAACCGCGCGCCGGCTGTCAACGTCGTACGCGGGCGATGCGCAGGCGGACCCGCCGGACCGTTCGTCGCACGCAAGCTTCGGCGTTGTGCTCCAACCGCATCGGTAGCGCGGACGCTCATCGCTGGTAAATGGGCAGAAGTTGGTACGGGATGGCGAGGGTGAGGACGCTCATCGCGGTGGAGTAGACGCGGCCGGGTTCCTGGCCGTTGGGGCTGGGGGCGAAGCCGCCGTCCTCGGCGCTTTGACGCGGGAGCAGCAGGGCTTTGTTGTTCTTCCACACCTGCTCCTGCACCTCCCCGCCGATCTGCGTGGCGGCCTGCATGGAGTAGTAGGCGGCGTAGTGGGGAAACTCCGTGTCGAGCTTGACCGGGTTGTTTGCCAGCGACTTGCCGACCCGCTTCACCTCCGGGCGATCGGCAGCATCGAGCAGGCAGAGGTTGAGGATTGCGACCGAGGTCATGGCGATCCCGGACGCCTGCCCCGGCTGATACGCGAAGCCGCCGTCACCGGCATTGACGCAGCGGGCGACGTACGCAACGGCGCGATCGACGGGTTCCTTGGTGACGTTCATCCCGACGTTCTGGCTGGCCCGCAGCGCCAGGGCGCACCAGCCGGAGAGCGATAGATCGCTGTCGGCGCTGCCCGGCTCGTAGCGCCAGCCGCCGGTGTTGTTGGCGTCCTTGTTGACCTTCTGCGCGTCGAGGATCACCTTCAGCAGTCGCTCGAGCGATGCGCGGATCCTGGCCCGGCGGGCCTCGTCCGGCTCGACGCCGTACGCCTCGGCAAGCGCCAGCGTGACGATGCCGTGCCCGTACATCCGGCTGCCGTCGGTGTTGCCGATGTAACCATCCTTCGGAACGACGCCGACGAGGAAATCGACGGCGCTTCGCACCACAAGCCCGTGCTTGCCCGTGTCCGGCGTGTGACCGGCGGCAAGATAGGCGAGGACGGACAGCCCCGTCATCGCGACCTTGTTCGGCCCGTCGGTGATCGAGCCGTCCTTCTGTTGCTGGCGGGCAAGAAACGTCAGCGCCTTGTCAATGGCGGCGTCGACGTCCGGGCCGGGCTTGACGTCGGCGCGGGCGCTCGACGCGATCGCACACAGCGCGAGGCTACAGATTGCTGCACGACGAGGGGATATCATCGACGGTCCTCGCGCGTGCTGGTGGACCGAGCCTTGTCGAGCGTCTGGAAGTAGGCCCGCAGCGCCTCTTCATAGCCCGGCGGGACGAACGCGTTGCCGCCGGTGGTCGCGGTGGCGTCGGCGTTCTCACGCAGGCGTCCCCACTGCGGCGCGACCGAGCGATCGATCGCGGCCCGCAGCTCGCCGTCGCCGGCACCGTCGGCGACCACGAAGTCGTCCATCAACAGGCTGCGGAAACTCGGCAATTGAGCGAGGCGATCCTTGACGGCGTTGTTCATCGCCTGGTCCCACGCCTGCTCGATCGCGGCCGAGGTCTGCTTCTGGTAGAGGCGGGCTTCGACCAGATCGGGCGGACGCTGCGCCAGGGCTTCCTGGGCGCGCTGGGCAAAGAACCGCGCCGCGACGAGCGGATCGCGATCGACGGTCTTCCGCTGGGCAGCGCGAAGCGTGCCCTGCAGGTCGGCGATCGCATCAAGGACACGCGACTGCTCGCGCTCGGCGGCCGTGAGATCGCCAGCGGTCATGCTCTGCTGCATCGCCTGCATCGATCGACCGAGTGAACTGTCCGTGGGAGATTTCATGGACTTGCCCATCGAACCCAATTTCGCGCCCGCCGACGAAATCGCCTGACCTGTCGACTGCGAGATCGCCGCAGTGGCGGCGGCGAGCTCAGCCTGTGCGTCGTGCAGCATCCGGTTCGCCTCCGCGGCGTTTCTGTGGGCGGGGCCTTGCTGCGCCGGCGGCGCGTTTTCGGCGGCGCTGTTGGCTTGCTCGGCGGTCCGCTTCATCTGCTGCACCTGCTCGGCCTGCTGCCGCAATTGCATGAGCTGCTGCGGAAGATCGGTCAGCGCCCGCTGCGCCTGGCGCGTGGCTTCGAGGGCCTGCTCACGTTCGGGCGCCGGGTCATGCTCAAAGAAGTCCTCGTCCTTCTGCTGCTTCTCGGCCGACTGCAGGTCGCCGGCGATTTGCTGCTGTTCGCCGGCCAGCGCGGGCGCTGCCTCCTGTGCCGCTGAATCGGTGCGCTTGGCGAGTTGCTGCTGGGCCTTGCTGATGCGGTTGAGTTCCTGCGCCCGTTGCTCGGCGGGCGTCGACTGTGCCTTGCCGTCGCCTTTCTCGGCCGGGGGCTGCCACTTCTCCGGCTCGTCGGGGTTGGGCTTGGACGCTTCCTCGGCGGGCGGATCGTCATGCTGCTGCCGCAGTTTCGCCGACTTCTCCAACGCCTGCTCCAGCGCCGACTTTGGCGCTGCCGCCAACGCTGCGTCGGTGTCGCCGGCGAGCTTGCGGAGTTTCTCCCGCGCCTGCTCGGCACCCGATGCCAGCTTCGACCGATCGTCCTGGTTTTCGCGCACAGCCTTGTGCATCTGCTCCAGCGACTTCGCCGCGGCGCCGAGCGAGCGCTTCGCCTCGTCCGGGCCGCCGTCCACTTCCTGCCGCGCCATGGCGCGGGCGACGAGTTGCAGATCGCGCGCCCACGACAGGTCGCTGTCCGACCGCAGCACCTCCGCCTGCGCCGCCATCGCGACGCGGTCGCGCTGCACGCTGGCCTGCTCACGCTCCTTCGGCGACCACTGCTGTGCGATCTGCTCGATCGGCGGGCGCTTGTCGTGCGGGTCCGCCGACTGCTGCGCAATGTCGTTCAGCCGCGCTGACGCGTCGTTGTTGTCGGCGACGTTCAGCTCCTTGAGCCGGTCGGCGAGTTCCCTCTTCGCCCGCTGCAGCGACTGCTTCATCGCCTCGCGCTCGGCGGGCGACTGCTCGCGTTTCTGCTCTTCGGTAGACTTGATGTTCTCCAACTCCGCGGCCGCGACACGCGACTGCTGTCCGCGCTGTAGTTTCCGCAGCCGGTCGAGCGCCTGCCGCACGAGCTGCCGGTCCTGGTCGCTCAGCTTGTCGGCCCGCGCCAGGTGGCTGACGACCTGCTGCATCTCGTCCAGCGACGCCTCGAGCGCATCGGACGTCGCCGGCGCGTCGCTGGTGGTGATCGCCTTGAGGATCGCACGCACGCTCAGCGCCGCATCCGCCGGACGGTTGGCCGCGCTCTCGGTGAGCTGCACGGCGTCCTGCAGCGCGTCGATGTGCCGGAGCATGCGTGGATCGACCGATCGCGGCGACAGCAGCACGCGGCAAGGCGGCGTGCTGGCGCGCAACTGCTTGGCGCCGTCGACCGCGGTCAGAGTGAGCGTTACCACGTCGCCATACGGGAGCGCGTACGGCGCGAGATCGACGCTGACGACGTCGCGGATCATGCGCTTCTCGCCGGACAGGCTCAACGGACGCGACAGCAGCGTCTTGGCGCCGCTCACGACGTCGAGCGTAAGCGATTCGAGCCCGAAATCGTCGATCGCCTGGAACGGGACGGCGACGACATCGCTCGGGTGCATGCGCAGATCGGTCCGCAAGAACTGCACGATCGGCGCGCGGTCCTCGACGGCGACGATCTGCGGCTTGCCCGTCGATCCGCCGGCCACGCCGCGGTCGCTGACCAGCAGCGCCGACCACGGTCCGCTCTTGTCAATCGCGAACTCGGCCGTGCGCACATACGGGTCGATCGTCTCGCCGGCCGTCACGGTGCCGGTGGGCAGTTCGAGCGTGGCTTGGCGCAGCGGCTCGGTCGAGGTCACGGTGAGCCTGGCGATGGTGCCGCGAACGGCCTCGATCTTGCCGTCCTGCAGGTCGTAACTGAGCGGCGGCTTGCCGATGTACGCGGGGAAGGTGAGGTCCAGGTGTACCTTCGCCACGCCCGGCCGGCGCAGGACGCGCACGCCGTAGTTCATCGACCGCGCGTCGCCGGCCTCGACGCGATAGGAAAAATCGCGCTCGACCGACGGCAGCGTGACCGTGTAGCGATCGCCAAACACGCGCGACATGGCGACGGGCTGGAGCTGCTCGGGGTTCTCTCCCACCAGGAGCGTGACCGGGCCTTCATTGCGGGTGACGTCGGCGACGATCGCCAGCGACTGTCCCTGAGGCAGGTCGAGCGATCCGGTGCTGACGTCGATGTGGGTCGTCGTCACCGGCGGGATGTCGGCCAGGGGCAGGAGCTGGCGCATCACCAGTTGTGGCAGGCCGAGCCACGGAATGCACGCGAGAACGAGGACGGTGACGAGCACGAACACCAGCACCGCGATCGCCGGCCGGGCGTGGCGCAGCGTCATGCGGCGCTGCGGGCGGGATCGGAACAAATGTTCAGAGACGCCGACACGAACGACATCGACCATCGCCGCCGACGCGCGTTGCGATTGCGGCATCGACTCCTGCGAAACGACCGTGACCAGCGCCTCGCGCAGCGACGGTTCCATGGCCTCGATCTGTCGCGCGGCCAGCAGGCGATTAAACTGTTTCGAGAGCAGCAGCACGAGCCCCCGTCCGACCGCAAGTCCCAGCAGCAACACGAAACCGCTAAGCACCAACGAACGGCCCCACACCGGCAACTGGGCAACGCGATCGATGACCGCGCCAGCGATCAACCACGCCAGCGCCGCCGCGGACGCCAGGCACAGTACGCCGGTGGCGCGCACGCGGCGGCGGCGTCGGACGAACTCGTCGAGCGTGGTGTCGATCACAGAGGAGTTGCCGGCAACACTCATATCAGTCCCAACTGTTTGCGGACGGCCCATTCGAGGCCGAGCAGGCCGATGATCGCGCAGAAGACGTACGGGCTGCACCAGATGGCGCGGGTGATTGTATCGTCGCGCTGCCCGCGACTGGCGGCGATTCGCTCGGGCAGCGCCAGCGCCTGGTCGATCGGCACCAGCGCCCCGCCGGTGCTGTCGGCGATGCGCGTCAGCAGGCCGAGGTCCGGCGCGGTGTCGGCCATCTCCGCCTCCGCGGGCGGGAGAACGAGCACGCCGGCGCCGATGCTCACGTCG
>JBBRFH010000171.1:0-7437 GCA_038224615.1 Tepidisphaerales bacterium
ATTGCGGTTCTTCCCCAAGTTTGATGAAACGGGGCAGTTGCAGGTAGCGAGAAGCCCATTCCTGTATCGAAAATGCATATGCCGGTTCACGAATTGGGGCACTTTCATCAAACGTGAGGAAGAACCCCGATTGCATGCCGATTACCACGCCTACGGCGTTGATTCCTCGCGACTCGCCGGGGCCGACTTCGACCAAGTGTTCAGCGACGGCATGGCCGCCTTGCTGCGGTGCGTCCGCAGCTTCGACGTGGCGAAGGGCTTTAAGTTCTCAACGCTCGCCGTGTTGAGCATCCGGCGGTCGTTCTATTCGAGCAACATGCAAGCCGTTAAGCGGGGGCGTGGCTCGCGGCGTACTCGCATGGACTACGCCGACGGGATCGCGTCGATTCGCGAGCACAACCGCCGTTCGTTCGGCGACGATGCCGCTTACCTGGGCGAACTGCTGAACGAGAACGCGGCCGACCTTTCGCCCAAGGAGCAGTGCGTTATCACGCACCGCTACGCACTGGACGGGGCCGAGTGGCTTACCCTGGACGCGATTGGCGTCTCCTTGGGCGTGACGAAAGAGAGGGTGCGGCAGATTCAGTTGAAGGCGTTGAAGAAGCTGCGGGAAGCCCTGTCGCCGATGGTGCTGGTGAAATAGTGTCGAGCGTTTGTCGGCCGGCGGCTTCTGAGGAATCTTTCCGGCGTTCACTAAGGAGAACGCTATGGACCGAATCGAAATCGAATCGTTGAGCGGGAAAGAATTAGTCGCAACCTTCAACCGGCTGACGGGCGAGGCGGTGAAGAAGTTCGCCAATCACGCTACCGGCGTGCGGCGGGTGCTGGCCGCCCTCGATAAGGCCCAAGCTGAGAAGCCCGCCGTCGAGGCCGCTCCTGAGCCCAAGAGCAAGCCGGCCGCCGCTACTAAGGCCACCGCCGCCCCTCCGCCGGTAGAGGCCGCTCCGGCCGTGGAGACGCCCGCGACCGTCGCCGACGATAAGGCCCCCCGGCCCGGCAGTAAGCGGGAACGCCTGCTGGTGGAACTTCGCAAGCCCGCCGGCCTGACGCTGGAACAGATGGCGGCGATGTTCGAGTGGAAGCCGAACGACTGCCGCGATGCACTCCGGTTGCTGCGGACGAAGAACGGTATCAACGCGATCAAGAGCGAAAACGGGACTTCTTACCACGTCGAAGAGTGATGTGTTGTCGAAGGCCCCTTACTTAGAGACTTTTGCTCGATCATCGTATTGAGACTCAGCCCTTGATCTCGGCACTCCCTTAGGCCATTCATTAAGCAAGGTTTTGTCGTGGGAGTGCCGCTCGACCCGGAAGACCTTGCCGCTGGTATCCTCTGTAACAACGGCATTATTCTGTTCACCGATAAGGCTTACACGCTGCACAATCGCGTTCAATGCGCCTGTTGGCCAGACTTCGACAAGCGTGATTGTCCCCGCGTCATGAATGAGTGCGAGCTTGTCGCCCAAATCGGCTCGTTCCATCGCGTTGTCGCCCGCTATGAAAAAGAAGTACGCAAAGACTGCTAATAAGGTTGCTGCCACCGTAGCTATCCAACGAAGATTTTTCACTTCTTGCAACAATTGAGGATCAACCCGCGTTCTTGGCCAAGCCAATGATTGTCGATGGGGTAGTCGCCGGACTTGTCGGCTAAGTACCCATCGTCACCGAATGCTCGATCCACTCGGACGATTCGACTGATTTTATCTAGAAAAGCGTTACCCACTGCGATCGGCAGATTGTTCGTACCCTGCCAATCATACTGGTCATGAATCGTAAATGACGGCTGGATGAGAAGGCCAAGATGGCATGCACCGTTTGAGTCTTTGGACGAGGATTTGACGATTACCTTGGCATGCCAATCAAGATTATGGATTGAGCCGATGGTGTTGTTGAGCTTAAAGCTATAGGGAGTCATCTCACGCGGTGCAGTGCCGACGTTATAGAGATTTCCACCAACATCGACACTGGTGCCGACGGTTGGGCAGTTTCCCTCAGAGCACTTGAACTGCTTTCGCAATTGTAGGTACACGTTGCAGAGTGTACGAACACTCTACTCTGCGTTCCGGCACCGCCAATAAAAATATTCGAGTTTCCGCCCTCACGCGAAGTTCACTGGGGAGCACCTCTACGGGGCGGAGCACGTTGGCGTCCGCGGGCAGAGGCGATGGCCTGTTGTTTGGACCGTCTCTGGGTGCCGTTCTGACCGGCACGGCGCCGGCCGATTTTTAGGCCGACTTTTTAGGGCAGCGATGCTATGAATGACAATGCGGCGGACGGATCACGAGAGCCCGAACGCCGACGCGCGACGGTCACGCCTCGTCATTCGGATTTTGGACTTGATTCGGATTTCTGGTTTCGTCATTCGGATTTCCGCCTCGGCTCTTTGACAAGTGAATACGGCCCAAGCCCTCACCTGCGAGCGCGGCGAGCAGCATTCTGTCGCCGTGCATCCGGATGGACAGATGGATTGTGACACATTGCCACATCGGCCGTCGCGTACATGACGGCGGGTTAGGCAGCGACGGCGGTTTGGGTGGGGATTGGGTTTGAATAAGTGAATTTGAACAAACAAACCCACTTGCCAAAATGACAGTCGCCAAAATGACAGTCGATGGCGGTTGCACGGCGTGGGCGGGTGCCACACGGTCGCGGTAGTCCGAGACCTGTGCTTGGTTGAGGTCCAAAGGCACAGATCTGCGCGGTGCCGCCGCTGTGGCTCCTGACCACCAACGCCCCTTCGTGCGCGGTTTTGTCGCACTTGGAGATCGCCGGAATACTCAGCGGACTTAAACGTCCTATTTGGTGTACGGTAGTTATTCGTGGGCGAGATGCGTGCATGTCGGACCGATTGGCCTTTTCGTTGCCTGTTTTGAAGCGTGCCATGGGCATGGCGGCGATGACGTTGCTCGCGCTGGCGTGCCCGTGGGCGATCGCGGAGTCGCAGTCGCGGGACGCGTTTGAGGCGACGGGGGATCACGCGACCGCGCTGACAGAACTCGATCGGCACGTCATCGCCGATCTGGCGCAGCACGGGCTGCAGATGAGTCCGCCGGCGTCGGATGAGGTGTTTCTGCGGCGGGCGTACGTGGATGTGCTGGGCGCGCTTCCGCAGGCGGATGATGTCAGCACCTTTCTGGTCGATGCGCGGGCGGACAAACGGGCGCGGCGGATCGAAACGCTGCTCGATGACCCGCGCTTCGCGGATCGCTGGTCGAACAAATGGTGCGACCTGCTGCGCGTGAAGGCGGAGTTCCCGATCAACCTCTGGCCGAACGGGGTGCAGGCGTATCACAGGTGGGTCCACGAGGCGATCACCAGTAACACGCGTTACAACGTGTTCGTGCGCGAACTGCTGACCTCCAGCGGCAGCAACTTTCGCGTGCCGCCGGTGAACTTCTACCGAGCCGTGCAAGGCCGCGAGCCCGCGAACCTCGCGTCGGTGGCGGCGCTGACGTTCATGGGCAGCCGGATCGAGACCTGGCAAGCCGATCGACGCCGCGGCGCGGAGGCGCTCTTCTCCCGCGTGACTTACAAGCCGACCGCGGAATGGAAGGAGGAGATAATTCTTTCCAACCCGGCGATCTACGAACCGCTGGAGGCGATGCTCCCCGACGGCACGCGCGTGACGGTCGCCGCCGGCGACGATCCGCGCTCGGCGTTCGCCAACTGGCTGATCCGCGACGAGAACCCCTGGTTCGCGCGGGCGGCGGTCAACCGCGTGTGGTGCTGGCTGCTCGGTCGTGGCATCGTTCACGAGCCCGACGACCTGCGACCCGACAACCCGCCGGTGAATCCGGCATTGCTCAGATATCTCGAATCGGAATTCAAACGCTCGGGCTACGACCTGAAGCACATTTACCGGCTGATCCTCAACTCGCGGACGTACCAGCAGTCGTCGATCCCCGCGAGCAGCACCGATTTCGCCAACGCAGAGAAGCACTTCGGCTGCTACATCGTGCGGCGGATGGATGCCGAGGTTCTGGTCGATGCCCTCGACGGGCTCTTCGGCGGGGCCGAGGGATACGTGAGCCCGATTCCTGAGCCGTTCACGCATTTGCCGCCTTACCTGGGCGCGATGGAACTCGCCGACGGGAGCATCAGCAGCACCTTCCTCGAGCTGTTCGGCCGACCGAGTCGCGATACAGGATTGGAGTCTGAGCGCAACAACGCCATGACCGGTTCGCAGCGGATGTACCTGCTCAATTCATCCCACATGCAGAAGAAGGTCGAACGCTCGAACGCGGTCAAGAACTGGCTGCAGCATGCGAGGAACGACGACGCGAAGCTGATCGAATCGATCTACGTCGGCGTGCTGTGCCGGCAGCCCTCGACCGACGAAATGCGGACGGCGAAGCAGTACATCAAGGCCCGTCCCGAGGGTCGGCAGGCAGCGGCGAACGATTTGACGTGGGCGATGATCAACAGTCGCGAATTCCTCTACCGGCATTGAGGCACCAGCCATGAATAACGACAATGACGGCTCCGCTCATCTCACTCGTCGCAACGCGCTGCGCGCCGGATTGCTTGGCGGCGCGTCGTTGATGCTTGGCGGCGTGATGGGGGGCGTAAAGGCATGGGCCGGCCCCACCACCGCGCCGACCACCAGGCCCGCAGGCAAGGGTGTGGCGCGATCGATTATCCAGATCTGGATGTGGGGCGGGCCGGCGCATCTGGACACGTTCGATCCCAAGCCCGAGGCCGGAACCGCATACACCGGGCCGCTCGACAAGCCGATCGAAACCAACGTCTCCGGCATCCGCATCGGCGCGCTGCTGCCCCTGCTCGCGAAGCAGGCGGACAAGTACACGATCATCCGCAGCATGACCCACGGCAACAATGGACACGAAACCGCGTCCTACCTCATGCAGACCGGCCATCGACCCGGCCGCATCGTCTGCCCGTCGGTCGGCGCGGTCGTTTCCAAGCTGCGCGGCTACGAGGCCGGCTACAAGGGCGTGGCGCCGCCTTACATCGTGCTGACCACGCCGCAGGGACGTTTCAGCGAATCGGGCTGCCTGGGCGAGAAATACAAACCGTTCAGCACCGGCGGGGATCCGAATCAGCAGCAGTTCGTCGTCGAGGGGATCGTCGCGCAAGGCATCAGCGACGAGCGACAACACGCACGCCGCAAACTGCTCGGTGATCTCGACACGCTCGGCCGCGCCATGCCGGGGAACGAACGGTTCGCTCAATACGATGACGCCGGCAAAGAGGCGTATGCGATGGTGTTCGGGCCGGTAAAGGAACTGTTCAATCTGGCGAAGGAAGACACCGCGATCCGCGACGCCTACGGCAGGAACACCTTCGGGCAATCGTGCCTGATGGCACGAAGACTTGCCGAGGCGGGTGTGCCGTACATCACCATCAACTACGGCGGCTGGGATACGCACAAGCAGCACTTCCAGACCATGAACCGCAAGCTCCCGGAGATGGATCAGGCGATGGCAACATTACTGCAGGATCTATCCGGTCGAGGGTTGCTCTCCAGCACCATCGTCTGGTGGGGTGGCGAGTTCGGTCGCTCCCCGAAAGTACAGTTCGAGCCTCCATGGAACGGCGGGCGCAATCACTTTGGCAAGTGCTTCTCGGTGCTGCTCGCCGGCGGTGGGTTCAAAGGCGGGCACGTGATCGGCGAGTCCGACCCGCGCGGCGAATCGGTCAAGAGCCGGCCGGTCTACCCGCGCGATCTCATCGGCAGTATCTACACCCGCATGGGCATCGATCCCACCGGCCCGATGCCGGGCGAGCGCGAGATCGAACTTCCCCTCCTCCCCCCCGCCGAAAAGGAAGAAGCCGACGGCGGGCTGCTGAAGGAGATCATGCCGACATGAAGCAGCCGCCGCACAACCTCGCTGGGGCACTCGCGATTCTGCTCGCGATCTGCCTGAGCGCGCCGAGCCAGGCGCAGATGCAGCGCAGTCGCGACCCGTCGATCGGCTACGCCTATCCCGCCGGCGGGGAGCGCGGCAAATCGGTTGAGGTGCTGGTCGGTGGGCAGGCGCTGCGTGGCGTGCAAGGAGCGTACATCAGCGGCAGCGGCGCTCGCGCCAACGTGATCAAGCACTACGCCGCGGTGCGCATGCTTACCGGCGAGCAACGCCAGGAGTTGAACTACCGCATTCGCCAGTGCGTGGCGCGCGAGTGGTCGAAACTGCAGTCGCAAGGCGTCCTCGGTCCGCCGCCGCCGGAGCTGCGTGCGCCCGCGACGCGTCCTGCGACGACGCAACCGGTGAGCAAAGATGATGAACTGCCAGACTACTGGATGTGGGACAATCTCGATCAACGCAGCCTGCCGGAGCTGATGCACCTGCGTCATGTCCTCGCCGGCAACAGCAAGCGTCAGCCGAACGAGCAGATCGGCGAGACCGTGCTGCTACGAATCGAGATCGACGCATCCGCCGCGCCGGGCGATCGCGAACTGCGCCTGGTCGGACGCGCGGGGCTCACCAATTCCGTGGTTTTCCAAGTCGGAACGCTCCCGGAAGTGAAGGAACTGGAGAACAACGATCCGTTCGCCCGCGGCCCGTTACCGCTGCCCAGGCCGTTGACGCTGCCGGTGGTCATCAACGGACAGATTCTGCCCGGCGATGTCGATCTTCATCGATTCACCGCGAAGCAGGATCAGCGACTGGTCATCCGCGCCAGCGCACGCCAGCTCGCGCCTTTTATGGCCGACGCGGTGCCGGGCTGGTTTGAGGCGGCGATCGCGGTCCGCGACGAAACGGGGCACGAGTTGGCGTTCGCCGACCATTACCAGTTCGATCCCGATCCCGTTCTGCTGCTCAAAGTTCCCGCCGACGGCACCTACACGATGGAAGTGCGCGACACGATCTACCGCGGCCGTGAAGACTTTGTCTACCGCGTGACGATCGGCGAGACGCCGTTCATCACCGGGTTGATGCCGCTTGGTGGTCCCGCGGGTGTCAATACGTCGGCGACCCTCCAGGGGTGGAATCTGTGGAACACACGCATTGCGTTCCTGATGCGCGACGTCGGCGTCGCGACCGCTGCGCTCTCGCGCGGCCGGGACGTGTCGAACGACGTGCGGTACGAAGTCAGTTCGCTCCCGTCCGTCGGCGAACAAATCAACAACGACACCATCGCCACCGCGCAACCCGTTCCGCTCGGCGTGATCGTCGACGGCATCATCGAAGCGGCCGCCGACCGCGACACCTTCCGCTTTACCGGCAAGGCCGCTCAGGAAGTAGTGGTCGAGGTACACGCGCGCCGGCTGGGTTCGCCGATGGATTCGCTGGTGCGGCTTTTCGATGCGTCGGGCAAAGTCATCGCGTGGAACGACGACACGCTGGTCCGCCGGACGCAGTTGCACGTTGACTGGGGCTTGCAGACGCATCCTGCTGACTCGTATCTGCGCGCCACGCTACCAGGAGATGGCAGCTACTTCGTGCAGATCTCCGATGCCCAGCGACAGTCCGG
>JBBRFH010000172.1:0-7403 GCA_038224615.1 Tepidisphaerales bacterium
CGGCCGAAGGCAGCAGCACGTCGGCGACGTTCGTCAGGGCATTGGGCAGCAGGTCCTGAACGACGCGGAAGCCCTTCTTCAGGACGGCCGGCACGTTGGCGCCGATCCACGCCGAGTGATAGCCGGCGGTGATCCAGCCAGCCTTGAGATTCGTCGGCGTGCTGGTGGTGAAGTCGTTCCACGACAGCGAAGGTCCGCCCGCCAGCGCGATCACGCGCTCGACGCCACGGCGGTTCGGCACCTTCTCGGCCTGGATGCGGAACGTCTCCTGCTTGCTGTTGTAGTGCGTGAAAACTTCGTCGTCGCCCGCGCTGGGCACCGGCCCGAGCACGAGCGTCGCCTGCGGGTCGATCGTGCGGATGTACTTGGCAAGCAGGTACGCTTCCTCACACGCCAGCATCGGCGACAGCACGGCGTACAGGCTGCCGTCGCCGTTCTCCTTGTGCTGCTTCTTCAGCTCGGTATCGGCGTGGGCGATCGCATCCGACATGGAGGCTTCGACCGGCGTGCCGAGATGGGTCTTCATCGCGCCGTAAAGGCGGTTCTCGGGAACGATCGGTTTGTAGCTGTAGCGGGTGTCGTCGCTGATCCACCACTTGTTCACTTCAGCGTTGTAGCGCGGCTTGAGGCGGTAGACCTTCCCCGCGTTGTAGTGTACCCAGATGTTCTCCCCGCCGGCGTCGGCCGGGGAGATCGAGGGAACGCTCTTGAGGAACCACACCCGCTGCTGGAAGAGAAATTCCTTGTCGAGCAACGCGCCGACAGGGCAGAGGTCGACGACGTTGCCGGAAAGATTGTTGTCCAGCGGCTGGCCGGGGAAGATCTCGATCTCTTCCTTGCTCCCGCGCCCGTCGACGAAAAGCTCGGCCTTGCCGGAGACTTCGCGCGTGAAGCGGACGCACCGCGTACACATGATGCAGCGGTCGTTGTACAGCAGCACATGCAGCCCGATATTCTTCTTCGGCTTCTTGTGCTTCTCTTCCTCGAAGCGGCTCTCGGATCGACCGTACTTATAGGAGTAATCCTGCAGCGAGCACTCGCCGGCCTGATCGCAGACGGGGCAGTCGAGCGGGTGGTTGACGAGCAGGTATTCCATCACCTGCTTCTGGTTGGCGATGGCCTTGGTCGACTGCGTATGGACGACCATCCCGTCGCGCACCGGCGTCTGGCAGGTGGGAATCAGCTTGGGCGGACCGCCCTCGACTTCCGCCAGGCAAATGCGGCACGACGCCACGACGGACAAACCGGGGTGATAGCAGTAATGCGGGACTTCGATGCCCGCGTCCAGGCACGCCTGGAGAATCATCACGCGGTCTTTGCATTCGATTGTCTTGCCGTCAACGGTAATCTTTGGCATAGCGGGGGCATAGTAGCGGAAGCACGGTGGGAGTTCACGCGCGGTGCCGATAGCAGCGCAGCGCACGCGGCGCGACGGGGTGCCCAGGGTCTTGTTGAGCGGCTAATTCATTTGAGGTACTGTCCTCTCGCCGTTCAGCCCGTCCGGCAAAATACCGACGGCCGATTCGGGTTTGGACATAGGGGGGTGGAGTACGGTCAGTGGAAGCAAGTGAGGCGTCCCTACAAGCCAACCCGTCCGTCGGATCGGCGCGCGATTATCTCGAACTGTGTCTGCGCGAGTGGAGCGCATCGCACGCACTACTTCGTGCGATCGAATGCCGCAAGCTCGCGCTGCACGATTTGCCGTCGCCTGTTCTGGACATCGGTTGTGGCGACGGTCGGCTGGCGGGGATGCTGTTCGATCATCCCCTGGCTGTCGGCATCGACGTCAACGCGAAGGAAGTAAAAAGCGCGCAGGCGAGCGGCATGTACGGGCGGGCGGTCGCGTGCGACGCACGCCGACTTCCGCTGCCCGATCAATCCTTCGCCAGCGTGTTCTCGAATTGCGTCCTTGAACACATTCCTGATCTCGATCAGGCCCTCGCCGAGATTAGCCGCGTGCTCAAGCCTGACGGGCGGCTTTTGACGACCGTGCCGTTGCCCGAGTGGGAGGCAGAGGGACCTGTTCCGCTGCTGCGACGATGGGGCATGGGTTGGGCATGCCGGCTGATGAACCCCCTGCTCCGTCACCTGTGGAAGCACGTGACACTCGAAGGGCGCGAACAGTGGGAGGCGCGCCTGACGCGTGCCGGGCTCCAACTGGTCACATGGGAGCCTTACATGGGACGCCATGCGTTCAATGTGTACGGCATATGTCTGCCCGGCGCGTTCTTGTCGCTTGTGTTCAAACGCACTTTGGGCCGGTCGGTCCTAAGTCGGCGGCTGCGGAGGAAACTGGCGCCCGCCTTGGCGCGACGGCTCAGGCCGGCATTTCTAGCCGACGACGCGCACGGCGTGTGTGCGTTGGTGCTGGCGATCAAGCGATGACGCGTGCCATTGTGAATACGAGGCCTGCCTGATGCCCTGGTGCTTTCGACCGCTTGCCTATTTGCCGTCGGGCGTTTCGCACTTCATCTATACTGTTGTGCTCAAGCCCGCGCCCGTGCGTGCGCTGGCGCATTGGGTTCTCCGCCGGTTCGTGATCCCGTCACGGATGCAGATCAACGGGATGACACTCCTCCTGAATCCACAGGACGCGGTGATTTCCAGCGCGTTGGCGCTGGGCTGCTACGAACGCTTTGAAGTTGGCGTGTTCGCCTCGCTTGCGAAGCCCGGCGACGTCGTCTACGACATCGGGGCTAATATCGGGCTGTATTCGATGGTTGCCTCGCAGGCCGTCGGAAGGTCCGGAACGGTCATCGCGCTCGAACCCGAGTCCGTCAACTTCGGCTTCTTGTCGCGAACGGTCGCACGCAACGGGTTGCATCAGGTCCGGTGTTTCAACGTCGCCGCAGGAAACCGAACGGGCGTCGCCCGGCTCTTTCTCTGCGAGGACAATAAAGGCGATCATCGGGTCTATGAATCCGAGGCCGAACGGGCCTGCGTTGACGTCCCGATGACAACCATCGACGCGCTGCGCGATGCAGAGGGGATCGCCGCGCCGTCGCTGATCAAGATCGACATCCAGGGCGCCGAACTCTGGGCACTGCAGGGGATGACTCAAACCCTGCGCGACGCATCGCCGGCAGTCCTCATGGAATTCTGGCCATGGGGGCTCCAGCGCGCGGGGTGCGATCCGGCCGAGGTGCTGCGGCTGATGCGCTCGCTCGGGTATCAGATATTTGAAGTGCGCCCCCGCCGGCAGGACGTGGCGCTGGTCGATTCCGCCGACGACGGCGTGCTTCTGGGGCGGCACCTTGAGCGCCAGTATACGAACCTGCTAGTATCGCGTCTCACGCTTGACACGGCGGCGCTGGCGGCGGCGGGTCGCGGCTTTTCTTTCGAGACACCGGTCCGGCGCTCAGATCGATCGCAGGGACCAACGTAGGTCGGGCGACGCACCACCCGCATCCATGGAGGACGGCCAATGCCCGCGGACACAACCCCTGAGTCCGAGCCTGCCGCAACGGGTGCCGGCGCGACGCGCGTTGATGCCCGGTGCGTCTGGACCGTGCTGGGGTGGATTGGCTTGGCAACATGGCTTCTGTGGTGGGCGGCAAGCCTTGCGGAATTCCATCTCGTAAAGGGCGAATCGACTTGGATCAGCGTTCACGAAACGTTGGGCCTCGATTTTTTCCACAACTTTGCGGCGGCGAGTTTCTGGGTGAAGGGGAAGGATCCGTTCCACGAATCGTTCGGCGATATTCGCGGAACGTACGGCTATGCGCCGGCGGTGCTTCCGTTCTTCTTCTGGTGCGCGGCATTCGGGTTCAGGGCGGCAACCGGCATCTGGATCGTCGTCATCGCAGCGATGGTTGCGCTTGGGGCATACGTCTCGCTGCGGATTCGAGAGAGATTGCGCCTGCGTGCGATGCCGGCACCGCTGGGGATCTGCCTCGCGCTGATCGTCGCACCGGCGGTGTTCGCGATGGAGCGCGGGCAGTGTGACATCCTGGTATTGGCGCTACTGCTCATAGGTTATGTCGGACTCCGCCGACGAAACGCTGACGGGAATGCCCTCGTGGGCACGGCGGTTGCACTTGCCATTTGGGTGAAGGCCTATCCAATTCTCGCACTGTTCGGGTTGCTGGCGCTGCGTCGCTTTCGCGCCGTTATCTGGTGCGTTGTCGCATTCGCGATTATTGGCGGCATGTGCTTCGTCGTCTGGCCGCATTGGCTTTCAAGCGCGATGGCCACCCAGCAGGATCGCGTGCGCATGGTTCCCGGCGGGAGTGCGCTGGTCGCGCCCGATGCGACGGCAATGCTGATTCGACTTCAGACAGGGTACGCTCCGATCGAACATCAATCCCACTCCATTGCGAGTTATTGGCCAACGTTGTGGACTGACTTGGGTGCAACGCTGCCGGCGCGGATCCCCGGTCCCATCGCAGCAGCGATGATCTTCGCGCCAGTCGTCTTGTGGGTCAGCCTGCGCGTGTGGGCGGCGCGACCGCAGGCGGAGGTGGCGTACCTGTACCTGCTCTGGTTGGTCATCACATGTACGTTTGTGATGCCCGTGTCGTTTGACTACAACCTGATCTACGCCGTGCCCCTGGCGTTGGCCGTCTGGCCGCGCAGGCGATCGGCGTTTGCACTCGCATCTGGGGGTTGCATGTTCATCTGGTTGCAACCCTGGTTCCGACCCCTCGGGCCGGACTGGTTTCTCCTGCTGAAGGTGCTGTCGCTGCACCTGCTTGCGGTGATGCTCGTCCGCGTGATGAATCGCCAGAAGAATCAACGGGAAAGTGCGGTCAGTTAAACTTCAACTTCCGCGCCGCGAACGCGGTCATCTTCAGCAGGAGCCAGCCGTGTTTCCAGCGGCTGATGTTGGTTTCTCCGTAGGTGCGCTCGCGGTAGCGGATGGGGAGGTCGACGATCTTGAGGTTGAGTTTGGCGGCGCCGAAGATGAGATCGAAATCGCCGAACGGGTCGAACTCGCCGAAGTAGGCCCGGCCGGCGGCGATGCGGTCGTAGTCACGCTTGTACATCACCTTCGTGCCGCACAGCGTGTCCTTGAGGCTCTGTCCGAGCAGCCAGGAGAACGCCAGGCTGAAGAACTTATTGCCGGCCAGATTGAGCAGCCGCATGGCGCGCTTTTCCATCGGGTAAACCAACCGCACGCCGTTGATGAACTCGCCGGTGTTTTCCACCAGCGCCCTGTAGAAGCGCGGCAGGTCTTCCGGCGGAACGGTCAGGTCGGCGTCGAGGATCATCAGGATGTCGCCCGTCGCGTTGGCGAAGCCCACCCGCACCGCGTCCCCCTTGCCTCGGCCGCGCTGCTTGTGCAACTGGCTCGGTCGATCGGGGTGCCTGGCGATCTCCTGTTCAATCACCTGCCAGGTGTCGTCGTTGGAGTTGCCCTCGACGAATACGATCTCTGTGCCACCGCCCATCTCGGGCGTGCGCGCGAAGACCTGCGCGATGTTGCCGGCCTCGTTGCGCGCCGGCACGATCACGCTGACCCGCGGCAACGGCGACGGCGCCTCTATCGACCTCGGCCGGGCTACGATGACGTTGGTCAGCCCGAGATGCTTGATCCCGGGCAGCTTCACGAGAAAGCGATTGCACAGCGGCGCCAGCAGCGGCGTTTCGATAGGCCAGAGCACTTCGCGCAGCCGGCGGATCGTCTCGAAGCCCGCGAGCGTCAGCAGGTTGTCCACGTCCTCGAACGTCAGCCAGTTCTGCTGCAGGTTCGCATTGGCGATTCGCATTCGCCTCGCGATCGCGAGCGGCCATTCCCAGAGCCGGCTGTAGAGGTTGAGCACCAGGCGGGTCGACGGCTTGCACAGCGGACGCAGTTGCTCCAGCACGCGCTGCACATCCCACGCGTCGTTGACCAGATCCGACAAGACAATCGCGTCGAACGGCACCGTCTCAGGCAATGCGGTGACCAGATCATGCGCGTCGGCCTCAAGGAACGTCAGACCATCTGGCGCGTGTCGCGCGCGGGCGATGTCGAGCATCCCCGGCGAAAAATCGACCCCGACGCCGATGGACGGCGACAGCGCGCTCAGCAGGTCGCCTGTGCCGCATCCGACCTCGAGCACGCGTTGACCTGGCGGAATGAGGAAGCGATAGATCGTCGCCAGCCGCCGGTGGTATTGCCGGGTCCACGACGGGCGCCGGGGGATCTCGCGGGCAACCGCATCCCAGTGACGCACGCGCTGGGCGCGATAGGCGGCGGCAACGGGCGAGGCGTCGATCGGCGTCGGGGCGCTCATATCGCGCTCCCCGGGTCGTCATCGACGCCATGCAGCAGGCCGCTGGTCGAGGCGGCGATTGCGGTCGCCAGCGCGCCCACTGTGAAGAGCCAGTAGTTCGCGAAAGCCTGTTTTCCAAACGCGAACAGCGGCAGGTAGATCGCCACGATCCCGAGCGCAAACCCGCCGGGCGTACGCGGCGCACGCCACAGCACCAGTGCGATTCCCAGACCGGCGGCGGCAAATTCGATCATGGGCCAAGGCCGTTCTTCGGTCATGCGCAGGTAGTAGGAGGCGTAGCTGAGCGCGTCGGGCCGGAATGGATTGTGCAATTGCACCCACACCACGCCTTTCCAGAACGATGCCGGGTTCCAAAGCACCATCGGCAGCGTGACCGCCGCCCCGACGACGCCCGCGCGCCAGAGTACCGCCCATATTGCCCGTGGTCGCCACCCCGTGAGCAACGGCAACGCCGCAGCCGCCATGGGCATGTGCTGCTTCGACACGAGCAGCAGTCCGAACACCCAGGGAAACCACCTCGGTCGATGCACGAGGCAGTACACCGTAGCCGCCAGGCAGCAGATGACGTAGGTCTCGGTCCACGCGTTCTCGACGACCGCAAACGTCATCCCGGTAAACAGCAGCAGGCACGCCGCCAGGCGTCCGAACGGCTCGCGTCCGGCAAGGCCGATGAACAGTGCCGCAGCCTCGAGCGCGACGAGCCCCCCGTACCGCATATCGCCGGTGATCAGCCACGAGACGAAGCTCGGGTAAAAGCTCAGTGGCATGTATTGATAGCCGAAGTGAATCACCCCGTCGTATGAAATGCCCGGCGGATACAGGTAGGTA
The DNA here is from genome assembly GCA_038224615.1 of Tepidisphaerales bacterium. Classification (GTDB taxonomy): domain Bacteria; phylum Planctomycetota; class Phycisphaerae; order Tepidisphaerales; family Tepidisphaeraceae; genus JBBRFH01. The sequence continues at coordinate 7,047 of JBBRFH010000172.1, forward strand.
TCCACGGCTCCGTAAATATTGGGAAACGTGATGGTGTACGGATTCACGCCGTGCGAAAACGCCTCACACGCCTTCTGGGCCTGCACCCAGACGTCGATGTACGGCGACGGCGAATAGTGGATCAGCCAGACGGCCAAAAGCGCATGCAACGTCACCAGCAGCGGCATTGCCAGGCGCCGCGACGTTCCGCGGAGTCCGAATGCGCTGACGCCCAGGATCGCCAACGCCCCGAGGCACTGCTGAAACGGACGAAAGTTGCCGGTCGGAAACGCGTCAAGGTGCTGCAGTGGAAATCGCCCGAGCGCCCCCCACAGTTCCGCCGCGACCGCGATCAGCAGCAGCGGCGTGAGTGCGGTC
>JBBRFH010000173.1:0-7390 GCA_038224615.1 Tepidisphaerales bacterium
CCCTCTTTCGTGCTTGTTAAGTCGATGCTGCCGTGGAAGACAAAACGGGGCATCGGCATCCCGTTGGGCGAGGACCTCGGCAAGCCCGTCATCTCCGATGTGATTGACGGCTCCCCCGCCGCCACGGCACAGCTCGCCAAAGGCGACGAAATCATGCAGGTGGCGAACGCGCCGACGCCCATGTGGAGCAATGTCATCGCCCAACTCCGCGCCGCCGGCACCGCTCCGGTCGAGCTGACGGTCCGCCCGAGCGGGCAGACGACCTCCAAGGTCGTCACGCTCACGTTGGATGACGCGAGTGCCAAACAGTTGGCCGACCTTCGCTTCACGCACATGCTTCTGCTGCAGCCGCTGGAGGAGATCCGCAAGACGCACAACCCGATCGAGGCCGCCGCGTGGGGCGTGGAGGAGACGAAGTACTCGATCTTCCAGGTCTACACGACCTTGCGCCGCCTGGTCGAAGGCTCGGTGCCGCTGAGCGGCCTGAGCGGCCCGCTGGGCATCTTCACCGCCGGCAACTCCGCCGCGTCGCGCGGGATGGACTGGCTGATCTGGTTCACGGCGTTGATCAGCGCCAATTTGGCGGTCGTCAACTTCCTGCCAATCCCGATCGTCGACGGCGGGCTGTTCACGTTCCTGCTGATCGAGAAAGTCACCGGCCGCCCCCCAAGCCCCAAGGTGCAGACCGTCGCGCAGATCGTCGGCCTGGTGCTGCTGGGCAGCCTGTTCCTGTTCGTGACCTACCACGACATTCTGCGCCAGGTGGGATGAGCGGAGGGCGTTCCAGTAAAGAGGCGCCTTCACGACGGGATGTCGCACGCGGCTTCGCTGACGGTCATTCCGCTCGGCGCGCTGGTAAGATCGTCCGTCCGATGCGTGTTCTCGTCCTGTATGCCAATCCGAAGCCGCAAGGTTTGTGTGCCGCCCTCCACGATGAAGTCTCACGTGTGCTATGCGGGCACCACGTCGATGACGTCGACCTGTACGCCGAGCAGTTCGATCCGGTGAAACCGCTGGCCGAGGTGCAGGAGCAGGACGCCCGCATGCGTCCCGGTCGGCCGACCGCACCCCTGCCGCAGCTCGAACGGCACATCGACTTACTGAAGCGCGCCGAGGCGATCGTGCTCGTCTTCCCGGTCTGGCATTTCGGCTTCCCGGCGATTCTCAAGGGATATATCGACCGCGTCTGCCTGCCCGAGGTCGCCTATCGCTTCGAGAACGGCCGGATGCGCGGGAACCTCGATCGGCTCAAACTCGTGGCGGCGATTGCGACTTACGGGGCGCCGCGCATCGGCGCCTGGTGGTTCGGTGATCCCACCCGGCGATTCGTCAAACAGCAACTCACCCCCATGGCCACCCGACGCGCCGCCATGCTCTACCTGGCCCGCTACAGCGCCAGTCGGACGGACGCAGAAGCGGGGAAAGCCTTCATCGAAAACGTCGGAAAAAAGCTGGCGCGCGCGATCAGGAGCGCATCGAACGAAGCCAATGCCGCGCCGCTGCCCCATGCCCTACCGTCCTGATCGGATGCCGATTCTTTTCATTCGACAATCAGCCCCGGCATTGTGTCTGCGAAACAAGTCGTGCCGCGAAGATCAGCGCGAAGGCAAACACAAAAAAACAAGCATTCTTCGCGTTCGCCTTCGCGCTCTTTGCCTCTTCTCGGCAGCATTCGTACCTGAGCGCGGAATTCACGCGGAAACGTATTAGTCCTCCGCCGGCTCGATGCAGGCGGACATCGAACCCTTGCAGGTGGCGACGCGCCAGTCGCCGCCGAAGCTGTGGATCTGGTCGCACTTGAGCTCGGCGAGTTCCTTGTGCGTGGTGAAGACAATCACCCGCCCCTGGCTGTCGACCTCCCTGGCCAGGACATAACCCTTGGGCTCCTCGTAGCCGAAGATCGACTTGAGCATCTCGATGACGTACTCGTAGCTGTGGTCGTTGTCGTCGAGCAGAATGACGTGGTATGGCGGAAGCTGTTTGGGCTTGCTGCGGCGCATCTCGCGCGGCTTGGGCTTGAGTTCGATGGCTTTCGCGGATTCGTCAGACATGGTGGTCATCACAAGCAAAACAGGATGATTCGCTGAATGCAATGAAATTTTGGTTAATGCACAGCTTGACACCCTGCGGCGTCGGCCCCAATGTCACCCCCAACGGAGACTTTTAGCCCATGATCATCACCGCCCACGCCCATGCTCGGGCCGGCCTCGTCGGAAACCCGTCGGACGGGTATTTCGGCAAGACGATCTCGTTCATCATCCGCAACTTCGCCGCCACGGTGAAACTCACCGAGAGCGACCACTTTGAAATCGTCCCAACTGCTGGTGACTTCGCAAAGTATGACTCAGTCGCCCAGTTCCTGCGCGAGCAAAAGCTCTACGGTTACTACGGCGGCCAACGCCTCATGAAGGCGGCAGTCAAACGCTTCCACGAGTTCGCCGGGCAACAGGGCTGGACTCTGCACAACAAAGGCTTCACGCTGGAGTTCGAGTCGAACATCCCCCGATTGGTGGGGCTTTCCGGCTCCAGCAGCATCATCGTGGCGACGATGCGGGCGATGTCGAAGTTCTACAACGTCGAGATCTCCAAGCCGCAGTTCCCCGGGCTGGTCCTCTCCTGTGAGCGGGACGAGCTGAACATCACTGCCGGCCTGCAGGACCGCGTGATCCAGGTGTATGAAGGCATCGTCTACATGGACTTCGACAAGAAACTCCTCGATTCGCGCGGCTACGGCGAATACGAAGAACTCAAGCCCAACCCGACGCCCCCGCTGTACGTCGCGTTCGACGCCGACCGCGCCGAAATCAGCGACGTCACCCACCGCAATCTCAAGGCGTTGTTCGAGAAAGGCGATCCGACGGTCGTCGGCGCCATGCAGAAGTACCGCGACCTCACCGACCGCGGCAAAAAGGCGCTCCTGAGCGCCGACTGGGATGAGCTGCACAAGGTGACGAACGAGAACTACGAAATCCGTAAGACGATCATGCCGATCGCGATGGAGAACCAGCGCATGATCGACGTCGCCCGCGGCGTCGGCGCCAGTGCCAAGTTCGCCGGCTCCGGCGGGGCGATCTGCGGCGTCTACCACGGCGAAGAGCAGTTCAACGCCCTCGTCGACGCCATGGGCAAGATCAATTGCACGGTCATCAAGCCGATCATCTTTGCGTGAGCGGCTGGGATTAGGTGCTATCATCATCCGACATGGACGCACTCACGATTGAGCTGATACCGGACGACGAGCATCGTGGTTTCACTGCCCGCTTGCCCGACATTCCCGCATACGGGGAGGGCGAGACCGAGGATGAGGCCATCTCCGACCTGCAGGAAGCGATCAAGGCGTACATCGAGGCGTACGGACTGGAAGATGCAATGTCGCGAATCTCCAAGCCGTCGTTGCGTGAAATCAACTGGGATTTGAAGGAATTTGCGCGTGCCTAAGTTACCGAGGGCGACCGGTCGCGAGATGGTACGGTTCCTGGAACAGCAGGGGTTCGTAATCGCTCGCATCCGTGGATCACATCATGTGATGGAATCCGGGCCGGTACGGACCACTGTGCCCGTTCACGCAAATCGTGCATTGCACACCGGCACCCTTCGCGCCATTCTCCGCGACATCAACATAACTCCGGCCGAATTCGAAAAGCTCTTTCATCAGCAAACATGATTACAAAAACGGTTATCCCCGCCGCAGGATTCGGAACACGAATGCTCCCCGCCGCCAAGGCGATTCCGAAAGAGATGTTGCCGGTTCTGGATCGGCCGACCATTCAGTATGTCGTCGAAGAAGCCGCGGGCGCGGGGGCGACCGACATTCTACTGGTCGTCTCGCGCGACAAAAAGGCTGTCGAAGACCACTTCGACAAGCACCCCGAGCTCGAAGCGCGACTGGCGGCGGGCAACAAGCTGGCGCTCGTTGAGTCGATCCTCAAGCTGCAGGAGATCGCCCGCGTCCATAGCACCCGGCAGATGGAGCAGCGCGGGCTCGGGCACGCCGTGCTGCAGGCCAAGCAACATGTGGGGGACAACCCCTTCCTCTGCTGCCTCGGCGACACCATCTTCTCCGGCGGCGACGTCACGCCGGCCCAGCAGATCATCGCCGCTTACGAGAAGTACAAGACCACGATCATCGGCCTGGAAGAAGTCGCGCCCGAAAAGGTCGAACGCTACGGCATCGTCGGCGGAGAAATGCTTAGCGAAGGCGTGATCCGCATCAACACGCTCGTCGAGAAGCCGAAGAAGGAAGACGCGCCGTCCCGCCTCGCCATCGCGGCGCGGTACGTGCTCACGCCCGACATCTTCACCTGCATCGAGAACACCCCGCCGGGCAAGGGCAACGAGATCCAGCTCACCGACGCCATCAAGCTGCAACTCAAGAGCGGCCCGATTCACGGCGTGGTGCTCAAGTCCAAGCGGCACGACATCGGAAACCCGATCGACTGGCTCAAGACCAATCTCATCTACGCCAAGCGCGACGCCGAGACATGGAAACAGATCGAGCCGCTGCTTCGTTCGCTGCTGTGACGCCGATCGTGCGATGATGAAGTTCGCTCATCCGATCGCATCGAGCGCGCCGATGAACTGGGAACGAGCGCGTTGAAGTGCTGTTGAGAAGCAACATTGATGTTGACTCATTCAACGCGGTTGCTAGATTCAGTTGCACAACGATCTTTTTGATCAGGCCGGAAGTGGTGGCTCCCTTCCGGCCTGATTCATTTTCTGTCACCGACGTGCCCTCAAGAACGCGACGAGTTGCTCGTAGGTCATCGTGTTGATGACGTCGGCCGCGCGAGCACCCGCACGACGCGCAACCCGCAATCCCGAATCCATCTGTTGAAGCTGCGGCGACGAATGGGCATCGGTGTTGACGCTCAACTTCGCGCCGGCCTTGAGCGCCACGCGCGCGTTCGCATCGTTCAAATCCCAGCGCGGCCAGCCCGCGTTGATCTCCAGCGCGACGCCCGCCTTGGCAGCGCGTTCCACCACCTTGCTCACCTCGATCGGCAGCCCTGCGCGGCGGTTGATCACGCGCCCGGTCGGGTGCCCCATGATGCTCACGTACCTGTTGTCGATCGCCCGCAGAAGTCGGTCGGTCGCCTTCTGCGAATCCTGTTTCAGCGACACATGCGGCGACGCAACGACGTAGTCCAATTCAGCAAGGATCGCATCGTCGTAATCAAGCCGGCCGTCGACGAGAATGTCGACCTCGCATCCCGCTAAGAGCTTGATTCCCTTGAGCTTACTGCCGATCTCGCGAATGACTTTCACGTGCGCCAGCAGCCGCTCGACGGAGAGTCCGTTGGCGATCACCTGCGAGCGCGAGTGGTCGGTGATGCCGTAGTATTGGTATCCCAGCGCCTTCGCCGCCTCGGCCATTTGCAGGATCGTTTCGACGCCGTCGGATGCCGTCGTGTGCGTGTGCAGATCGCCTTTCACATCGGCGAGTGTGATGAGCTTCGGCAGTGTGTGCGACTTCGCCTGGTCGACCTCGCCGCGATCTTCGCGAAGCTCGGGTTCGACGTAATCCAGACCGAGCGCTGCGTAGATGTCCGATTCATTCTTCGACGCGACAGCAGCGATCGTCGGCGGCTTGCCGGTTTCCTTCTTGGTCTTCTCGTAGTCGTCGAGTTTGTAGAGTCCCCACTCGTTGAGCGTCAGTCCGGTGTCCAGCGCCAGGCCGCGCAGTTTGACGTTGTGTTCCTTCGAGCCGGTGAAGTATTGGATCGCCGCGCCGAAGTTCTCGTCGGGGACGATCCGCAGGTCGACCTGCAATCCATCCGCGACGATCACGCTTGCCTTGGTTGTTCCCTGTCCCAAAATTTTTTCGACCGCGGAAAATTTTGTGAACGCCGCCGTCAGGTCTTCTCCCAGTACTTTTGGCGCCGCGCCGCAGACGATATCGACATCGCCGACCGTCTCCTTCCATCGCCGCATGCTCCCGGCGATCTCCGCCCGCTGCACACCGGGGAGCTTGCGCACCTGCTCCAGCAGATCGAGCGCGACACGGAGCACGTCGAGGATGCCCCGCCGGATGCCTGCCTGGGCGAGCATGGCGATGCCTTCCTTGATCGTCGCGATCTTCTTCTCGCCCACCCCTTTGATCCCTGCGAGTTCCCCCTTGTCGATCGCCACCGAGAGTTGCTCGACGCTGGTGATGTTCCGCTCGCGCCACAGCAGCGCGATCGTCTTCGGCCCGAGCGACGGAATCTGCAGCATCGGGATCAGCCCGCCCGGGATCGACGCGATCAGCTCGTTGATGTCGGTCGACGTCCCCGTCTTCACCACGTCTTCGATGATCTGTCGCGACGATTTCCCGATCCCCGGCATCGTCGCGATCGACCCGTCCTCGACCGCCGCCTTGATGTCGATCCCCGGATCATCGAGCAGCCGCGAAACTTTGCTGAACGCAATCGCCTTAAAGACCGGCTCCCCCTTAATCTCCATCACGGCGGCCGCGATCTTGAACAGGGAGACGAGCGTCTGCTGAATCGTCATGCGGCGAATCCTAAACTGCGGAGATGGTTTGTCGTAGGGTACGATTCATCTGCGGGTAAACCATGTGGGATGGGGAGAAGCTGTCGCGTTACAATTCGGGGATTGTTCGTGTCGCGCGGCTTTCGTATAAGGAACCCATGGCCGATCCCCAAGGTGCAGCGTCGTTTGTGCATCTGCACGTTCATACCCACTACTCGATGCTCGACGGCGCCTGCCGGATCCCCGACCTGGTAAAGCGAACCAAGGCGCTGGGCATGAACTCGCTTGCGATCAGCGATCACGGCTGCATGTACGGGGCGATCGAGTTCTATAACACCTGCCGTGCCAACGACATCAAGCCGATCATCGGGATCGAGGCGTACATGGCCCCCCGGAGCCGGCACGATCGCGAACAGATCGATGGCGAATCGGCGTATCACCTGCTGCTGCTGGCGCAGAACCGCGAGGGGTATCAGAACCTCATCAAGCTGTCATCCCTCAGTTATCGCGAGGGTTTCTACTACAAGCCGCGCATCGACAAGGAGATTCTGAAGCAATACTCGGCCGGCATCATTGCGACCAGCGCGTGCCTGGGCGGGGAGATCGCGCATCAGTTCATGAAAGGCCGAAAGCTTTCGGTCGCGAAGGACGTCGCCGAGACGTACCTGCAGATTTTTGGGCCGGATCGGTTCTTCATCGAGGTGCAGAAGCACATCAAGGAGCAGGACGCGGTCAATCCGGAACTGGCCGAACTGGCAAACAAACTGGGCGTCGGTCTGGTCGGCACCAACGATGTGCATTTCCTGACCGCCGACGATCACCACGCCCACGCTTGCCTCTGCTGCATCAGCACCGGAAAGCTCATCACCGATGAGAACCGGATGAAGTACCCGACCGAGCTCTACCTCAAATCGCCGGC
>JBBRFH010000174.1:0-7349 GCA_038224615.1 Tepidisphaerales bacterium
TTTTCAGGCCCATGACGCGGGTTTTTATTTCGTGGGGCGTATTCATCGGGGAAACGTGCGGAATCTTCTTCAGCCGCCTTCCGATCCGTTCGATTCATAGCGTGTGCCTTGGTGAGGCTCACTCGGCGACTGAGTAACTGAAGGGGACACGACCCTTCAGGTCTTCGGAAGCAGCGAATTGTACACTGAAGCGAGACATCGGTTCGGCGACCGAGCGGACGGCGATGGGGCGGCTACCCAACCGGGTTCCGGCAATTTGCGCAGGCGCCGTTGTCGTCACTTGCGGAGGCCGAGGGCTTTGAGGACTTCTTCGTCGGCGTCGCGTTTGCCGGGGGTTTCGGTCTTTACGACGGAGAAGCCGCCGGCGTAGTCCCACATGGCCCAGCCCCAGCCGTGGGATTCAAACGCGGTGCGGGTGGTTTTGAGCCAGCGCAACCGGCTGGGGCGCGGGGCGCTCTTGGTATAGACGCCGAACTCGCCGGCGTAGACGGGGACGTTGCCGTTCTGCATTTGCCATTGGGCGACGGTGGCGATGCGGTCGGTGAGCCATTTCTCTGAAAGTTCGCCGTGGTCGACGAGCCATTTGACGTGGCCGAAGGCTTCGGTGTCGCTTGCCTTGGCGCTGTGTCTGGCGGTGGCCTCGCCGGCGCCGGGGTCGAGCGGCCAGTCGATGTCCTGCACCCGCGCCGCGACCGGCCAGCCCCATTGCGCCGACTGGTGCGTGTAGATGTGCGGGTCGTAGCAGTGGAAGGTGTAAAGGACGTTGTCGATGCCGTCGTAAGGCTTGAACTTCACCAGGTCGGCGATGCCCGTCCATCCGCCGGGGCAGGCGATGATCGTGTGGCGCGGGGCGGCGGCGCGGATCGCGTCGATGCAGCGCTTCTGAATCGCTCGCCAGCCATCCTCGATGTTGGGATTTGGCTCGTTCATCACCTCCAGAAGCACCATGCCGGGATCGAAATCCTTTATCGCGGCCGCCAGCGCGCCCCAATCATCCACGAATTTGTCGACGGCGGTGGGAGCGTCGTGCAGCGCCCGCTTGTACGAGTCCTCCGGGTGCAGATCGACAATGACGGCGACATTCGCGTCAAGGAAGCGCGTGATGCGCTGCTTTAGCCGTTCGACGTTGGCGGCGTTCAGCACGCCGGGCGTGGTGGTGAAGACGACGGTGTCGTTGAGGGTGAGGCGGACGTGGTCGAAGCCCATCCGGGCGATCAGACGCACGTCGTCCTCGGTGAGATACGTCGCAAGGCGGGCCTCGGAATACTCGCCCCACTGTGCGTACCAGTGCGAAAGGTTGATCCCGCGCTTGAGCGGCCGAGCCGTCAACCCGGCGGCCGACGCGACCGAACACATCAGGCAAGCGCCGACCAACAAGCAGGTGAGCAGCAGGTTCATAACTCTTGATACTACCGCGGCACCGTCCGGTTGCATGAATTGGTGCCGGGCGTCGATGAAGTGGCGCGTACAATCGGAAATGTTTGCGTTGCGTCCGGCGTATCCGTAGGCTTGCCGCACGTCATGCCCGAGTTGAGCAACGTCTTCCTCGTCGACCATCCCATCATCCGCACCAAGGTGTCCGAGCTTCGTGATTACACGACCGACCACCGCGAGTTCCGCGACCTGATCGACGAGATCGCGATGCTGATGACCTACGAGGTGACGCGGGATTTTCCGACGCGCGAAAAAGTCGTCCGCACGCCGATGGAGCAGACCACCGGCTACGAGCTGGCGCGGCAGGTGACGCTCGTCCCTGTGCTGCGCGCCGGGTTGGGCATGGCCGACGGCGTGCTGAAGGTGCTGCCGGAGGCGCGGGTGGGGCACCTGGGGCTTTATCGCAACGAGGAGACGCTCGAGCCGGTCCCGTACTACCAGAAGCTCCCGCCGGACATCCGCGAGACGGAGGTGCTGGTGATCGACCCGATGCTCGCCACCGGCGGCAGCGCGGTGGCGGCGATCACGTACCTGAAGAAGCACGGGATCACGAATATGCGTTTCGTTTGCCTGGTGGCCGCCCCGGAAGGCATCCAGGCGCTGCATCGTGTTCACCCCGAGATCCCCATCTATTGTGCCGCGATCGACCGGCAGCTCAACGAGAAGGGGTACATCCTGCCCGGCCTGGGCGACGCGGGCGATCGAATCTTTGGAACTTGATCCTGCGGCTGGCGTCCCTATCCTCGTTGGACGAATCGAAGGTTCGTTCGACTTCGAGATGGAGACCGTGGAAATGCGAGATCAAAGCAGTACCCGCGCCCGCAGCAGAGCGGTTGTCCGCGCCGCGGTCGTGTCAGGCATTTTGTGCGCCTCCGCGGTAACGCACGCGGCACCGCGCAGTGTCTACATGATGGGCAACAGCATGACCGACGGCACGGGTTACACCGGCGTCTCGGAAATGCTCAAGCGTAATTCCACCGGGATCAACTGGGGCCGTCAGACCGGCGCGGGCTGGAGCATCTACCAGAACTACTCGCTCGCCGACGCGCCCTTCACGTCCGGCCGCGACGTTAAGAAGCCTGGCATCACCAACCCGTGGGGCAACTACACCAACGCGTTTAAGAGCAACTGGGACGTCCTCACCTTGCAGCCGACCGATCGCCGGCTCAGCAACGATCCCAAGGACGTCGGCACACCCGACCAGCACAATGAAGCCAACGTCCCGAGCGCCTTATCGGTGATGAAGAGCTTTTCGGTGAACAGTCCCAAGGGGCAGGTCTTCATCTACTCGCGCCCGTCGCGCCGCAACGACGTCACCCAGGCGCTGCAGCCCACCGGCGAGACCTTCGATTACTCCGAGCAGTGGACCAAGCCCTACGTCGACATCGGGGCGTCGGCGAACAGCAACTATTTCACGCGCTCGTACGCCCGGCAGATGATGCCGCTGATGCGCACGGCGCAGAATTTGGACAAGCGGGCGCGCGGCATGCCGGACGTCCGGGTGATCCCGGTCGGCGAGGCGTACTACAACATCGACCAGATGATCAAGGCCGGCGACTTCGCGGGCACGGGCGTCGACTCGATGCTCGACTTCTACATCGACCAGTCGCACCCGACAGCCAACCTCGCCTCGTACGTGATCGGGCTGACGTTCTTTTCCAGCATCACCGGACTCGACCCGCGCGGCGTCGATGCGCCGACCTCGTACCTGCAAAACAACAGCCCGCTCACCGACCACAAGGTGCAGACGCTGCTGCAGGAGGCGGTCTTTGGCGCGATGCGCTACGGCGGCTACGCCGGTTACACGGCGCCGATTGCCCCGGCCGGCCGGGTGCTGGGGGAGGTCTCGGCTGACGGGCCGCAGACGAGCGATGATTTTGCGAACGGACTCGGCATCGTTCCTGAACCCGCATCGCTGCTCACGCTTGTCGCGGGTGCCGTGTTCCTGCTGCGCCGCCGGGGCACGGATGGACGTGCCGCCGGCCACCAATGGCTGACGCTTCGCGTCCCATAAAGCCGCCCGCCGCGGGAAAAATCGACGTCGACGATGCCGAACCTGTGCTTGCTGATTAACCCGACCGATTTCCCGGCCGAAGGTAAACGGGGAATCAGTAAGTAAGGGTCGATGCCGCGCACAAAGTCCACGCAATCTTCACCCGCTGCCGATGCAACGCCGGAGCATTGGACGCTGCTCCATGTAAATCGGCGGCCGTGGTATCGCACGATCTCGCAGCGGATTGGCCTGCAAGCCAAGCTCATCGTGGCGTTCGTGATATTGATCGGGCTGTCGCTGGGCAGTTACTGCTGGGTTTCCCTTCGCGCAAGCCGCATCCAACTCGTCAGCAATCTCGCCTCCGAGGCGCGGCAGACGTCTTCGTCGCTGGCGATCACCTCCGTCGATGCAATTCGGAGCGGCCAACTGCGATCGCTTTACGCGGTCGCGCGTGAACTGGTGCGCTCCGGCCACAACATCCTGTTTGTTTCGGTCTCCGGTCCCGACGGCATTCCGATACTGACTGAGGCACGCGGCGAGAAGTACGTTGTCTCCAGGTTCGATCTTTCCAATCTCGCAGCGCTAGGCACCCCGGTTGTCGAGCACTCGCCGCGCTGGGACGACTACCTGACTTGTACCAGCCCGATTTTCGGGAGTGGCAACGAGGGCATCATCGGCTACGTGCGCGTCGGCGTGTCGATGGACCAATACCGCAACCAGACGGCAGCCGTCACCCGCGCTGCGGCGCAGGTCGGGGCCGGGTTGATGCTGTTTGCGATTCCCGTCGCCTACCTGCTGGTCAAGCGCATCTTTCTGCCCATCCGCGTGCTCGTCAGGGCATCCAAGCGCATCGCCGGCGGCGACCTCGACACGCTGGTGGAAACGGCCCGCCCCGACGTGATCGGCGACCTCGCCCGTGCGTTCAACGAGATGATCCTGACGGTCAAGGCTCAGCAGGAAGAGCTACGCAAGGCCAACCAGAAACTTGGTGAAGCCAATCGTGGCCTGGAATCGCGTATCGAACAACGCACCGTCCAGCTCGAAACGTCGAACAAGCGCCTCAGCGTGGAAATCGCCGAGAAAGAGGACTTCCTACGCGCCGTCAGCCACGACCTCAACGCGCCGCTGCGCAACATCAGCGGCATGGTGACGATGCTGTTGATGAAGAAGAAGGCCCAGCTCGACGAGGACACCATCCACCGCCTCGACCGCATCAAGAAGAACGTCGAGGTGGAAACCGACCTCATCAACGAACTGCTCGAGCTCTCTCGCATCAAGACGCGCCGCCAGTCGATGGAGAACGTCGACATCGAGGCGATGGTGTGGGATCTGCGCGGGATGTTCGAGAACGATCTCAAGACGCGCGAGATCCAGCTCATCATCGATACCCAGTTGCCGCAGCTCTACTGCGAACGGGCGCGGGTGCGGCAGATCTTCCAGAACCTGATCGACAACGCCATCAAGTACATGGGCGACGGCGAACGGCGCGAGATCCATGTCGGTTGCCAGATCCGGCTGAGTGAGGCCGAGTTCTACGTGCGCGACACGGGACTGGGCATCGACGCCGACGACGTCGGCAAGGTCTTCTTCGTCTTCCGCCGCGGCAAGAACACTGCCGCCCAGAACGTGGCGGGCAAGGGCGTGGGACTGGCGAGCGTCAAGAGCATCATCGAGACGTATAGCGGCAAGATATGGGTCGAGAGCGAGCTGGGCCAGGGAAGTACGTTCCGCTTTACGATCAACGGCCAATACGTGCCGGCGACCGGTGGCGGGGCACGGGCCAACACGACAACTGAAATGGAGACTGCCGCTGCTGAAGCAGCGTGACCGACAAGACGATGGTGGCGATGAACACGAGGGTCGGGCCGTCCGCGGCGACTGAAGGAGAACGAACCATGCTGGACTCTGAAAACAAGCCGGTGACGATCCTGCTCGTCGATGACGATCCGGATTGCCGCATGCTGATCAAGGACGCCATCGCAGACTGCCGCGTCAACAACGCCGTCGTCGAATGCGCCAACGGCGCCGAGGCGCTCGCGCTGCTGCGCGGCGAAGGCAAGTACGCGGGGACCGCGCTGCCGGGACTGATCTACCTGGACATCGAGATGCCGCACCTCAACGGCATCCAGACACTGCAGCAGATCAAGGCCGACGAACGGCTGCGGCACATCCCGGTCGTGATGATGACCGGCGTCAGCGACGAGGAACAGATGCGCAAGGCCGCCGAGTTCGGGGCCAACAGCTACACGCTCAAGCCCGCCAACGCCGAGCAGTTTCTGCGGACGGTGCTGGCGAGCACGAATTACTGGCTGGCGATTCACCAGTATCCCGACCACCGGCTCTCGCAAAGCGAGTGCCGACGGTAGCGGAATCGCCGGCCGTAGGTGCCAGAACGGTCGTCGTATCGGCCAGGACTGTGGCCGCGACAATTAGGCATGGGCTGTGGCTCGGTTCGTATCGTAAGTCTGGTTTCAGGGTCCGAAGTTGTGATCCCGGAAGCCGTACAGGGAAGAGAAGTTGATGGCGCTCAAACTGCTCATGATCGAAGATGACGCTGACCAGCGCGAACTGGTCCGCGAAATCATCGAAGACCACTTCGGCCAAGGCACGGTCGTCTGTGCCGGCAGCCGCGCCGAAGCGTTGCGGCAACCAGTTGGCGACTTCGACCTGATCATCACCGACTACAATCTGCCCGATGGCTCGGGCATGCAGTTGCTGGGCGACATCCGCTCGCGCTGTGACACGCCGGTCATCATGGTGACCGGCGAGAACTCTGGCGAGATCGCCACCGAGGCCATCCGCAAGGGCGCGACCGATTACATCGTCAAGCTCGGCGACTACATGTTCTCGATCCCGCTCGTCATCGAGAAGAACCTTACCGTCGCCAAGCTGCGCGACGAGAACGACTCGCTCCGCGCCAGCCTCGAGCAGGCGCTGGTCGACGTGCAGCAGACGAACCAGCAGTTGGAAGACTCGCTCAAGCGCGTCGAGCAGATGGCCGCAACCGACCCGCTGACGGGCCTTTACAACCGCAGGCACTTCTCCCGCGTGATTGACCAGCTCTACAGCGAGTCGTCACGCCACGGGCACGACCTGTCGGCGGTGATGATCGACCTCGACAGCTACAAGCAGCTCAACGACAGCTACGGCCATGCCGTAGGCGATCAGCTCCTGGTGCTGGCGGGCAAGGTGATTCAGGCCGACCTGCGCCGCGGTGACGTCGCGGCCCGCTACGGCGGCGACGAGTTCGTCCTGCTCCTGCCCTACGCCGGCGGCGCCGAGGCGGAAACCGTCGTCGACCGCATTCGCACCAACTACAAAACCGCCAGCGCGCAGCTCCTGAAGCGCCCGTTCGGCGTGTCGATGTCGATCGGCCTTGCGTCGGTCAGCTCGTGCGGCTCGGGCAGCGCCGATGAATTGATGGCCAGCGCCGACAAGGCGCTCTACGAAGCCAAGGACGCCGGCCGCGACCGTATCCGCTGTGCCAACGGCTCGGCCCAGTTGCAAAAGGTGCCGGCGTAGACCTCGATCAGTCTTGCGAAGCCTTCATATCAGTAGCTCGTACGGTCGATGCTCGAGCGCTCCGACATCAAACGCCATTTGATGGAACAGCCGGATTGCGGACAGCTCTCGCTTGCCAACGGAGAACTTCAGATACCCGGTCAGATACCGGCGGGCGATGTCGAGCGGCCAGCCGCGGGGCGGGGCTTCGCGGGCGATCAGATTGTCGATGTGTGCCAGGCCTTGCTCGCGGGCACGCATCAACTTCGCAGGGAGATCGCCTAAGTCGACGCCGGAGCGGGCGGTCCACACTGCGAACACGAACGGCAGGCCGGTGAGCTGTTTCCATGCCTGCCCGAGGTCGAGCTGGTGGGGAAAGCCTTGCGGCTCGGCGGTAATGACCTTGTCGCCGATCAGCAGC
>JBBRFH010000175.1:0-7337 GCA_038224615.1 Tepidisphaerales bacterium
CGATGTGTTTCGTCAAATCGCAGTTCAAGTGCCCCCTTGGTTGGAGCCATGGTCAAGGTCGGAAGCGACGAAGCGATCGGTCGCGGCACGGGTTTGCAACCCGTGTTTGAGTGCGCGATGCAGGCAGAAACACGGGTTAGAAACCCGTGCCACGAGAAGGCATTCATATGAACGCGTTACGCCAACGCTTTGACGAACTGCGCGAACGTCGACGCCTGTTTCTGCAGGCGGTCGTCGATGGACGCATCGGTCAGTTTGCCGTGCTCGTCGAGCTTCGTGCCGATGCCGGGGATGAAGACGCGGTCGGGATGCACATACGCGTTGCGGTAGCCGAAGATGAGTTGCAGTTGTTCCACCGAGCGGAAGCCGCCCCAGATACCGGCGGCTTCGCCGGTGAACGCGACGGGCTTACGCTCGAAGCTCTCGGGGAACTTGAGCATGTCGATGAAGTACTTGAGCACGCCGGGAAAGCTGCCGTTGTACTCCGGCGTCACGACGTGCAGCCCGGCGGACTCGACGATCCGCTGCTGCACCGCGAGCCACGATTCGGGTTTCTTGGCATACGACGACGGGTCGAAAATCTCCTGCGGCATGTCCGCCAGCGAGTAGATGTCGGCATCAACGCCCGCCGCCTGGTAATGGCCGAGCAGGATTTTGGATACCTTCAATGCGTTGCTGTCGGGACGGTTTGTGCCGGACACGATGAGAATCATGGCATTGTCTTTCTGTTTGGGGCTTCTTGTTGTTTTGCAAGCATTTCGCGGAGCTTCAGATGCGGGCGGGTGAAGGGGAGATGCTCCATCTCGCCGATCGACGCCCACCGCCGGTTGTCTGATGTCCCGCAGATGCGACCAGAGACGCTCTGAGCATAGGCATCAAACGTATAGCGACGGTGAGAAAGGGTGTGACTGATGCGGGTAAAGCGGCGTAACTTCGTAAATGCGGGCACGCCCGGCCAGTGCTTGTCTGAAGCCGTCAGGAACTGCCACATGCTGGCCCACCTGCCCGAAGCCGGCCGCCGCTCGATGAGGTACCGGCCGTCGGGACGCCGCAGGCATAGTACGAAGCGTTTTTCGTGCGGCGTCGCGTTGGCCGGCTTGGGCGGGGGGATGCGATCCTGGATTTGCTTCTTGAACGCCTGGCATATCCCCCGCAGGGGGCACAGCAGGCAGGAAGGATTACGCGGCGTGCAGACGGTCGCGCCCAGTTCCATCAATGCTGAATTGAAGTCGCCGGTGCGGGACTCGGGAAGGATTTGCTCGGCACGCGTCCAGAGAGCAGCCATGACGTCGCGATCGCGCGGGTCGGTGTCGATGGCATCGAGGCGGCAGAGGACGCGGATCACGTTCCCATCGAGAATGGGCGCCCGCACACCGTGTGCGATCGAGGCGATCGCCCCGGCGGTATACCGGCCGACACCGGGGAGCGCGAGCAGTCGCTCGACGTCGTTCGGCACCTCGCCGCCGCAATGTTCGACAATGACCTTCGCGGCGAGGCGCAGATTCCGCGCCCTTGCGTAATATCCGAGACCCTGCCAGAGGCGCAGGACGCGCTGTTCGTCAGCCGCTGCCAGGTGCTCGACGGTCGGAAACGCTTCCAGAAACCGCTGGAAGTAGGCAGTGACGGTGGCGACCTGGGTTTGCTGCAGCATCGCTTCGGACACGAGCACATGATACGCCGGCGGCCGTGTCCCCGGCGGGGCATCCGGGGACGGCCGCCAAGGGAGATTTCGGCGATGGGCGTCGTACCAGCCAAGCAGTCGCTGTGACAAATCGTTCTTCTGCACGGGTCTCGTATATAAACGCTTTTTTAGTTGACGGTTTAGTCCGGTAATGTGTTAGTTTATTTCGTAGAGGGTGTCGGCCCCGCTTGTGTCAAACAGTAGGCCGGCGCAGTTGATCAGGGAAGGCCATGGATCGGTGGAAGTTCCTCGGGAAAGACACGAGGTTTTCCGTACGGCAGTGCGCGGATCCAGAGTGTTTGCCGATGAGGCGATCGCTGAGACATTCGCGCGATGATTCCGCCGTGGCCTCAAGTGTCGGCCGAACGCGTCTCGTATGCGACGGCCGGGTATTGAGTTTGCGGCAGATCCCAAGGAGGTCGTCATGAAGAAACCGGCTGTTAATGATTATGTCAGACTCGTCTGCGACTTGCCGGAACTGGCACTGGCGCGGGGCGAACTCGGCGTGGTCCGCAGTAAATGGTGCGCCCCTGACATCGCGTACGAAGTCGAGTTCCACGCACTGGGCCTCAGCGAGCCAACCCGTGCGTTGCTGATGGGCGATCAGATCGAGCCAGACGATGCTTCGCAGTTCGATGAATCGCTCGTCTTGATGCAGGTCGAGTAATGTTTTGCTCGGCGCGCTTCTGATCGCGCGCTTGTGGCGGGACGATCTGACCGGCTTGTGGCTGGCATGGGTCGTTCATGTGTTGTGATCAGCGTATCCGCTCGATTCGCGGTCTCGTCTCACGGAGATGCAATCGCTACGGATGCGGTGGCCGGGACTGGACCGGCGGCTTTTTCTTTATTTGCGTGCGGCGTGTCGTGAACGATGCCGTGTCCCGGTACGACCAAAGATCACAGGTCAGGAAGCGGTACCGAATCGGTCGCCGGCATCGACTGCGTGGTGGGATACGTCGTGGGTAATGGTGTCGGCCGAGTCGCGGTGGCCGCTTCGACGCTGAACGAGTTCACGTAAGCCGTCCACGCACTGCCCATAATGGAATCGGACGCCGGGCGGGTCAAAACGACTTGATACCAGGTGCCCGCGCGTTCAAAGATGTAGGTGCGGTTCCATCGTTTATCGTCTTGGGTATCCTCGCGGACCCATGCCGGCTTGTCTTGGAATTCGCCCTCGTGGAGCGCGCGTTTGCCGGCGGTGATGATCTGCGGCTTCGCGTCGTACTTCATCGCCCAGAGACCACCCACGATTCCTTCACTTTTCCTGGGCAGCGCCCAGATCGTCGCGGGATGACCGGCTTGGGGGTTCTGAAACTCGACCTGCCAACCCTCGGGCGTGACGATGGAAAATCCGAGGGGATGCCGTTGTCGGTGCGATTCGTCAAGGTCTGCAATGGCCGGACGAAAGGTGGTGTAGAGGACCGTGATTGCGAGAATCCCCGCGATTACGAGTAATCCGACGGTCCTGGTGATTCCGGGTCGCGAGGTCATGTCTGCTATTCTGTCGTCGCCATCGCTGGCTGCAACCGTGGCGGCACCGACGAGGGCGGCCAATCGAACGGGCCGGGACGCCAGCGGCTCATCCGCATGTAGTACGTCGCGTCGCCTTCGGGCGGAACGACAAGCCCGCGCCAGCTCTGCTGCACGCCGTCCGGGAAAACGACATTCACGTCGTGCCGGCCGGGCGAAAGCCGCAGCGGCAGGAGATATACGGTGCGGGGCGTCATCTCCCACTGGCGCAGGTCGGCCTGGCTGGTGGCCTTGAGCAAGGCGCCGGTGGCGATCAGCCCGCCGACGATCGCCGCGTCTTCGCCCCGGAAATCCCCCCGACCGGCGCGATAAACGCCGTACCCGGCGCCGCCGGCGATCAGCCCCGTGCCGACCGCCGACTTAACGGTACGGATCGTGTCGATGCTCTGCCAGCGGCGGTCCTGGGCCATGGCAATGGTGTCGATCGTCGGCTCGCTGGCGTCGCCCAGCGGGTAGTCAAGGCCGTCAACGATCACCTGCGGGCGCAGCAGCGGGCGGGCAGTGTCCGGGGTTGGGGCGAAGCCGATGATCGAGCCGTCGAAGTCCGTCACCTTGCGCGGGCCGTAGCCGGAATCGACGACCAGCAGCAGATTGCTGTCGGCTTGGAGTTTCGCATCGGCCAACCCGCGCAGACGCGGCTGGAGCTGGATCGCGTCGTCGAACGACGCCTTGGCGAGGTCTGCGCGCCCCAATCGCTGCCAGCATCGGCCGAGCATGATGTGGGCGACGACGAACGTGCTTTCCTGTTCCTGGTAGCCGCGTTTCTCGTCCTTGGCGTCGGCGTAGTCGCGGAGTTTGAAGAGGGCGTTTTCAAAGGCGGCGCGAGCGTTGTTGTAGTCGTTGCGGATGTAGTAGACGACGCCGAGATCGAAGCTGGCCATGGCGCGCTCGTACGGCTCGCCTTTCCATATCTTGAGCTTCTCGTCGAGCCACACCGCCGCCACCGCACGGCCGCCGGAGTTGACGCCACCGGCGTTGATGACTTCCCAGGCGCGCAGGAAGGCGGCCTCGGCGTCGTCAAGCTCGCATGCCGTGAGTGCGCTCGAGCCGAGGCGGAGGTTGTTAAGGACGTAGTTTTCGTCCGTCCGGTTGGCCAGAGGTTCCAGGCGATGCATCGCCCGCGGGTAATCGCCGTTGAAATAATCCCGAACGGCGCGGCCGGCTTCCTTCACCTGCTTCGACTCGGCGCAGCCGGCGATCAGGAGGAGGAGCAAACCGCAGATGAGGGCAGGCAATGATCGCATTATCAAGGGGCCGCCGTGCGGACCATTTTCTCCACTCAGTCCAGGAAACCGCGCACGGCTTCCTTTTTCACTTCGTACGACCCGCTCCACAGCAGCGTTCGGTCCTTGAGGCTGGTGAGCTCGAAGACGCAGACGTAGAACGTTTCGCGTCGCTTGATGTTTTCGTCGGTGAGGCTCGAGAACGTCGCGGTCAGTGCGTACTCAGGATTGACCACGTCCGGCGACGGTCCCGGGTCGACCTGCAGTTCGCGCTCGCGGCGGACAAGCTCGTGAAACGCGTCGCGGTTCATCACCCAGGTGAACTTCTCCGGCGCGTGCCGATGCAGCAGGGTCCGCACCCGCCCGGTAAATGCCACCGCCTGCCCGCGCGGAATCACCTCGGCCCGCAGGTTGTTGACGACCGGCATCACAACGACCTTGAGCGCCCCGCGCTGCACGATCGTATCGTTGACCGCCGGCGATGCGCCGAGCCGGGCGGCCATGTCGTCGGTCATGCTGAGCAAGTCCACGCCGGAGAGGGCGGTGGAGTGCGCGTTCTTCACCGCGCTCGCGCAGCCGACGTTGGCGACGGAGACACAAAGGGCACAGAGAAGCAGAACGCGGAGCGCGGAAAAGTGCATTTTATGGGGTGTGGGCGCGGCGCCCGCAGTACGAGATCATCACCGATAGACGGACACCGGGTAATCGTTCTCCCACACGATCGTCCGGTCGATCTTCGCCAGGGAGAAAGTGATGAGGAAGAAGCTCGTCTCACGGTTGGGCATTTCGGAGACGCGGGCCCAGAGGAAGTAGTCGGGCTGGACGTTTTTCTTTGTTGGTGCGCCCGGCCCGCCTTGGCCGTAGCGGTCGCCGGTGGGCTCGAGCTCGCGGGCCTTGAGGTCGTTGAACTTCTGCAGGTTTTCGACCAGTTGCACGCGTCCTTGGCCCATGTTCACAAGGCGAGAGCGCAATCGCTGCAGGAAGATGTCAAGATTTTGTCGTTGGGACGTGGACAAGTTTTCGACGTGATCGACGACGATCGTCCACTGTGTGTGCGACGCATTCAGCGCCGGCGACGACAGCAGGTCTGCCGCCATCTGATCGGTCGAGGAAATTACGTCTTTGCCTTGCAGACCCCGACCGCCGTCGGACAGCTCGTCGACAGGCGGGCGGACGCGATCGTGCTTCTTGTCGTGGCTGCAGGCCAAGCCCGCCGCCAGAATGACGGCCGACAGTACGGTCAGGTTGATCCAGTGCTTCACCGCGTTGCTCCTTGTGTAACCAGTGCATCGGCATCTTAGCCGCTCAGGTCGAGAGACACTTTGTCCCGGCCAAGGTTATCACAGTGGTCGGTCCGGCTGGCGAATTCGTCCGAATTGGCGAAACTGGTACGTTTTGGAGCAAGAGAACGCATGACACCCGTTGTAGAACTTATCGCCCCCGGTATTTGGCGCCTGACGTTCGGTGAGCCTGAGCCGCTTACGCCATTGACGTATCGGCAGACGCCGATCAAATCGCCGCAGACGCCGCTGCCCGTCGTGGATACGCCGCCGATTGACCCCGCGCAGATCCGCGTGACCCGAACCCAGCGCGGGCTCACCATCGTCCTGCCCGCCACCAAAGGCGAGGATTTCTACGGCGGCGGGCTGCAGCTCAAGAGCTTCTGCCAGACGGGACTGCGCAAGCAGCTTCGCGTCAATTCCGATCCCGTCGCCGACACCGGCGATTCGCACGCGCCGGTACCGTTCTACCTTTCGACAGGCGGCTACGGCGTCTACGTCGATACAGCCCGCATCGCGTCGTTCTATTTCGCCGCCCAGCCCCTGCGCGGCGAGTCGGCGAAGAAGGTGCGGATGTCGACCGTCAACACCGACATCGAGACGCTCTACGACGCCAAGCACGATGCGCCGTCTCGCGTCGAAATCGACCTGCCAACGGCGCAAGGCGTGAGCATCTACCTCTTCGCCGGACCGACGATCGGCGCGGCACTGCAACGGTACAACCTCTTCAGCGGCGGCGGGGCGATGCCACCGTTGTGGGGCCTGGGCGTCTGGTATCGCGCCTACGGCAAATTCGATCAGACCCAGGCGGTTGACCTCGCCCGTCGTCTGCGCGAACGCAAAATCCCCTGCGACGTCTACGGCCTGGAGCCGGGCTGGCAATCGAATGCCTACGCGTGCTCGTTCACATGGGAACCGAATCGCTTTGCGAACCCGACGCAGATGGTGGACGAACTCGGCGCGATCGGAATGCGCGTCAACCTGTGGGAACATGCGTTCACGCATCCGACCGCGCCGTTCTACGACGCCCTCCTCCCACATTGCGGCACGCACGAAACCTTTGGCGGGATCACGCCGGATTTTACGACCGAGCAGGCCAAGGCGATTTTCGCGGCTCACCACGACAAGACGCTGGTGAGCATCGGCATCGCCGGCTTCAAACTCGACGAGTGCGACGGCTCGGACTTCATCAAATGGCCGTGGAGTTTCCCGGAACACGCTCAATTTCCCGGCGGAATGGATGGTGAGCAGTATCACGCCGTCTTCGGCACGCTTTACGCGCACACCGACTGGTCAGTCTTCCGCAAGCACGACAAGCGGACCTACGGCTCGGTGCGCAACCTCGGCGCACTCGCCGCGCCGTTGCCGTACGTGCTGTACTCGGATCTGTATGACCACAAGGATTTCATCCGCGGGATTCTGACCGCCGGCGTGTCGGGGATGCTGTGGACGCCGGAAGTGCGACACGCCACGTCAAAGGAGGATCTGATCCGACGGCTGCAGTCGGTGGTGTTGTCGCCGCAGGCGCTGATCAACGCGTGGTACATCCCGATGCCGCCATGGGAGCAGACGGACCGTGAGAAGAACCAGGGCGGCGAACGAATGCCCGATTGGGAGGAGTAC
>JBBRFH010000176.1:0-7251 GCA_038224615.1 Tepidisphaerales bacterium
GGGTGATGAAGCAGTTGGGGAGCTTCCACAGTGCATGGCCGGGCGGGAGCGGCTCGGGGCTGGTGACGTCGAGATAGGCGTACTTCAGCTTGCCGTCGCGCAGCGCTGATGTCATTGCGTCCTGATCGTTCGTATCGCCACGGCCGATGTTGAGGTAGATCGCGTCGGGAGATATTTTTGCGAAGCGGGCAGCGCTGAAGAAGTTCGCCGTTGAGTCCGACAGAGGCAGGACGTTGACGATGATCTGCGCCGTCGGCAGGTGGGCGTCGAGTTCGCTGATCGGCAGCGTGCGCACATTTTCATCCCCTCGCACGCAGCGGCGGAAGGCGATCATGTCGAGGCGGTAGGGCGTCAGCAGTTCGACCAGTCGCTTGGCGATCGCGCCGTAGCCGACCATCAACGTCTTCTGGCCGTCGAGAAGGAACGACTGCGCCCGGTGCTTCATCCAATCCCATTTTGCCGCATGCTGGTCGTCACGAATCTGCGGCAATGCGCGGGAGAGCGACGTCAACATCGCGGCGGCGTGCTGGGCGCATGGTTCGTCGTACAGGCTTGAGGCGTTGCAGAACGCGATCCCCTTGGCGCGGAGTCCGTCGAGAATCTCCGGCCGGTCGTAACGGGTGTAGCCGGCGCTGGTGAGCTGGACGTATTTGAGCCGCGTCGATTCCAGCATGTCGTCGGGGTGCGGCTGGCCAAAAATGACGTCCGCCTCCAGCGCCGCCGGATCGCGCGAGCCGGCGGCGAGGTTCGACTTGCTGCCGCCGCTGGCGATGACGAGCCGGTGCGAAGCCAGCCGGTCACGGAGCGCGGCAAGGTAAACGGCGTCGAATCCGTGGTTGGTCCAGATGGTGAGCGGCTGAGACATATCATCGCTGTTATCGGGTGTCGCCACCGGCGCTGCAACCCAACGGGCACCCTCCTGCGGCGATTGATCGGAAGGGACTGCACCTTGACGGCTTCGCCAACCACGTCAATACTTGATAATCTACCCAACGATGCCCGGCCGGATTCTGATCATGCTCGTGGTGATGGCGACGGTGATTGCCTCGCGGCAACCCGCGTTCGGCATCCTCGCGCCTGAACAGCAGACGGTGCAGCAGACGCGTTCGGGGTGGATTGATCGCCTGAGCGTCGGGCTTACCCGCTCGATCACACGGATGGCGATGCTGCAGCGCGTGACGCTCCAGCAGCCCTCGCCGCGACTGGCGTTCTCGTCGGAGTACTCGACCCAGGCCGCCGTGCCTGAGTTGCCCGATCCCTTCCGCTTCTGCCTCCCGCCACCGACCTGCTGAGCCTGTTTTTGTACTGTGGGCATCCTGCCTACAGCGTTTCTCAGCAGACTGTGGGCAAGATGCCCACAGTTCCCAAACATCCAATTGGAAAAACCTATGTTCGGCAGCACCCTGACCAAAATTTTCGGCAGTCGGAACGACCGGCTCATCAAGCGTTACCGCAAGATCGCCGCCCAGATCAACGAACTCGAATCGAGTATCACGCCCCTCACCGACCAGCAGCTTCGCGATCGCACGCAGGCGCTTCGCGAGGGTCTGATTCATAAGAAGCTCCGCATCGACGACGTGATGAGCGAGGCGATGGCGATCATTCGTGAGTCGATGGACCGCAATATCGGCATCCGCAACATCTTCAGCCCGGAAAACGACTTCAATCCCGAGCAACTCAAAGGCGACGAAGCGTTCGACGCCTTTGCCGCGATCGAGGACAAGCTGATCCAGGGCACTGCCACCTGGACGACGGTGGAGATCGCGCCGGTCCTCTACAGCGCGGTAAAGGCGTTGTACCCCGACTCACGCCCGCCGTTCCGGGCGCGGTGTTTTGACGTGCAGATGATCGGCGGGATTGTCCTGTATGAAGGCAAGATCGCGGAGATGGCGACAGGCGAAGGCAAGACGTTCGTCGCGCCCCTGGCTTGTTTCCTGCGCTCGCTGCAGGGCCTGAAGTGTCACGTCGTGACGGTGAACGATTACCTTGTCCGCCGCGACGCAATGTGGATCAAGCCGGCGTTCGACGCGCTGGGCTTGTCGGTGGGCTTCATCCAGGCGGACATGGATCCAGGTGGTGAAGGCCGCAAGCGGCAGTACGACTGCGACGTCACCTACGGCACAAACAGCGAGTTCGGCTTCGATTACCTGCGCGACAACATGAAGCCGTCGGCCGACCAGCAGGTGCAGGGGCCGCTCGATTTCGCGATCGTGGACGAGGTCGATTCGATCCTGATCGACGAGGCCCGCACACCGCTGATCATTTCCGGTTCGGCCGAGGACGATCCGAAGAAGTATGCCGCTTCAGACTCCGTAGCCCGCAAGATCATCGAGCTGCACAAGCCGTACGGTGAGATCGAGCGCGAGTGCGAAAACTGGAAGCGGGCGATCAAAGCCGCCCAAGGCGACATCGACAAAGCCGAAAGCAAAGAGGCTCGCGTCGCCGCCGAGGCACGCGTCGTCGAGGCCGAAAAAAAGCTGGAGGAGACCGACGCCCGCAAGGAAGGCCTCACGCCTTACTACGAAGTCGAACTCGACCGCAAGAGCGTCCATCTCACGCATGAGGGCATCGCCGCGGCGCAGGACGAGGCGGGCGTCGGCAGCTTCTACGTGGGCGACAACATCGAATGGCCGCACATGATGGAGCAGGCGATGCGCGCCCATGTCGTGTACGAACGCGACAAGGACTACGTCGTCGAGCGCGGCACCGGTCCGCGCAGCACCGGCGATCTCGAGGTCGTGATCGTCGACGAGTACACCGGCCGAAAGAGGGTCGGGCGGCAGTGGAGCGACGGACTGCACCAGGCGGTCGAAGCGAAGGAGCGCGTCCGCGTCAAGGAAGAGACGCAGACGCTCGCCACCATCACGCTGCAGAACTTCTTCAAGCTCTACAAGCACCTCGCCGGCATGACGGGTACCGCCCAGACCGAGGCCGAGGAGTTCAACAAGATATACAAGCTGGAAGTGGTGACGATTCCGACGAATCGCAACGTCATCCGCCGCGACAACGACGACCGCGTCTATCGCACCGAGCAGGAGAAGTGGGAGTCGGTGATCGAGGAGATCAAGCTCTTCTCCGATGCCGGGCGTCCCGTTCTGGTCGGCACCACCAGCGTCGAAAAGAGCGAGCGACTAAGCCGCGCGCTGACGCAGAAATACGGGATCAAGCACGAGGTGCTAAACGCCAAACAGCACGAGCGCGAGGCGAACATCGTCGCCGTCGCCGGTCAGACGCACGTCAACGCGCACAGCGAAACCGTCGGCAACGTCACCATCGCCACCAACATGGCCGGCCGCGGCACGGACATCAAGCTCGCGCCGCCGGCGTGGTTTGACGTCGATAAGAATGGCGAAGCGTGGACGCTCACCCAGCGCGGAACGGGAAAGGTTTTCGAGATCGCGCCCGACAACCCGCAGGTTCCCGTCTACGGCCTGGATACCGATCCGAAGACTGCCGGCGGGCTGCATGTGATCGGCACCGAGCGTCACACCAGCCGCCGAATCGACAACCAATTGCGCGGCCGTTCGGGTCGGCAGGGCGACCCGGGCTCATCGCGATTCTACTGCTCGCTGCAGGACGATCTGCTCAAGATGTTCATGGGCGACTGGACCATCAACGTCTTCAAGAAAATCGGCATGGAGTACGGCGAGGCGATCGAAAGCAAGATGCTCAGCAAGGGCATCATGCGCGCCCAGAAGAAGGTCGAGGAACGCAACTTCCTCGCCCGCAAAAATCTGCTCGACTACGACGAGGTGATGGATACGCAGCGCCTGAGCTTCTACGGCATGCGGCAACAGGTGCTCGAAGGCCGGCAGATCGAGGCGGTGATCTGGGACATGATCGGCGAATCGATCAAGGACGCGGTGAACAAGTACGTCACGCAGGACTACGTCGCCGCGAACCTCGCCGAGTGGGCGCGAACAAACTTTGAAGTCAACATCGATCCGGAAGAGCTGCGCGGCGTTCGGCGCTACGCGGACGTCGAAGACTACATTAAGAATCAGGCGAAGCTCGAGATCGAGACGACGATCTCGCAGACCCTCGGCGAGTACCTCGGCGAAAGCCCGGAAGACCCGAAGGAGTGGGACGTCAAGAGCATCGAGAAGCTTGCCGAGCGGCAGTATCACACGAAACTGCCGGCGAGCGCGATTCGACGCATGGACGCGCAGCAACTCGAGGACTCGCTGAAGGAAGGCGCTCTGGCGTTCATCGACGCGCAGGACGTCGGCGGTGTCCGGCCGTATCTCGAACCGAACTACGCCGCCGACGCGCTGGTGCGCTGGGCGAAGGAGAAATTCGACATCGTTGTCCGCGTCGAGGAGATGATGCTCGACACCCACCGCGGCATCTTCAAGCCCGCGCCGGAGATCGTGGAGTTCATCAGCAGCCGCGCCCGCGAGGCCTACAAACGCCGCGAGATCGAGTACCCGGTCGATCACGTCCTTGGCATGGTCGGCAGCGCCGAGGTCGAGAAGATCGATAATCCCTACTCCGCCGACTACCTGCGGCAGTGGACGCGCTACAAGTACGGCGTCGAAGCCGAGCTTGAACATTTCACTCAGACGCCTGTCCGCGAGATTCGCGGTGAGCTTGTCAGCCACCAGGAACGATTCCTCATCGGCGGCCAGCTCGCCAAGGACGTCGACGCGATTCTCTCCAGTGCCTCCGACCTGGCGTCGATCGCCACGGCGTACAACGAGCGTTTCGGCCAGCGCGTCACAGCGCGCGATCTGGATCCCGCGACGGCCGAGAGCCGCAAGGGGGCGCGCGAGGCGGACACCGACCACAGCGGCACCGTCACCACACGCGACATTCTCCTGCGTCGCGCCCGCACACTGCTGCGCGAGGAACTGACCCGGCTTGAGCAGTACGTGCTGATCAGCATTTTCGACCAGGCATGGAAGGACCATCTCTATGCCATGGACGTGCTCAAAGGCGGCATCGGCCTGCAGGGTTACGCGGAGAAAGACCCGCGCGTGGCGTACAAGCGCGAGGGGTACAAATTCTTCGACCAGATGATGCAGAGCATCCGCGACAAGGTGACCGACCTGATCTTCCGCGTCCGCGTCGAGGGCAAGGAGATCACCACCAAGAGCGCGTACAAGGAGACCAGCGCCCAGCACCAGGTGAGCGACAACTACGGCGTCGCCGACAACGCGCGGGAAACCGCGGCGGTGCTCGGTGACGAAGGCCCGGTTGCCGGAGCCGCCACCCCGGAAGGTGGAGAAGGCGGGGGCGTGACCAGAACGATCGTCCGCGACACGCCGAAGGTCGGCCGCAATGACCCGTGCCCGTGCGGGTCGGGAAAGAAGTACAAGAACTGCCATGGCGCGGCGGCATGAACGGCGACGGCTTTTTGAGGTGTGACTGCGACCGTACCCGATCGCCGCGCGGCAGCGGCGACGGTGATGGCGTGCGGGCGTAATTCGCTCTCAAGTGATGAAGCACCTGCCAACCTGCGAAGCAGATGGACTGGCGCTGGGCACGCGCGCGTTTGAAAACGTTACGTCGATCGCAGAAGATTGCTTGCCTTACAACCACCAAGTCCAAGGGAGGCTCGCCATGTATCGCCATCTGCCTGTATTTCTGATCATGCTCGTCGTCGCATGCACCGCCGCATCAGCCCAGCCATTAGCCGACCGTGTGCCGGCGGATGCGGTGGTCTACTTCGGGTGGCGCGGCACCATTGATCCGGGCAAGGAGTACGCCGGCTCGCGCTGGGAGGCGATCGTCGCGCAGTCGCAGTTCAACAAGCTGATCGACGACACGCTGCCTGCGATCGTGCGTACCGTGAACACGCGATATCCGAAAGCCGCGACCGAAGTGCAGGCGGCGGCCGGGCTGGTGCGGGCGATCGTGCGGTATCCGGCGGCGCTGTTCGTGGCGCCCGGCGTGACCGGCAAGAACATGAGCCCGCGCATCGGCGTCATCTGCCGTGTGCCGGCCGGCAAGGACCGCGATGCCGTCGCCGCGGCGATGCTGTTGATCGTCCAGCAGCAGCGCCGCGAGCATCCACTGACGTTCACCGTGGGTGACGACGTCATCATTCTTTGGAATTATCCGAACGAAGACCAAGGTCTGCAAAGCATCCCCGGCGCCGATGGTGAAGGCGACAAGCGCAACGCACTGGCGGGCGACGACGCCTTCAAGTCGGCGATGGGGCAGTCCGGACTCAGCGAGCCGACGCTCACCGCATATGTCCGCGTTGCGGCGATGGTGAAGATGGTCGAAGACGAGGCGAAGACCGAAATGCGGGCCGGTGTGCCTGACCCGCGTACGGCGAAGATGATCGACGAACTCGGCCTGCGGTCGATCAAGTCCGTCGCCTGCACCGCCGGCTTCAAGGGCCGCGATTGGGAATCGGACATCTCGGTCGAAACCGACGGACCGCGCAAGGGCCTGCTGGCGCTCGCCAGCCAGCGCGCGTTCAACACCGACCTGCTCAAGCGTGTGCCGGCGAGTTCGACGAACGTGTCGGCGGCGCGGTTTGATCTGAGCGCGCTGGTCACCGAGGTGAAGCGCGTCGCAACGGCGGTTGATCCGGAGTGGGGCGACAACCTCGCCAAGGGCGTCGACGCCGTCACCCTTGCGGTCGGCAAAAATTTCGAGCGCGACATCCTCGCCCCGCTCGGCGACGAGTGGGTCATCTACAACTCGCCGGAGATCGGTGGCTCGACCATTTTCGGCACCGTGCTCGTTTCCAAAGTCGATGATTCGCTCAAGGCGCGGCAGGGGATGATGGCGCTGTGGATCTTCGGGTCGAACACCGCCCGCACGTTCACCAAGAATCAAGCCTTCACGCTCGGCGCGCAGACGGTGCACGTCGCCGACTTCGACATCCAGTATTTCGCGACGCCGGTGATCGCGCCGAGTTGGGTGATCAAGAACGGCTACCTGTACGCCGGTTTCAGCCCGCAGACGGTGGCGGCGGCGGTGCAGTACGCCGGGCCGTCGATCGCGGAGAGTCCGAAGTTCGTCGAGGCGATGGGTCACATCGGCAAAGGCGAGCAGGTCGCCTTCAGCTACACCGACACCGCCGCGGTTCTGCCCGACGGGTACACGACGGCGGTCCTGTTGTCGCGGACGGTGTTGGGCCTGGGGGACATGTTTCTCACGCCCACGCCTGAGATGATTCTCCCACCGCTGCCGGCGTTTACGCAGCAGGCGACGCCGTCGATCAGCGTCGCCTGGGCCGATGAGAAGGGCCTGCACCAGCGCAGCCACGAGCCGTTTCCTGCGGCGGCATCATTG
>JBBRFH010000177.1:0-7248 GCA_038224615.1 Tepidisphaerales bacterium
CGTCTAACCTGCGGCCGGGGGCAGTAATTCGAGCCTGACGCGTACGTGTAGATAGCAGGCCGCAATACGTGCTGGCAGAAATGCCAAAAGCACGCAAATACGAGAGCGGTTTGGTAGATATCGAGGATAGCAGTATGAAGACGTATAACTCAACATCAAGACCCCAAAGCGGCTTTACCCTCGTGGAACTGCTTGTCGTTATAGGGATTATCGCCCTTCTTATATCAATTCTATTGCCAGCCTTGAACAAAGCGCGGATGTCGGCCAACAACCTTAAGTGCGCCTCGAACCTGCGACAGGTGGCGATGGCGTTCTACAGCTATGTCGCCGAGGGTAAGTCCGACGTGCTGCCACCGTCCTACCGGTATAGCGGCAGTTGGTATTACGAAGCCTACGCGCTCCCGATCCTGCTGGAGAAAAAATGCCTGCCGTTCGCCGCTGGGCAGACGATCAACGACACCAATGGCGCAAATCCACATTCTAACGTGCGGGTCAGTGCGGTGCTCCAGTGCCCCGAGGCGATCAATACCTACGGTTGGCCTGCGGGCGTGTGGCGCACGATGAAGAAGCGAGACGGGTCGAGCGTCTCCGGCTACCTCCAACGCACCGGCGGCGCTGAGCGGTACATGACGGAGTCGACGTACGTCATCAACTGGGCCAGCCCGATTGCCACCACCTACGGCGTCAACGGCGGGTGGGGTTACTCAACGATCTTCAACGACCTTCACAGCCGAACTGCCTTCTCGATCACGAATGCCAACTGGAGTCACATCGGCGGTTGGGCGGCGGCGCTTCCCCAGGAAAACAAGGGCAGGCTCGGCGCTAAACACTCGAACAACCTCTTTATGGCCGGCGACGCCAACACCGATTCAGGCCTGCTGCGCCCTACATTCCGCCACGGTCCCATGAAGCGCCCCTCGGCCAATTTCGCGTTCATCGACGGACACGTC
The DNA here is from genome assembly GCA_038224615.1 of Tepidisphaerales bacterium. Lineage (GTDB taxonomy): Bacteria > Planctomycetota > Phycisphaerae > Tepidisphaerales > Tepidisphaeraceae > JBBRFH01. Next base: position 951 of record JBBRFH010000177.1, read on the forward strand.
GAAACGATCTTCGCCGACCAGATGACCTACAAACTCGATGGCGTCGACCTGCTCCTGAACGACCCCCGACTCTGGAAGTTCGAGCCCGCGTTCGGCCCCCCGTGAAGCGGGTTGTGAAATTCGCCTGGCGGAACGGAACCGCCAAGGACGTCACGAGGGTGGAACGAAACGCAACGGCGAACTACACACCGTCGCAGCGCCCCATATGTCAAAAATCCGTAACCAATACAATTGGACAACCGATGCGGGGATAGGCAATTATTTATTCTCCGACGAGTCAGTCGAAGCGTTCCACTTCAGTGGCGGCTGACCCGAAGGCATCGGCAAAAAAACGCCGTAATAAGGCGCGACGGCTGAGGTGACGATCGCCATCGGGAATCCAGCAGGATCGGGAAGCCGGACAAGTAACGCGCTCCCGGTGTAAGGTCTGCGCCCAAAAACCAATGCGAACCGCGAAGAGGCGAAGAACGCGAAGGCAGACGCGAAGAAGGCGCATTTGTTTATGTTTTCCTTCGCGTTGATCTTCGCGCTCTTCGCAGCTTCGCGGCTCGTATTGTTTTAAAAGACGCAACGCAGGGGCGGACGTTTACTCGACAATCGGCACTCGCCATTCGACAGTTTTAGCCGGTGCGCAGCTCTCATGACACAAACCGATAAATTCGATCGGTAGAACAAAAAATAGTAATTGCAAAACGGATCGGCGCGCGTGCCGAATTTCCACGGACGTAGTGCGACGGTTCATGCGGCCGGGCTGGATAGCCCGGGCTACTTGTGTCCCTGCGGGGGTTTCTCGCTCAAATACTTCCTGGAAATCGCGCTCGCGAGGTCCACATCGTTGATGTTCGCCAGCGTACACAGCCATGCCACGACGTCGGCAAATTCTTCTTCAAGGTTGGCTTGATCGTCCGAGTTGAGCGCCGTCGCGAGTTCGCCGATCTCCTCGATGAACCAGATGAACGTCTTCGGAGTCCCGCGTTCGCGGTCGACCTGCTCATAGCGGTCGCGGATGTGCTTCTGGAAAGCGGTGATGGTGAGGTCATTGGGGTTCGACATGCCCAGAAACGTACCACGGGGGCCCCGCCGATGCCTCATGCGGATGAGGTGGAAGGCACGGGACCGACGCCCGCGGTACGAAGCGTCAGTCCGGCTTCTTCTCTTCATCCGGCTGTTTGCGCTTCTGCTCCCACAACTTGATTTGCGACACGATCTGCCGCGCCGCTTGCGCCTTGGCGCGGTCACCCGCCTTGTCGTAGAGCTCGGCGAGCATCTCGTGCGCCGATGCGTCGTAAAGATCGACATACGTTGACTGCAGCGCCCACTCGATTGCGTTCGGCAGATCGTTCTGCCTCGCGTATAGCTTCGACACCTGCTTCGCGAAGCGGTTGTTCGACAACTCGAAGATGTGCAGAAATTTCAGGTGCTCGATCGCCTTCTCGGGTTGGTTGATGTCCTTTTGCAGGTACAGATATGCGAGGCGCTGGTGGGGCTTGAGCTCGGTGGGTTGAAGCTGGTATGCCGCTTCCCAGACTTTGATCGCCTCATCCCACTTTTTGGCCTTGATGAAAGCGTCGCCTTCTTTGGCAAGCACTTCGGCTTTCCTGTCGCTTTGGGTGTCGTAGTTCCATGGCTTGATCTGCGCGATAACCCACGCGTGCCACGCCGGCTCGAACTCGCTCAACGGAACGCCGGTGGCAAGCTGGAACGCCTCTTCGTTGCTCTTGGACTGTCCGTAGGCATTGAGCAGCTTCACGATCGACTCGCGGCCGTAGGTGGCTTCCATGTAGCGGGCGAGCCAGGAGCCTTGGGTATAGGCTTGTTCGCCGTCGTTGCCACTCCTCGGGCGGATGAACGCCATCGAAAGCCCGCGGATGGTGAAGAGCTTGCCGTCCATGGCGCGGGTCCACATCTCGCGCGGCACGCCGTCGAATCGGAAGGGCACGCCTTCCTGCCAGACAGCCAGTCCCTCGGTGAGCCATCGGGGGCAGCGCTCCTTGGTCTGCAACAGGTTGATCGTGTGTACGAACTCATGCCGCAGCACGCGGGCCCAGTTGAAGTTGCCTTTCTTGGTCCCGGCGCGCGGTGCGACTGTCGCCAGGACGCGCCCGAAGCTCACGCCGTAGTTTTCGACGCCCGGGACGCCGGCCATTCGCACGCTGAACTCGGCGTCGTCGGGGAACACCTGCACGATCACCTTCGTCTTCGGCTCGTACTCGAAGAGCTTCGTCACGTCCGCATATGTCCGCTCCATGAACGGCCCGATCTGATCTGCGGTCACCGGGTCGAGATCGCGGTCGTAGTAGACCACGAGGTGATCGGTCCGGAATTTTTCGTACTTCGCCAGTTCGTCGAGCAGACGCGAATAGTTGACGGTCTTGACGTTGTACGGATCGAGCTTGTACGCCTCGTCGAGCACGGCTTTGGCTTCGTTGTCCATGCCGTCGTTCAGATAGATGTCGCCCAGCATGTGACGGGCCGACGTGTCCCACGGCGTGCGGTCAATGATCGTCGTGAGCAGACGGATCGCCTGATCGCGCTGCGTCTTCATCTCCAGCAGCATCGCCGCGTACTGCATTGCGGTCGTACCCTTCGGCACGATTTGCTCGGCTTTAGCGAGCAAGGCATCGAGTTTTTGCTCGTCGCCGACGATGTACTGGAGTGCCGCGTGCAGGCCGATGACATCGAGCCGGGTGGGATGCTTGTCGTAGAGTGCTTGCGCGAGCCCGGCGGCGACGCTGGGTTGCGGGTGGGCGGCGGCGATGATGTCGAGGATGGCGGCATCCACCGAATCCGGATCGTTCTGCCGCATCGCGCCCGCCACCTGCCGCAGCGCCGGCTCAGCACCTGATTCCATCGCCGCCTCGGCGGTAAGTTGCAGGACGTGCCGGTTGGTGGGCGCGGTGTGCTCGAGCGGATCGAGGTATTTGCTCGCCGCGCCAACGTTGCCTCGCTCCATGAGAAACCGGGCAGCCAGGATACGCGAATCGACGTGCGCGCGGTCGATCACGTCGAACGAGCGGATGTACATGTTGAGAACGGTGTCGTTGAGCGACTGCCCGTCTTTGTAAGCCATCGTCAGCGTGGCCCATCGATGGATGGCAGTGGCGATGTCGCAAACGTCATCGGCGCTCTCAAACTGATCCGGATCGGTCTGCCACTTCTGCAAGTACGCCTGCGGGCCTTCGATGAACCAGTGATAAGCGGCGATCGCCTCATCGTACTGGCCCGATTGTTCCAGCGTCTGCCCGACGAGCAGGCGCGCTCGGAGCGAATCCGGCCGGACCGCGACCGCCGCCGTCGCAGACTTCATCGCCATCGGAAGGTTCTGATTTTCAAGCGCGAGCTGCGCCGTCAGCGTGAGGACGTCGACATCCTGTGTGAACCCCTCCCCCGACAGCGCCGCGTAAGCCGCGTCGGTTTCGCCAAGCCCCTGCAACGCATCGGCGCGGAGCATGGCAACACGTTTGGCATCGGGCGCAGGGATGCTGGCGACGGTGCCCAACGCCGCCCGATACTTGCCGGCGGAAACCTCGGCGCCGGCGCGGTCATACTGGTCGGCGTAAGCGGGCAGTTCGATCTTCGGCCCGGCTTCGGGAAGGAACCGGTCGGCCCATTCGTCGAGGGTCGATCCAACGAGTTTGCCCTCGGCGTGGGCAACCATCATGCCCAGTGTCGCTGTCAGCAGCGCGATCCGTGTGCGTCCTTGCATGGTGCCTCAGTATATACTCAGTCGTGATGCTCGACGCCGCCAGACTCATCGGAAATGTCGACATGTTCCCGGTGCTGCAGCACTGGGTATTTTTCAACCACGCCGGCGTCTGCCCGCTCCCCCGCATCGCGGCCGACCAGTTCAAGCGGTACGCCAACCAGGCGCAGATGCAGGCGTATCTGCACAGCAACTGGTACACCGACATCGAAGCCCTGCGGCAGCTCTCGGCCAGACTCATCGGCGCTCATCGGGACGAGATCGCGTTCATCAAAAACACCAGCGAAGGAATCGCCATCGTCGCCAACGGCATCGACTGGCAATGGGGTGATGTGATCGTCACCACCGCCATCGAATACCCCGCCAATATCTACCCGTGGATGGACATCGCGCGAACGCGCGGGGTCAAGCTGGAAATGGTTCCGGAGGAGACGATGCCGGACGGCTCGCGCCAGGTTCCCATCGACGCGATTCTGAAGGCGGCCAGCGATCCGCGCTGTCGGCTGGTGGCGCTGTCGCTCGTGGAGTACGCCTCCGGGCAGCGGCACGACGTTTCCCGCATCGGGGCCTTCTGCCGCGAGCGCAATATCCGGTTCTGCATTGATGCCATCCAGGCGGTAGGCGTGATGCCGGTTGACGTGCGGGAGATGAACATCGACTACCTCAGCGCCGACGGCCACAAGTGGATGCTCGGACCGGAAGGCGCCGGCATCTTCTATTGCCGCCGCGAACTCATCGAGCACATGCGGCCGCTGGCGATCGGGTGGATGAACGTCGTGAATGCGCAGGACTACGGGAACTACGACTTCACCCTTCGTCCGGATGCCGGCCGATTCGAGTGCGGCAGCTACAACGTCCCCGGTCTGCTCGGCCTGCTCGGCGCGCTGACGCTCATCGAGCAGGTGGGCGTCGAGATCATCCATGCCCGCGTGCAGACCTTGCTCGAGCGCCTGCACCAAGGCGTGTCGCAGAAGGGCTACGCGATCGTCTCCCCGCGCGATGCGTCGCAACGCAGCGGTATCTTCGCGTTCAAAGCCCACGGCCACTCGCACGACGTCATCGTCAAAAAACTGAAGGAGCACCACATCGAAATCGCCAAGCGCGAAGGCCGCTTGCGGGTGTCGCCGCACTTTTACAACACAGAGGCGCAGATCGACCAGTTGATCGAGTTACTGCCATCGCACTAAATCCGAATGGCGAAACCAACAATCCGAATCAAGCCCGAATGACAAAGTGAGCCATTTGCGGGACCCCAGTTCGAGTCCGAACACCCCGTCTCCACGCTATGAAATTTTCGCACCCCTATGAACCTGTAAAAAAGCCTCGCTTCACGGTGCAAGCCCTCCTTGCAGCGGCGGATGTCACCCTCATTCATACGTTCGTAAAGCCGCGCCTATGATGGGGAAGAACGTGATGTACGACGGACCCGGCGTGTAGTTGCCAAGCGTTTCGCAACCCGAGCCCCCCTACTGTTCCGATCCATGAGCTGGCGTTGCATCACCGATTTCGTCAAACACCGCGACTGGCCTCTGCACGTTGCGGACCGGCTCGGACGGGGACGTGGAAGGCTGCGCGTGCTCGACCACATGCACCTGCCCCCGCCCGCGCCGCGGGTGCCGGATCTCTCCGACTTTGAAGCGCATGAACTCTCGGCGGCGTGGATCGGGCACGCGACCGTGTTGCTTCGCGTCGGCGGGATGACAATCCTCACCGATCCGGTCTTCTCCAATCGCGTCGGCATCGGCCTCGGCATTATCACCGGCGGCCCGAGGCGACTCGTCCGGGCGGCCGTGACGATGCGCGAACTGCCGAAAATCGACATCGTCCTGCTCAGCCATGCTCACTTCGACCACCTCGATCGCCCCAGCCTCGCGCGTTTGTCCAAGCGTATCCACATCGTCACCGCCCACGGCCTGCGCGACCTTGTCGTTGACCTTGGCTTCCATCGCGTCACCGAACTCGCGTGGGGCGAGTCAACCCGCATCGGCGGCGCTACGATCACCGCGCAACCCGTGAAACACTGGGGCGCCCGCACCTTCCTCGACAAACACCGCGGCTACGCCGCATTCCTGATCGCAAGCGACCGGCACCGTGTCCTTTTCGGTGCCGACAGCGCCTATCACCAAGAGTGGAAACCGCTCGCGCCCGTCGACCTGGCGATCCTCGGCATTGGCGCCTACAACCCCTACATCGCCGCCCACGCCACACCCGAGCAGGCACTCGCGATGGCCGACCATGTTCGCGCCAAGCACATCCTGCCGATGCACCATGCGACATTTCGACTGAGCCATGAGCCCACGCATGAGCCGATCGAACGCCTGCTGGCAGCGGTCGGGCAGGATCAATCCCGCGTGGTGATTCGATCCATCGGCGAACATTGGCGGCAGGCCAATGAGCGCGATGCTCGACGGTCGGATGACCATCGAATGGGCCTGCCCTGAGTGTACCGAAGGGTCGTGTGAAGCGCAAGCGGCCACCGCAGCGACTTCGCACGGATCAGAGCAGACGTCTTAAGAATGAAACAAAGCCCACGAATACGCGGCGACAGCCCCCGCGCGCCGAAAGTTTACGTTTGACGGCAAGGGGGGTTCATCG
>JBBRFH010000178.1:0-7191 GCA_038224615.1 Tepidisphaerales bacterium
CGCAGGTGTCGGTGGTGAAGAAGGGGTTGCCCGTGCCGGCGGCGAGGATGATCGGGCGCCCCAGCTCGAGATGATGGGTGGCGCGCCGGCGGATGAAAGGCTCGCAGACAGAGTGGACAGTGATGGCGGACATCACCCTCGTCGGCACGCCGAATTTCTCCATCGTTTCCTGCAGCGCGACCGCGTTGAGCACAGTGGCGAGCATGCCCATGTAGTCGGCGGTGGCGCGGGGGATGTTGCCGCTCTCGGCGAACGTCTTGCCGCGAATGAAATTCCCGCCGCCCACGACGATCGCCAGTTGCACGCCCATCTTCACGACTTCGATGCACTGCCTGGCGATCGACTCGAGCTGCTCGGCCTCGATGCCGAAACCGCCTTCGTGGCAAAAGCCTTCTCCGGAAATCTTCAACAGGACACGTTTGTATTTGAGGGGAGGCTTGGGAGTGGTGGCGTCGGTCATGTGTTCGGACAATATACGCGACAATATGCGGTTGGGTAGTTGCTCAAAATAAGCTTGACGCCGGCGGGCGGGGCGACAATGGCGCGTATGCCGTCTGTGACGGCGCCAGTCCGCCGGACGTCTCCCAGGATATTCGACGATTTCGTCGCGCCAGCCGATAATGACCAAATGGGTGTCGTGCTGCTGGGTTATCGCGGGAGCGGGAAGACGTCGGTCGGCGTGAAGCTGGCGGACAAGCTGTGGGCGGAGTTTGTCGACACCGACGCCGAAATCGTCCGCCGCGCGCGATTGACGATCCGGGAGATCTTCGAGCAGCAAGGCGAGCCTGCGTTCCGTGACCTGGAGTCGGCCGTCCTGCTCGACGTTCTGAGTCGTGAAACCGATGTCATCGCGCTGGGCGGCGGGATGGTCCTGCGCGAGCAGAACCGCGCGGCGCTGCGGGCGTCGGCGCACAGCCGTGTCTATCTCAAGTGCGACATCAAGGAACTCCACACCCGAATCCACGGCGACCCGCAGACCGCCGACACCCGCCCCGCACTCACGCACCTGGGCGGAGGAATCGAGGAAATCCAGACGCTCATGGATATCCGCGAACCCCTCTACCGCGAATGCAGCACCGCCGAACTTGACGTGACGAACCTTAGCGTCGATGAAGTGGTGCAGCGATTAGGACGGCTGATTTGAAACGGATTCACCGCAGAGACGCAGAGGGCGCGGACATCATCTTTACGCTCTCCGAACCATTTTGCTTTCTGACCCATCTCAATGGAGCATGCAGTGCTAATGACAAACCGGTCGCCGAGTTTATCTCCGCGTCCTCGGCGACTCTGCGGTGACAACTCTTTTCATGGATCCCACCCAAATCACCATCGCCGTCTTTTTGTTCATGTTGGGTGCGTGCGTGGGATCGTTTCTCAACGTCGTCGTCTGGCGGATGCCGCGCGGCGAGTCGCTGGTGCATCCGCCGTCGGCGTGTCCGAAGTGCGGGCATAAGCTGGCGGCGTATGACAACGTTCCGATTTTTGGCTGGCTGTGGCTGCGCGGGAAGTGCCGCTATTGCCGCAGCCCGATCTCGCCGCGCTACCCGATCGTCGAACTGCTGACGGCGCTGATTTTCCTGTTCCACTACCTGCTGCTGTTCCACTGGGGATGGGGCCCGTACGGCATCATCGAGACGCCTTCGCCGTGGGGCTTGGACGTGCCGCTGCGGACGATTCAGACACTGGTGATCGAGAACGATTGGCCGATCCTGATCATGCACCTGTGGCTGCTGGCGGCGCTGCTGGCGGCGAGTTTGATCGACCTAAAGCACTACATCATCCCCCTTGAGATCTGCTGGCTGACCGCCGCCGCCGGGGGGATCGGACACACTTTCTTCGTCAACCCGCACGGACTCGGTGCGCTGCACTTTGAGCCGCAGTACACCGCACTTTCCTTCGGCGCCGGCGTGGGCCTGGTGGTCGCGCTGCTGTTGCTGCGTTTCAGGTTGATCAATCGCAGTTTCGAGGACGATGCGCCGCTGCTGGAAAAGGACGTCGCCCATCTGCCCGAAAACGAGCGGCCGGACCCGTGGACGTCCGCCCGCGTCCGCGCGGAGATCCGTCGTGAACTGCTCTTTCTGCTCGTGCCGATCACGTTCGGGCTGGCGTTCATGGCGCTGGTGCTGAAGGTGCCTTCGATCGGCAGCCTGTGGACCCACTGGACCGACAACGTCTACGCCGGCGGATTCCTTGGGTCGCTCTTGGGCGGGCTGGTGGGCGGGTTTACGGTGTGGTTCTTCCGCGTCGCCGGCAGCTACGGATTCGGACGCGAGGCGATGGGGCTGGGCGACGTACACCTGATGTTCGGCGTCGGCGCGATCGTCGGTCCCGGCGCGTCGGTCGTTGCGTTTTTCCTCGCGCCGGCGTTCGGCTTGTCGCTGGCGATCGTCATGCTCATCACCAAAGGCCGCCGCGAGTTGCCGTATGGGCCGTACCTCAGCCTGGCGACGGCCGCGGTGTTATTGTTCTACACGCCGATCGCCGAGTACCTTGCACCGGGCATGTCGGGCCTGGTGTGGGCGATCCAGTCGCTGTTTTCCCCGGGAAGCGCGTCATCATGAATTTCTGGCTCAAGCTTCGCGTCTGGTTCAAGGTGACGGTGTTCGTCGCCGTTGCGCTGTACCTGCTGCTGTTTGTCTTCAATAACACCGGCGACGGCAAGGACGTCGCGTTGTGGGTCTGGTTCGGCAAAAGCCCGACGCTCCCCGTGCTGGCGTTCATCCCCCTGGCGTTCATGGCTGGCGTCGTGACGACGCTGCTGATCCGCACCATCCTTCGCACCATCGCCCAGCTCAGGGACATGAAGCGCCGCCATCTCGAGCGCGAAGCCGCCGCCGTCGTCGCCCGCGCCGCCAAGATCCGTGTCCGCGAACAACAGCTCAAAAACCACGGCCGAGGGTTTGACGTCGTCGAATCGAAGCCGGACGAGCCAGCGGCCTGAGACCGGCATCACTGCCCGCTTCTCGGGTACCGCGATCACTCCGCAACTCTGTCATTCTGAGCGCCGCGAAGAATTTTCTCGCCACGCTGAGGCCCGTTCGTCATCGCAACGGCGTCGTGCTTCCTCACTCGCAATTCGGTTGAACGGCCGGACCTTTACCGGGCCAGTAGATCTTTCACTGCGTTCAGGATGACAACGCGCCGATGTGCGAACCCCAGACCGTCTCAAAAATCCCCCGCACGTCGCCGGCGGGTTACGTGGTGGATTGGGTGGGGAACGCAAGCATCATAGGAGGAATGACCAATGACCAATGACCAATGACCAATGAGCGGCCCTGTTTGGCATTGGTCATTCGTACTTGGTACTTGGTCATTCGGCCGGTTCACCACGCGCTGTCTTCGCTCTTCTGCAGGTAGGTGAAGAAGCACATGCGCTCGATGCCTTCGACTTCGCCGCGGATGAGGAACATCTTGAAGAACCACGCCAGATCCTGCTCGGTGGGCTCGTCCGGCGGGGCGGAGGCTTTGCCAACGAGGTCTTCGGCGGGGACCTGCATGATGAAGTCGGCGAGGTAGGCGATGTTCAACTCGTCGGCGGTCTGGATCGACATCACGAACAGCTTGTGCTGACGAATCGGCTCGCGCAGGTAACGCTCGGCGAGCTTCACATCGAGCGCGTCCATGGCGTCGAGGAAGGCGTTGGTCTTCGCGTCCTGCTTCCACGCCAAGGCCGACCGCTGCTCCTCGCGGAAGCCGGCGAGCGTGGCGTCGAAGTGGGCTTGCAGCCGATCGTAGAAGACCTCCACCTCATCGCCGGCGAGCCAGCGGACGATCATGGTTTCGCCGGGGCGGTGATGGATGTGGTAGTCCATCGTCGCCAGGTCGTTGGTCTCGGGCATCTTCAGCAACGCCGCGGCACTCTCGGCGGCGGAGGGGTCGATCACGGGCGTGTTGGGCACCTTCGCCTTCTCCAGCTTGCCGACCATCCGCTGGACATCGCGGGCAAGATCGGGGTCGAAGTCTTGGCGCAGCCGTGCGTCAAATTTCCGCACGCCCTCAAACACCGCCGCCAACTCCGCATGCATGCGAAACTCGGCGGCCTTCTCCATGGCGCGGTCCTTGGGGTCCAGGATTCGCTCGGGCGGGTTCTCGTTCGCTTCTTCAGACATCTTGCTGGTGAGGGTAACGCAAGACACGGGCGCGCACACCTCCGCGCTCATCCGCCGGCCAGGCGCGCAACGCGCCCGGAGACAAAAGCAATTTATAGTCGCTCGGTTTTTCCGGGCGAAGCTGGCCTACTGTTGCGCGATTCACCCCGATTTCGCGCATCCGCCCTGTTAAAGGGTGGGACACCTCATCGGCAATCCTCGTCGTCGAGCAGACGTTGTCGCACGCGCGCACAGCAGCGCCCCCAAATGCGCAACGCCACCTGCGGCCGAAACCATGGCCGGGCCGGTACTTCTGAACCCGCGCGCAACAAATGTATCACAATGTTACAACGGCCGGCGGCGCCACTTCGGGATGAGAAACCATCGAATCCCGCCGGGTAGTTCACGCTTCGTTCTTCCCGCGTCATCCTTCGGGTACTCCTACACTCGACAACTTGACTGCGCGGCCCCACAATCGAACGGACCAATGAAGCGTGTCGTCGTCACAGGCATCGGAATCGTTTCCCCGGTCGGCATCGGGGCCAGCGACTATTTCGCCAACCTCTGTTCAGGACAGATCGGCCTGAAGCGCATCGCGTCGCTCGATCCGGCGGGTTTTGCCTGCCAGATCGCGGGCGAAGCACCGGCGTACAAGATCGGCGACTACGTCCCCAAGAGCTACCGCAAAGCCACCAAGGTGATGGCCCGCGACATCGAGCTTGCGGTCATTGCCGCCGACGAGGCGTTCAAGGACGCGGGACTGAAATCGAAGGCCTATGTTGAAAAGCCCGAGATCGACGAGAGCCGCTTCGGCTGCAACATCGGCGCCGGGCTGATCAGCGCCGAACTCAACGAGCTGACGGCGGCGATGGCGTCGGCGCGGGGCGATGCCAACAAACTCGATCTGACCAAGTGGGGCACCGAGGGCATGACTCAGCTCACGCCGTTGTGGCTGCTGAAGTACCTGCCCAACATGCTCGCCTGCCATGTGACGATCATTCACGGGCTGATGGGCCCGAGCAACACGATCACCTGCGCCGATGCCAGCAGTCACCTGGCGATCGGCGAGGCGTTCCGCACGATCCAGCGTGGCAAGGCGACCTACGCCATCTGTGGCGGGGCCGACGCCCGCGTGAATCCGATGGGCATGATCCGCCAGCAACTGCTCAAGCGACTGAACACGACCTCGAACGACGATCCCGCCCGCGCCGTCCGCCCCTTCGACACCGCCGCCGCCGGCACCGTGCTCGGCGAGGGTGGGGGGCTGCTGATCATCGAAGAGTACGAGCACGCCAAGGCCCGTGGCGCGAAGATCTATGCCGAGCTGATGGGATTCGCCGCCAGCCAGGACACCTACAGCATCACCGAGCCTGACCCGACCGGACACAGCTACGGCAAGGCCGTCGAGAACGCGCTCAAAGACGGCAAAACGACGACCGGCGAGATCGACCTCTACATCCCGCACGGCCTGGGCATCCCCGCGTTCGACCGCGCTGAATTGAACGGATTGAAGAAGGCCCTTGGCGGCGACCTGTCGCGCGTCGCCTTCGCTCCGCTGAAGGCCCAGATCGGCAACCTCGCCGCCGGCTCCGGCGTCGATGTCGCGACGGCGGTTCTCTCGATCGCCAACGGCAAGGTTCCGCCGGCGATCAACACGCAGCATACGATCGACAACGTGAAGCTGAACGTCAGCGCGAGGGTACGCGAGCAGCCGGTGAAGGTCGCCGTCAGCAGCACGTATTCGTTGGGTGGGCAGAATGCGGCGCTGGTGTTCAAGGCGGTGTAATCGGTTGTGGAGACTGTGTCATCCTGAGCGCAGCGAAGGATCTACTTTCGAACGGCAGCGATTCATCGCCGCGAGTGGATCCTTCGGAGTACCGCAGGATGACAATAGGGGAGGGTCTGAGTGCATCAGTATTGGGCGTACATCATGGCGTCTCACTCACGCGTTGTTTACGTTGGGGTAACAAACAACTTGCTGCTGCGTGTGCAGCAGCATCGGAACAAGATCGTGCCGGGCTTCACCGCTCGCTACAACTGCAATCGCGTGGTCTGGTACCAGGCGTTCGGCCGCATTGATGACGCCATCGCCGCGGAGAAGAAGATTAAAGGCTGGACGCGAGCCAAGAAGATCGCGTTGATTGAGGAAATGAATCCGGCTTGGGATGACCTGTCGGTTTCCTGAGCCCGAAGGTTATCCGGAGCACTGCTGTCATCCTGAGGTACGCCGAAGGATCTACTCGCGGATGTAGATGCCTACGCGATCGGAGGTAGATCCTTCGCTTCGCTCAGGATGACAAAGGTTTATGGCTGACAAGCGAGGCATTGGCGTCGTCAAGGCAGTCGAGAAGTCGAGAGTGAACCATGAACAGAGTCGTCATCACTGGAATGGGTTGGATCACGCCGATGGGGCACTCCATCGAGGACGTGTGGAAGCGGCTCCTGGCGGGGGAGTCGGGGATTTCGTACACCAGCTTGTTTGATGCGTCCACCTTTCCCACTTCCATCTCCGCGGAGGTGAAGAACTTTCGGCTCGCCGACCACGTGGGCGATTTGGACAAGCACAAAGGCGCCGGCCGCAACACGCAGTTCGCCCTGGCAGCCTGCACGTACGCGTGGCAAATGGCCGGTCTGCCCGACCTCAGTCCTCAGTCCTCAGTCCTCAGTCCTTCTTCTTTGAACCTGGACCGTGTCGGTATTTACCTGGGCTCCGGCGAAGGCTCGCTGGACTTTGACGCCTTCACCGCGGCGGCGCTGGCGGCTTGGAATCCGGAGGCGCAGAAGCTGGACATGGCCAAGTGGGCGGCGATGGCGTTCGAGATGATGAACGTCACCCGCGAGCTCGAGCAGGAACCCAACATGCCCCTGTCGCACCTGGCCCTGCACACCGGGGCGCGCGGGCCCGCCATGAATTGCCTCACCGCCTGCGCCGCATCCACCCAGGCAATCGGCGAGGCGACTGAAATCCTCCGCCGCGGCGACGCCGACGTGATGATCGGCGGCGGAGCGCACTCGATGATCCATCCGTTCGGCGTGACCGGATTCAACCGGCTGACCGCCCTGTCCACCGCCAACGACAACCCGCCCAAGGCCAGCCGTCCAT
>JBBRFH010000179.1:0-7165 GCA_038224615.1 Tepidisphaerales bacterium
GGGGGGGGGGGGGGGGGGGGGGGGGGGGGGGGGGGACGGCAACACGGCAATGGCCACGTTCCGCGGCAACCTCGGCGCTGTTCCCTATCCGGCCAACTTCGTGACCAATCCGGCGGGCCTGGCCAACCTCAAGCAGGTCGCCCCCTTCTACGCCTTTACCGCGATGGACGTCGGCCAGACCACGGGGATCGACGTCTTCGAGTTCAACACCAATGATCCCGACCAGTGCATGTCTGCGCTGATGGCTTTCGGCGGGCAGGTCGGCAACCACTACACGCTCGGCGAGCCGCAGAACATACAGATCGGCGGGCAGCAGGCCAGGTCGTATTTATTCCAAGGTCAATCGCAGGCCACCGGGGCCCGGTTTCAGGGTGTCATCGTCCTCGTGCCGTCGCAACGTGGAACGCTCGGCGTGGACGTGTGGGGTGCCGCCGGTTCAAGTGATTGGAACAAGCTTCAGCAGGCCGTCGTCGCCCAGACGCGGTTGGGAGGTGGGCAATGAATCAGGATTATCGAGTTGCAATGTCCCGGATTGTCAGCGCAGGCCGGCGCCGCGCTGCGTGGTTCGCCGCGCTGTTCATGTGCTTGGCGCTTGGTTCCACTACGGTGCGTGCCCAGGCATCGCCGGAAATGCTGCTATCGGAAGAAACGCAGGTCGCCGATGAGCTCGGCAACGCGCGTTTCAACGTCAAGATTAAGCTGACGGCCAAGCAGTACCTGGTGTGGAAGCAGAAGTACGGCAGCAACCCGTCGATCCTGCGCCGCGACATGGGCCGGCTCACCAGCCAGTACGAGACGAGCAACTTCAAGCTCGAACAGGACGACATGAACCGCGAAATCCGCATCTCCATGGACGCCAACGGCGTCGTCACCCACAAGGGCGGCGGGGAGTTCGAGTTCAAAGTCCCCAAGGAATGGACCGGCGGCCAACGCGTCAACAATGAGTACCGCTTCAACTACGTTCAGAGTCTTGGCCCGGGCGCGCTGATGCAGCACAGCGTCGCCATCGTGCTGCCCGAACGTGCCGGCAACATGCACGATCAGCTCAGCGAAGAAGGCGACAAGGTCATCCAGTATCGCCTGCCGCAGAAGAGCCACGGCACAGGGTGGATCGCCGGAACCATCGTGTTCGGGATTCTCGGTGTCGCAGGCATTGCCCTCGGCCTCACGGGCAAGTCCCCGTCTGCTGCGCCACCACCGACGCCAACGTCGCCCGCCCCGACGCCCTGAGTAGACTGGGCAACGTGCATCGCAACGCAAATCGAAAGCGCCGGCGCAGGCCGGCGCTTTCGCTTTGCGCCCGCCGAGGCATCACTTGCTTTTCACCGTACCTGCATCCCCGACGATCTTCCGGAGGTCGTCGGTCAGTGTCTTCTTTTTGTCTGCATCGTTGCGAAGGTACGCGTCGAGGAAAGCCGTGGTGGTCAACTCGACCGACGCCGAGATTTTCTTCGCCATCGCGCCGCCACCGGCAAATGCCATGTGATCGGCGTCGGTGAAGACGACGAGGTACTGATCCTTCGCCGTCGTTTTTTCGTAGGGCACGAGGCGTTCGTCGGCTTTGGTTTCGCGCACGACGCCGGTGTCATTCGTTCCCGTCATCCAGAGGATGGGCACGCGCATCTTTGAAAACGCCTTCCCCACGTCCGCCGGCGCCTTCGGCGGGGCCGGACTCAGTGCGATCGCGCAGGTGATCCGATCGTCGGCCAGTCCGATCTCGCGCTTGCCGAACACGGCAATCTGCCCCGCGATCGCCTGCGTGGTCTGCGCGCCGAACGAGTGGCCGGCCATCGCGATATGTTTGAGGTCGAGTTTGCCGGCTAGCGCGTGCTTCGATCCGGCGTCGAGGTTGTTGATCGCTTGCAGTTGGTCGATCGCGAAGCGCACGTCGCCCACGCGGTCGAGGTATGCTTGCAGCGTCATGCCCGACTTCACCTTGTCGATGGGCTTGCCGGGTTTGCCATCGCGCCAAAGTGAATCGTCGCTGCCGATGTGCTGCAGGTGTACGCTGATGTATCCCGCGGACGCCCACGTGTTACCAAGAAACGCGTAGCCGTCGCGCGACCCGCCGAGCCCATGCGAGAAGATGATCACGGGGGCGCTTTTGTTGTCCAGATCGACCGGGTAGTACACCTTGACCGGGACGTCGCGATCACGCTTGGCGTCGTGCCACTCTTCGCTCAAAGTCTTCACTTCGCTTGCGCCAAGCGCACGGATACCGAGCAGTAGGCTTGCCAGAAGGGCGATCGAAGCGGATCGAGTCAAAGGCATGATGTGGTCCTGAACGCTCAGTAACCCGGATTATTGCGCCCGCGAAGGTGCAACCATTAATCGAACGCCGATCACCCCTGCTTCCGTCGCTTGCGCCTTCGCGGCAGAAACCAGACTCACTGTGCAGAACCGCTCTGTCACAGGCGAATACGTTTGCAGCCTCGGTCGGGTTACCAGCGAGAGTGTGAGAAATAGTCCAGCAACCGGTGCCGCGACGGTCACTCGGCGATGATGAGTCGGCAGCCGGCTGACTCGATCACCTGGCGGTCTTTGTCGCTCGGCGGGAGATCGGTGACAACCACGTCGACGTCTTCGAGCGTACACAACCGGCTCAGCGCCTGTTGCCCGAATTTTCCGCTGTCCAGCAGCAGCACGACGAGCTGGCTCTGGCGGATCATCTTTTCCTCGGCCTGTACCAGCAGCAGGTTCTGGTTGTAGAGCACGCCCTCGTGCATGCCGGCCGCGGAGATGAAGAGGGTCTGGGTGTGGATCAATTCCAGCGCCCGCTCGGTCATGGGCCCGACCAGCAGTCCGTAGCGCGGGTAGATCAGCCCCCCGGTGAGGATCACTTCGACGCCGTCGTCGTTCTGAAACATCTCGGCGATCGGCAGCGAGTTGGTGACGATCTGCAGGTGAACGCCCTTGAGTTCTTCGGCGAAGTAGAACGTCGTCGTCCCGCCGTCGATGAGGATCGTCTGCCCCGGCTGGACGAGCGATCGGGCGGTGCGGGCAATCTTGCGCTTGGCGTCAAGGTTGTACGCCAGTCGCTGGTCGAACGCGTACGGCCGCGAATTGGCCGGCTTGTCGCCCGTGAAAACAACCCCGCCGTGCGTCCGGTGCACCTGGCCGGTCAGCTCGATCTGCTCGAGGTCGCGACGGACCGTCGACGCGCTCACGCCGAGTTCTTCGACCAGGGCATCGAGCAGCATCGATCTCCGCTGCTTCAGCAACGCAAGGATTCGATCTTGTCGTTCGACGGCGAGCATGCGTGCCTTCTCAATCCTCGACGATTTCCGGAATGCGCTTGATGCGCGGGTCGGTGAAGATGTCGGATTCGTCCCGGCTCGTGCTGCTGAACTCGGTGACGACCGCGCCGTCGGGCCCGGCCTGGAACCAGTGCTTCGTTCCCGGCGGGATCGTGTGCTGCTGGCCGGGCTTCAGAACGATCTCGTGGAAGACCGTGTAATGCGCCTCGCTGCCATTGGGCACGATGCCGCTTATCGAACCCTCGCGCGGGCCTTCGAGATAGAGATAGACCTCGCCCCAGCGGCAGCGAAATGTTTCCATCTTCCCGGGATCTTCGCCGACGCGCGGGTGCAAGTGCTCGGGGCAGGTCTGCCTCGGGAAGAGCACGAGTTCCTTGCCGCAGTAGCGATCGGTGTTCACGTAGACGACCAGTGCCAGGCCCGATCGCTCGAATTCGCCGAGCCCGAACTCGGCGATCTCGATCGTCTCGTCCGGTCGGATCAGGATGCCGGCACGCTGAAGAATGTCGGCGGCACGCTGTTGATGCGCGCGGACGGCGCTTCGCTTAATCATGGCGACTCCGGGTCAAAGGTTGTCGGTCGTGTCGTCCAGCCACGCGTCAGACGAAGCTGGGTATCAGCGATCGATCGCACGCCGCCGGTGGCGTCGGCGGCTTCGCAGCAGCACGCGCCAACCGCGCACGCGAATCGGATGCGATCCTCAATCTTCAGTACCCCGATCGCGCCGGCGGCGAGAAAGCCCGCGATCGTGCAATCCCCCGCGCCGTTGGCGGTTACGACGTCGACATCAAAGCACGGGTGGTGCGTCTCGCTTGCGCCGTCGAAGTGCAGGATGCCGCGCGATCCCAGCTTAATCAGCATCGCCTTGGCACCCATCGACAGGCATCGCTCTGCCAAGCGGCGGGCGCCGTCACGGGAGACGTCGATAGGCTCGTGCAGGATCGTCGCAAGTTCATCGTAGCTCGGGGTGAAGCAGTCGACGTGCGGCAGCACCCGCGCCAGCCATGCCGACCAGTCAATGCATCCCGCCTCGGAGGCCGGATCGATGCTGCACAAATCGAGCGAGGTGCTCAATCCCGCGGCCTGAGCCTTGGCGAGGATCGCCGCGCATCCAGCGCCGCCATCGAGCAACAGGCCACGCATGATGGGCGGATAGCCAAAGTGAAAATGCGTCCCGCCGGCGAATTGCTGATCGCTGACGTCGCTCGGGCCGAACGTGTCGTTCGCGCCGGGACAATGCACGAACATCCGATCGACGCCGGGCGGCGCGACGACCACGGAGTAGCTTGTCGTTTCTCCCCGCACAGTGCGGATTCCGCTCGACATTTCCGGGCCGAGCAGCGCGCGGACGGTTTGCCCGAAGAGGTCGTCGCCAACGCGGTGGATGAGCTTCACCGGCACGCCGAGCCGGTGCAGCGCGACGCCGACGTTCGACACCCCGCCCGTCGACAGCGTCGCCGCGCCGACGCGCACGAGCGATCCCGGATCGAGCGACGCCGGCCCGAGGAATCTCGGGATGATGTCGAGGCAAACATGTCCGGCGACGATGATCATTTTCGTAGTGTGGGCTTCCAACCCACGCGCTTCATAGTGTGGGCAGGATGCCCATAGTACGAATCAACCCAGGATTCGGTTCCACTTGTCGAGACTGGCCTTCACTTTGTCGCTCGACGGCGGTTCCGTTTTCGTTCCCTGCACGACCGCCTGCGTCTTGGCGTCATAGCTGGTACCACGCGGGGTCGCCTTCAGATCGTCTTCCAGCGGACGGAACGGTGAGATCTTTAACTTTTGCAATTCCCCGTGATAGCTGCGGGTCGCCTCGGCGGGGTCGTCGATCTGGCCGTCGGCGATCCAGCGGAGGTGCTGCACGAAGGTGAGCTGGTGCTCGCTGTTGTTGATCATTCGGCCGTAGAGCGCGGCGCGGGCACCGTGCTTGCGGGCTTCCCAGAGTTGGAAGAACGCGTCGAAGGTTGTGCCCGAGGCGCCGCCGAGGATTCCCGGGACGAGGTGGGGATCGTACGTCGCCAATTCTTCCATCGCGCGCGGGCCGTGATAGGCGATCTTCAGAAACACCGGCCGGCCCTTCCCGCAGACGCCCGCGAGGGTGCGGACGATCAGATCGTTGATGAATCGGCCGAGATCCGTGGGGCAGCGGTCGCCACAGGCATTGGGATCGAACACTTCGAGGAAATGTCGGAAGCCCTTGCGCTCAGCTTCGACGCGGAATTCGCGATATGCCTCGATGGTGGCAAGGTCGAACTCGATGTCGTTGTTCGGCGTGATCGAATAAAGCCCCAGGTCCGCCCCGCGCGTTCGCTCGCTCGCAAGCGGATCGATTTTGCCGGCCATGATGTGATCAAGCATCGCCGTGCGAAACGGCCGCGACGGCGCGGCGCCGTACGTGCCGCCGCTGGGAAGATGGATGTCGGTGGTGTCGTTCGCACGCGCCGCGGGTGTGACCTGCGAGTTGTCGAATGCTCGCTCGCGAATGGTCAGCAGTTCATTGGTGCTGGCGCTCATCAGTACGATGTCGACCAGGCCCTGACGAATCACGCTGCGGATGTTCTCGCGATACTGTGCGAGGGTGCGTGGCTTTCGCGTTACCGGGTCAATGCCTGTTGCCGCGAGGCCCGTGGCCATGTCGGCGTCCTTGGCGTCGGCGAGAATGAACGCCTTCGACCGCGATGGATCGGCGTGAATGTCGGCGAGCTTGGCGTCGAGCGATTTGGTCATATTGCAACTCGGTTTACAGCGCGCTTGCCGCGGAAGTCGGAAGTAAACACAACGCAGCGGCGCTCGTGGTCAAAGATCGAGGAAAGATTCCCATCCTGCGATTCCCATGAAGGCGCGGTTGAGACGCGATGCGTCAACGCGACCAGATGGCGAGCTTACGAAATCCGCGGCCTGCTCGAACAGTCGAGCCCAACTCGCTCACGTTCCGCGAAACACTTCAAAATGCAGCCGGTTCGGCGTCTCCATCGCGTGCTCCACTCAGGCGGTAGCCATGATCTGGTCGGTAATCGCCTGCACAAGTTGCTCGACATCGGCCGCCGACGCGGTGGGCGGGATCATCGACGCGATTGCGTTCTCGAGACCCTGTGATTGCACCGGCGCGGTGTTGCCGCCCTGCATCATCCGGCCGCGCGAGCCGAAGTCGCCGCCGCCGCTGACGCGCGAGAGAAAATCACTCGCGGAGCACGCAACTTCGCCTTTCTTCGCCTGCTCGGATCGCGGGTCGCTGAGGCCGAACTTGCCCTTGAGCGCGATGAGCTCGGTCATCTCATTGGAACCAAGCGTGTTAACGGTACCAAGCTGCTTGGCCAGCAGAAGGATGCGGGCGTAGGCATCGACGATCTCGAGCTTGTAATAGCACTGCTCGAGGTCGGTATCGAAGCAGACGACGCCATGATTGCCCATCAGTACGGTGTTGCTGTCGTGGACGAACGGCAAGATCGAATCCGCCAGACGCTGGTCGCCGGGCGTGACGTACTTGGCCATCTTCACCGGGCCGAGAAAGACTTCGGCTTCGGGGTGGATGCAGGTCGGCAGTTCGACGCCGGCGATCGCGAATGCCGTCGCGTGCGGCGGGTGCGAGTGGATGACGGCGACCACGTCCGGCCGGGCCTTGTAGATCGCGGCGTGCATCAGGAACTCGCTCGAACGCTTGAGACGACCCGCAAGTTGCTTGCCGTTGCCGTCGACCGTGCAGATGTCGTCTGGTCGAAGGTTGCCTTTGCTGATGCCCGTGGACGTGCAGAGGAAACGGTCGGGCGCGATGCGGTACGAGTGATTGCCCTCGTTGCCGGCGCAGAAACCCTTCTGCCAGATCCTCGTGCCGATCTCACAGAGATGTTGCTTGATCTTGAACTCGTTTGCGACAGGGATAGCCATATTCATACCTCTTGTTC
>JBBRFH010000180.1:0-7057 GCA_038224615.1 Tepidisphaerales bacterium
GTATTCCAGAAACGGCTGGAAGTGCTGGATGGCCGCGTTGTTGATGAGAATGTCGACGCCGCCGATCTGGTCGACCGTCTGCCGCACCAGTTGCTCGGGAAGGGAAAGGTCGCTGATGTCGCCGCCGAGTGCGATCGCGCGTCCGCCGGCGGCGTTGATGGCGTCGGCCTCGGCCTGGGCGACGTCGACGTCAATGTCCTGGATCGCCACGCTCACCCCCGAGGCGACGAGCACCTTCGCCATCGCCAGCCCGATGCCGCGGCCGGCGCCGGTAATCAGCGCGGTGCGCCCCTGAACAGAAAAATCTGGCAACTCCATCGGCCGAATCGTAGGGATCGCGGCGCGCACTTCAATACGACGAGTCGATAGTCGATAGTCGATAGTCGATCGCCACGCGTCTTCCACTATCGACTATCGACTTTCTGACTATCGACTGGTCTTCCCCCGCGCCAGCGCCACCCAATCCACCTGCCCGATCGCCGACATCACGCCCGGCGGAACGTGCGGCGGATCGATCCGCTCATCGGGCACCAGGCACAGCACCGGCACCTTGCCGATCCGCTCGATCTCGCGATGGCTCGTCTCCTCGGCGATGCCGACGAGGTCGGTCGGGTAGCGATTGATGACCACGCCCGCAACCGTGATGCCTGCCGCGCTTAGCGATTCGACCGTCAGCAGCGTGTGGTTGACCGTCCCCAGACTCGCCCGGGCGACGACGACGGCGGGAATGTTCAGAGCGTGGATGACGTCGCGGACCAATGTTCGGTCATCAAACGGCACCAGCACGCCGCCGGCACCTTCGACGATCATGACGTCCGCGCCCGGCGACATCAGGTCGATCGACCGCTGCACGGCCGGCCAATCCATCGGCTTGCCCGCGCGCCTGGCTGCCACCCCGGGCGCGAGCGGTTCTGCGAAGCAGTTGGGACAGATCAAATCCAGCGGATGGTGTGTCTCGCTGGCGGCGGCCAGCAGTTCGGCGTCCTCGCTCACCAGCCCCTCGCGCCGGTGCGGACACCCGCTGGCCGCGGGCTTCAGCACCGCGACCGTCTGCCCGCGTTTGAAGAACCACCGCGCAATCGCCTCCGCGACCAGCGTCTTGCCGACGCCGGTGTCGGTGGCGGTGATGAACAGGCCGGGAATCGAAAGGGGATGGAGCACCACTTGCCGCAGATGGTACGCCCGACCGCCACCGCTACTCAAGCCGCCGCGCTTCGCCGCCAAGCCTCCGTGCCTTCGTGCCTCCGCTTGAACCTCAAAGGCACCAATCCTAAATGCAATCCACGAATCTGCACGAATCGACACGAATGAAGCAATGAATGCAGCGTGGCCACCGGCGAGCGATGCCGGCATCGTTCATCGGCATCGCATTGCGAACGCGGCGGGTCGGATTGCAGGGAAACGGGTCCGCCACTTACCGTTGTCGGAGCCACCGGTTAATGTCGCCACACCGATGGCCAAAAAACGCAGTACGAAGTCCGCGCCAGACACAGATTCGACCGCCGCCCACCCGTCGTGCTCCCCGGCCAAGTCACAGGACGTCGCGGCTTCGACCCCCGGCGGTGTCATGAACTTCATTCTGACCCACGGCGGGCGAACGTCGGCCCAGCCGGTGCGCGAACGAACCCGCCACGCCAAACCGCGTTCGACCCCGGCCAACGGCAGCGCAAAGCCCGCGCCCCTGCGGTTTATCGACCGGTTCTGCGCGTTGTCATCCTGAGGTACTCCGAAGGATCTGCTCGCCACGTAAAGGCCCATGACGGTGCCAGTAGATCCTTCGGAGTACCTCAGGATGACAAAAGGGCGCATTGGGCGATAAGCGCGATTGAAATCGGCTCTAATTCGCGAAGACAGTGTCGCGGTGGTAAGTGAGGAACGCTGCATCGGGTTCCGCAACCTTGCCGGGAAGTCGAATCGGTTGCCCCGCAAAAGGCAGGAAGTTTTGTTCTAGTGCCGATTGCGGAAAGTAGCTGCGGAGCTTTCCGCTCAGAACTACGCACAGATTCTGATCGACGGTGATCAATCCTGCGTCGAACGCCGCATCGTGGAGGCTGGAGAGGCAACGGCCATTGCGCGGATTGAGCCGGTCATCCGGAAAATCGCTCCAAGGCTTAATGTGGCTAGCAACAAGCAGGCGAGGTGCGTTGATCCGACTGATGCAGCAACTCACGCCGTACGCACTGAGTATGGATTGCCGGAAGAACTGCTGTCCTCGCCGTACGCGAACCGTCGCGATGGTCTCCGTTGCTCCCGTTGGTGCGATTATCGCTCGGCTGCGTTCAATGCGCACCCGATCGCGGCCGAGGAAATCAAGCTCTTGCGTGTCGTCGGTTGTGAACAGGTCGTGCAAGAGCTGTTCGCTCTCTGGGCCAAGGGTTGCCGGATTACTTTGGAACTCCGTCCACATTTCCTGATCTTGATTCGTCGCGCCCACTAGTCCGCGAATGCCCCGAGCGCGCTGCACAGGATCAAGCGATGCGAAGTTGCTCAATTTCATTGCCAGACTGCTTGGCGTTCGCCCCATCTTCTGTGCAACATCAATGATGAGCGGATTCCGATGGTCGAGTTGGCCAAACGGCAACTTGCAGTAAAGGTTGAGCGCGATGAGGAAGTGCTCTCGTGTCCATTGAACGCCAGCGGCTTTTGCCATGACGCGAGTTTAGCAGATCGATTGGCCAAGATAAGATGCGGGCATATGGAAACGACCACCGCCGCCTACTGCATCTACATCGACACTGTCGCCGAAGGGACCGTTCCCTCTGTCCGCGATGCCAATGACTTGCCGTGCGTGTTCGCGATGCGACTGGAGGCGGAGCGCGAGATCGCGGACAACATGATGACGCGCCTTCGAGAGTTCATGGACGGTGACCGAGACTTCGAGGACGCAATGACGGTTGAGGAATACATCGTGGAGGTCGACGTATTGCCGGACGGTTCAATCGTCGATGAGCACGACAATCATTTCGGATCCAGACGGATCGCGTGATGACTGACCGCCGCCGACCGGGAACGTTATGACTCGATATTTCATCGTGAGGATCGATAGCTTTGAGGGGCAGGATGCGTACCTGCGTTGTGGGGCCGCGGATCAAGATTTTCTCTTCGCAGTTCTCGCAATCGACGCTGAAGGCCGCGCAGAGTTCATTGACTCCGGCTACCGCTCGTACGAAGAGGCGGCTGCTAGTTGGCCAGATGCTGACGCGGGGGCGCGTGCTCCGCATGTGGGAACATGAGTTCGCGTGGCGAAACGAAACGCGGCTGATCGCGCGTGTCGAACGTGCTTTGCGACCCCATGAATAGAGGCGGGCATGAACGCTCTTGTCCGACGCGCGCCCTGTGGTTGCTGTCCGGCCACGGCGCATCGCGACTGAGGGATGGTGATTCCGCCCGCAGGGTGGGCGCGATGTAGGCGGCGCAAGGCGTGTCGACAGCCGGCCGGGACGCGTCGGCGGACCGCGGCGTGGCGGGGGCGAGGAGATCCTTCGGGGTACCTCAGGATGACAGAGTTGCGCGGGCGAGGCGTGGGCGGGAGGCGGGGGCGGGAGGCGGGAGGCGGGGGCGGGAATCATTTTTCCAGTTCGCCGATGGCGAGGACGCCCATGCGGTTGGCGCCGGGGCGGGCGGTGGTGGGGTTGCCGGAGTTGTCGCTGGGCATGCGGTAGTGGCCGTCGATGACGAGGTTTTCGGTCTTGTCGAAGCGGGCGAGCAGGATTTGCCCCGCGACGTCGGCGGGGCCGTTGTCGCCGTGGCGGGCGCGGACGACGCCGTCGGGGGTGATGGTGATCAGGTTGGCATCGCCGACGATAATCGGCGGGTAGAGACGATAGCCGTCCTCGTTGACGAGTTCGCCATTAGTGGACACCGACATCGCGCCGCGGCGGGTGAAGAGGAAGCCGCTGGTGGTCTGGATCTGCACGATGAAATAGCCATCGCCGATGATCGCCAGATCGAGTGAACGCTCGGTTTTATTACGGGACCGGGGGGTGTCGATGAACGGGTTGCCGGTTTTGGGCGGGTTGTAGCAGCCGCCGGCGAGCAGGCAGCAGACGAACAGCAGCGGGAGGGAATGCCGAATGACGAATGCCGAATGACGAATGAAATGCCGCACTGGACGCGCGACGCTGGGCACTGGACATTCGACACGCATCAGAAATCTCCCGCGATCTGTTCATCGCCGCGCTCGCTGACGCCGGGAAGACCGGCCAGTTGCGAGACCTCGGCGTGGATCGCGTCGACGATCATCGCAAGCTCGGCGATGGTTGTCACGAGCGGTGGGTTGATGACGAGCGTATCGCCCAAGGGCCTGATGATGACTCCGCGCTCGCGCACCCGCCGGCAAATCGCCGCCCCGACGCGGGCCCGCGGGTCGAACGGGCGCTTCGGGGCCTTGTCGGCGACAAGTTCGATGCCGGCCATGAAGCCCATTTGTCGCACGTCGCCGACGTGGGGCAGATTGTTCAGACGGCTGAGTATCTGCGCGAGGTCGGCCGATTTCGATTTCACTTTTGCGACAAGGTCGTTTTGCTCGAAGAGGTCGAGCGAAGCGATCGCCGCGGCGCAGCCGAGCGGGTTGCCGGTGTAGGTGTGGCCGTGGAAGAAGGTCTTGCCCTCCCAGGGATCGCCGAGGAAGGCATCGAAGATTTTCTGCGTCGCCAGCGTCGCCGCGACGGGGAGATAGCCGCCGGTGATGCCCTTGCCGAGGCAGAGCAGATCGGGCGAAACGCCCTCGTGCGCACAGGCGAACATCGCCCCGGTGCGGCCGAAGCCGGTCGCCACTTCGTCCGCGATCAGCAGCACGCCGTACTTCTTCGCCAGCTCTGCGACACCGCTGACGAACCCGGCGGATTGGACGATCATCCCGGCGGCGCCCATGACGTGCGGCTCGATGCAGATGGCGGCGATGGTGGAAGCGTGGGCGCGGAGAAGGGTTTCGGTTTCGGCGAGTGCCCGCGCTGCGTCGAATGACGGGTGACGATTGCCGAATGACGATTGAGACGCTTCGGCATTCGTCATTCGGCATTCGTCATTCGACAATTTCCTTCCCCAACCCGCCTGATGCACCTTAAATAGCAGCGGCCGATAGGGTTTGTGAAAGGCGGTGGTCGTGCCGACGGACATGGCGCCGATTGTGTCGCCGTGATAGGCCTCTTCGAGCGCGATGAACTCGCACTTCTGCGGCTGACCGAGGTTCCACCAGTATTGCACCGCCAGCTTGAACGCGACCTCCGTCGCCGTCGCGCCGCTGTCGGAGTAGAACACCTTCGCCAGGCCCGGCGGGGCGATCTTGATCAACCTCTCGGCAAGGATCGTTGCCGGCTCGTTGGTCGCGCCGAGGAAGGTGGAGTGGGCGATCTTGTCGAGCTGGGCGCGGATGGCGTCGTCGATGGCTTTCACGCGGTGCCCGTGGACGTTGCACCAGAGCGAGGAGATGGCGTCGAGATAACGATTACCGTCGGAGTCGTAGACGTACACGCCCTCGCCGTGGGTGATGACCAGCGGGTCGTCGTTCAGCCACAGCGACATGTGGGTGAACGGGTGCCACATGTACTGCTTGTCGAGGGATTGGAGTTGCTGCGTGGTCATCGGATGTCGATTTTGTCGCCCACTTTGAGGCCCGGTGACGCCGCCGCCGAGCCGTTGCGAACGGCAGCCTGCATTTCGGCTGCATACGCATCGGTGCGGCCGAAGTCGGTGGTGAAGGTGACGATGGGGCGGGCGGGCATGCTTCGGTTTACTCTACGGCGACAAGCACGGGCGACAAGGACGCCGGGCAAAATGTTGGTTTTCATTCGATGCCCGCCCGGGGGTGGCGCGATACAATTGCTTCCATGTCGTACGTCAAGAGCACAACTGACCCGCGGCAGATCATGGTGGATCAACAACTCGCCGCACGAGGGATTCACGATGCCCGCGTGCTGGAGGCGATGGGGTGGATCCCCCGCGAGCGTTTCATGCCCGAGGAAGCCGCCGAGCACGCCTACGACGATGCCGCCGCCCCGATCGGACACGGGCAGACGATCAGCCAGCCTTACATCGTCGCACTGATGACCCAGGCACTGGAAATCGCGCCGACGCACCGCGTGCTGGAAGTCGGCACGGGCAGCGGGTACCAGGCGGCGGTCCTGGCGCACCTGGCGAAGACCATCTACACCGTCGAGCGGATCAAGCCGTTGCTCGATCTGGCGTTCGAGCACATCCTCGCGCTGCACCTGCGCAACGTGCGATTCAAGTTCGCCGACGGATCGATCGGCTGGTGCGAGGAAGCGCCCTTCGACCGCATTATGGTCACCGCCGCCGCGCCGGACGTGCCACAGGAATTGATCGACCAGCTTGCCGAGGACGGCCAGCTCATCGCGCCGATCGGCTCGCGCGAGGACCAGCAGTTGGTGAAGGTCATTCGACGCCCGCACGGGAACATCGAGCGCGTGCATCTCGGCGGCTGCCGGTTCGTGCCGCTGATTGGCCAACGAGGATGGAACGCGTGAACGACGCCGCCGCGCCGACGCCCGCCGCGCCGCTTGCTGCGTCGACGCCGCATCCATCCATCGATTCGCTCGCCGGCATCGGCCCGGCCCGGGCGACAGCGCTGAAGAAGCTGGGCGTCTGTACTCCGCGCGACCTGCTGGAATACTTTCCGCATCGCTACCAGCTCGAGATGTCCGAGCGGCCGATCGCCGAACTCATCGACGACCAGATCCAGAACGCGCGCGGCGAGGTGATCGCAGTCGACTACATCTCCTCGTACCCGCGGCCGCGCTTCGAGGCGACCGTGCAGGATGACAGCGGGGCGCTCGCGCTCGCCTGGTTCAACGGCGCGTACTTGCGGCGGCAGATTCACCCCGGCCAGCAACTGCGATTGAAGGGGAAGGTTCGCTACTACAAAAACATCCCGCAGATGACGAACCCGAAGTGGGAGATCATCGACGATGACACCGCCGCCATCGAGCAGAGCACGTTCAAGCCCGTCTACAGCGCGGCCGCCAAGCTGCCCAGTGACGTCATTGCCAGGGTGATTCAGGATCACATCGGCGCTCTCGTCGGGACGGTGGAAGAATGG
>JBBRFH010000181.1:0-7053 GCA_038224615.1 Tepidisphaerales bacterium
GTGAGGTAGAGCACGATTGCCGCGACCGCAACGGCGCTCCATGACACGATCGGCCAGTGCGTCCGCGGGCCGAGCGTGGGATGGAAAAAGGTGACAAGCGGGACAATGACCCACGCGGCGACGTTGGGATACCAGATGACGCGGAGAATCCGCCCGAGTGTCTCCGGCGGCAGGAAGTTGGCGGCGCGGCCGGTGAGGCGCTTGGTCTTGAAGACGAGTTTGATCACCCGCGCCCAGTAGAACGCGACGATCAAACCGATGACGAGCGCCGGCCAGTCCTTTGGCATTTCGCGAATCTAATGGATTTCCCGCGGCACCGCGAGCGATCGAGCCGGCGACGACTGCAAATCAGTTTGCCGCCGTCGCCGTCGGCGGGGTGCCGGTGCGGCGCCATTCCTCAACATAGTTGAAGCGGATGCGCTCGTACTCGGCCTCTTCGAGCTGTGATGCATTCAGATTGGCCTGGGCCTGTTTGACGTTGTCGCGGGCGTCCTGCAAGTCTTCCTTGAGCTTGCTGGCCTGCGCGCTGCCGCTGATCTGCGCAGTGTAGCCGGCGCGAAGTTCACGCACCTTGGCGGCGGCGATGAGCATCCGCTGGCGCGCTTCCTCGACTTCCGGGGTCTGCGCCAAGGCAATGATCTCCTCGCGGGTCATTCGCTTGCGCATCTCCAGCGCGGCCATTGCGTGCGGGAAGAGGTAATCGAAACTGCTGCGCCCGGTCAGGACCAGACTCTGGATGACGCGCTCGCTCTCGCCCTGTTTTTTTGCGAGTTCGCGGTAGTACGAGTCCTCACGCAGCATGTCGAAGATGGGCCGGCGAACGTTGTCGTACTCGGCCTGGGCGCGGCGAAGCGAAAGCGAGGCGCTGCGGTAATTGTCATCGCGCCACAACTCGTTCTCAGTCTGGAACGTTGAATTGCCGGATGTGTTGCTCAGCGCTTTGGTCAAGTCGGCCCGGGCAGTGTCGAGCGCTTCCTTGGCTTCGGTCGATCGCGTCTTGTCGGCGGGCAATGGGCCGTTGGGCCCGATTTTCAGGCGTCCGTAATCGCGCTCGTTAAACGGCGTTGCCGCGCGACGCTGCTGGTCGGCTGGTTTGGCTCTCTCGGGGCTTTCCTTGTTGCCTTTGTCCTGACCTGCCTTGTTGCCCTTATCCTGGTTGACCTTGCCTCCCCGATCCGCCGGGCTTTTTTCCCGAGGGCTTTTCACCTGGTCACCGAGTTCCCCCGCAAACGTGACGGCGGAAAGCAAGGCGCCGCAGCAGACGCTGGTGATCAGCAATCGCGCGATGTGGTGCATAGGTCGGCTCCAAGTTCGTTATCGGCACGATCGGGACGTGATCGGAGCGTGCCAAGCGGTCATTCATTATACAAAGTGGGACGGGGATGGGTTGAAGGAGATTTCCAGTACTTCATTTTGTCACCGCCGATGCGGTGAGGCCTCCACCGGCGATGGGTTGGGGTTTCCAATGGGGGCTTTGTCCGAAGAATCTGCACGGGTTGTTGTAGAAGATCTCGGTAGCCTCCTGTTCGGTATGCCCGCGCTTCCGGAATTCGAGGAGGGTGTCGGTGAGCATGTGAGGCCCGGACTCGCCCCAGTCGCTGGCAGAATTCACCATGATCATCTCCCGGCCGAACTGCTCGAGGATGTCGACGCCGCGCGCTGGAGTCACTTTGGTCACCGGGTAGATCGTCAGACCCGCCCAGAACCCATTCTCACGGGCCCGGCGGATGGTGTGCTCTTCGCAGTGGTCGATCAGCACCCGCTCCGGCTTGATTCGGCCGTCGTTCTTGAGGATCGAGCAGATGATGTCGGTGCCGCGATTCTTGTCCTCAAGGTGTGGCGTGTGGATCAGGATCATCTGGTCATGCTTCGCCGCCACGTCCACCTGCATCTCGAAGACGGTGATCTCGTTCGTCGTGTTCTTGTTCAGTCCGATCTCCCCGACGCCCAGGCACTTCGGGTGCGACAGCAACGGCGGGATCAGCTTGATGACCTCGCGCGACAGTTCGACGTTCTCGGCTTCCTTGGCGTTGATGCAGAGCCATGCGTAGTGGTCGATCCCGTACCGAGCGGCGCGTTTGGGCTCGACATCGAGGATGTGCCGGAAATAGTCGGCAAAAGAAGACGCTGACGAGCGGTCATACCCTGCCCAGAACGCCGGTTCCGAAACCGCCACCACACCGGCGCGCGCCATGAACAGGTAATCGTCGGTGGTCCGGCTGACGCAGTGGATGTGGGGGTCGATGAGGCGCATGGCTGTTGTTCCTATCGTCGCGTCTGGGCCTGATCGTGCAACTGTGGCGCGGCTAAAGTGCGCGTTCGAGCACCCGGCGTGCCAGTTTGGTCGAGTCGAAGTGCTCCTCGGCGAGTTTTCGCGCTGCGCGGCAGTGGCGCGGGTAGTCTTCGCACACACGACCAAACTGACGGACGGCATCGTCGAAGGTCTTGAATCGCAGCAGCCCGTCGTCGACGCCGTCGAGCACACGGCACGGACCGGTATTTTCTAGTATCGCGGGGCGGCCCGTGGCGAGGTAGCAGGGCGTGCGGTCGCTGATCCACCCCGTCTTACGACGCACGTACCACGGCTTGGCACAACTGAACTCCCCGCCCGACCCGATCACATAGCGCCGGAACTCCTCCGGGGATCCTGCCGCCTGGTGCGCTTCGCGCACGGTCCACCCGTGCGATCGCAGCAGCGGGGCCTCTGTTTCGTCGCCGGGCAGGTGCAGGCTCAACTCGAGCGGTCGACCGACCACCTTGGGCAGGTTGAAGAACGGCTCGAACGCCGCCTTCTTGTGATTCTGGTAGACCGAGGCGTCCGGATCGATCTGCCACTCATCGGTCTCCCAGTGCGACACCGTGGTGAACGGGGCGTCCGAAGGGGGCGTCGAGACGCGCCATTCTCCCAGGAAGACCGCCGGGGGCGTGTAGTGCCATTCGACGCCGAGGCTTGGCACTTGGCTCGCGCCGCTCACCACGCCTTCGCCGATCGTGAAGTAGGCGTCGTGCCGCGGGCAGTTGTAGCCGCCGGCGGCTACCGTCTGTTGAACCATGCCGGGGTCGATATCGAGCAGGGCACTGCGGCGGAAGCGCGGCATCAGGGATTCTGGCAGATTGTAACGAAGGTTGAACAGCAGGTCAGTGCCATCGAGCGCGTCGACCGGCAACGCGCTGAGCCGTTGCGCCGACGATACCCCGTCAGCCGGGGCAAGCACGATCGCATCGCCGAGACCGAATGGATGCAGGCGCTCGCGCAAGACCGACAGGTAGCTTTCGTTTTCCTCAGTCGACAGGCGCGGGTTGTACAGGTCGAGCCAGTGGACCTCGCAGCCGATTGCGCGAAATCCCATCGCCCAGTTGATGAAAACCCATAGATGTCCGCCTTGCGGATAGTAGAGCGTGTTGGCGGTAGAAAGGCAGATTTTCACGGACAACGTCCCTCCGCACGGCATCGTAGCGTTCGATCGCATTCCACGCGACTTGCAACCGTGCCCCGACATCCTGACACTCTGTCGCATGGCGACGCTGCTGTTGATCCAGGACATCGTGTGGTCGGGTGACAAAGCCCGCGGCGGACAGGCGATGCTCACGCTGCAGTGGCTGCGTGGGCTTGAACGTCTCGGCCATCGCGTGATCCTCCTCAACTTCTTCAACTGGCAGCCCAGCTACCACGGGCAGGCGCCGAAAGAACGCTTTGAAGCGACCTGCAAACAGTGGTGGCACCTCGAGAACGCCGCTTTGATCGACGCCAACACGTTGCGATCCGTGGCCGGCCTGGACGATGCGCAGCTCAAGCAGGCGTGCGACATCGCCGACGGGCTGATCACCGTAGGCAGCCCCTACACCGAAACGCCGGCCGAGTTCCTGCGGAAGGTCCGCCCGCGGATCATGGTCGAGCAGGACCCGGCGTATACGCATCTCTGGGCCACCACCAGCGACCCCAGGAAGATCTACGGCACCCAGGACGTCTACTTCACCTGCGGCGCCAACATCGGCCGCGATCCGCTCTGCAAATTGCCGACGCACGGGATCGACTGGAAGCCGATGTGGAATCCGGTCGTCATGGACCTTTGGAAAGGCCCGTGGGAGCTGAAGCGCAACCACTTCACCACTGTCGCCGGCTGGTGGGATCAGGGGTATCTGGTCTACGAGGGCAAGACGCTCGGACCCAAGGCCGAGGAGTTCAAGCGAATCATCGAACTGCCGCAACGCGTCCAGCAGCCCCTCGGGATCGTGCTGGACATCGAACCGACCAGCCCCGATCTCCCGCTGCTCCGTGAGAACGGGTGGAAGATCGAAGACCCCGACGTCGTAAAAACGCCCGAGGATTATCGCCAGTTTGTCGGCACATCCTACGGCGAGTGTACCGTCACCAAAGGCGGCTACGCGGGCACACACTGCGGCTGGTTCAGCGACCGCAGCGCCTGCTACCTCGCCGCGGGTCGGCCGGTGGTCATTCAGGAGACGGGGATGTCGAGCGTGCTGCCCACGGGCAAAGGGTTGCTCACGTTCCGCAACATCGACGAGGCCGTTGTGGCAATTCGGGAGGTCCGCGCCGACTACGCCGCCCACTGCGCCGCCGCGCGCCAGATCGCCGCGGAGCATTTCAACTCCGACCGCATCCTCCCACCCTTCCTGAAGCAATGCGGCATCGCGTGAAGCGGCGGCTGAAGCGGGAACAAAGCCGTTGCACGAATCCGGATCGAGTCGCGCATTGGGCGCGAGGGAATTCCAGAGATACTGAGCTACGCCTTCCGCGGATCCCCGAGCGGCAGGCTGAGCGTCAGTTGGACGCGCTCGGCGCGGCCGTCATTGGGGGAGAGAATCTGTTCGAGGCATTCGCGCAACGCAGCAACCTTCGGGTCGTTAGAGACGATCGCGTTGCCTCCTTCTGCGCGTTGGATGCGGTCGAAGTCGGCGGCGAGCGAGAGGATTCGCCAGCGCATCTCATGGTAGTACTGGTCCAGAATCTGGGGCGCGGTCTTCATGGTGCGATCCAGTCTACCGCCGATCACTTGGTCGAGGCGACCTGCGGGGTGAGGAGCAGCAATTTGCCCCAGGTGTTCGGGCGCTGCTGCGTCATGGCTTCCTTGGGGGCCGACCAGAAGTAGTCGACGGCGAGATGGAAGTTCTTGACGTGGAAGTTGAACGCCATCTCCGGATGGTTGGCCGGATCCCACCCGTGCAGGGCGCTGGCGGGGATGAACATCTCGACGACGTACCGGCCGGGCAACACGCGCGTGCTCTGGCGGACGTCGGGGTGCGGGATCAGGTTGCTGTCGATGGCGTCACCCGGGCGGTGCCACTGGCCGAGCACGCCGCCGCTGCCTTCGGTCGGGCGGGCGCTGGGGATGTAGAAGAACTGGTGGCAGAACGGGTTGTAGACCTGCTGGTCCTTGGCGGCCGGACGCGTGCTGAGCCAGAACTCGATGCAGTCGCGCGTCCACCAGCGGCCGTCGGGGGCGACGGTCTCGAGGTATTCGTCGAAGACTTCCGCCGCCATGTAAAGCCCGTCGTCACGCCAGCCCATGAACACATTGGGCATGCGGGCGTCGGTGCGGTCCAGACCGATCGTCTGCGAGCGGCGCATGCCGGGGAGACGATTCAATTCCGACCAGTCGCTGAGTTCGCCGTTGATCGTGATCGGGCGTTCCAGCTTCATCACGTGCGCAACCGGCTTGTTGGCGAAGGTGTTGCGGAAAATGTCGTTGCCGCTGTCGGTCGCGCTGATTGCGTGCAGCGGGTTGAGCTTGGCGCTGGTTTCGCGGACGGCTTCGGCGAGTTGCTTGTAGGGCCTATCGTCGATGTCGACGATGCCGAAGTTGACATCCTCGCCATCGGCGTTTCGGCCGGAAGGCGGCTCGTCCATCCACTGGAACCAATCGGCACCGACGAAGTAGGGGAGCCTTGCCAGACGCGTGGTGAACAAGGCGTACGCCTCGGCACGGGCCTGCTGGTCGGGCACTTGCGCCTGGAATCCGAACGTATTGCGGTTGCCGCTGCGGCCGTCGAGCGCGTGGAAGCCGTACTCGGTCAGGATCATCGGCTGCTGCGATTCCTCGTACATCCGCTTGAACAGGTCCGGGTCCAACTGAGCGTCGGAGACGTAGTAGTTGATCGAAAGCGCGTCGGTGTAATTGCGAGCGGCGCGGACGACTTCGCTCGGGCCGAAACCGGCATAGCGGACGCCGAGGTTCAGGTGGTTTGGGTCGTGCTTTTTCAGCAGTTCGCTGGTGGTCTTGAAGTAGTACGTCGCGGCCTTATCGAGCCAGGCGCTGAAGAGCTTGGCGTAGGCATCAGTGGCTTCGCGGGCGAGCTTCTGTTGCTGCTCGAGGTCGGCCCACGAGGTGAGCTTGGCACCCCACGCCGTGTTGTACTCGTCGATGGTCGGCCAGAGGGTCTGGATGGTGCTGATGACCTGCACGCGATTGGGATCGCCGAACGGGAGGTAGTCAAAGTACACGCCCGGGCCGATAGTGGCGTCGGACCAGTCGAGCTCGTTGTCGGTGTAGTAGCCGACCAGGTTCGGGTTGTCCTTCAACGGCGTGGTGGCGGTGACGATGGCATTTTCTACGATCGACGCCCACTCCGGGCCGTACAGGTGCGTCTTGCCGGCGGAGTGCCACTTCCACAGGTTGAGGTCGCGGGTCATCGGCACGTTGAACTGATGGAACACCGGATGACACCAGGCGCCGAGGCCCTTAAAGCCGGTCTCGCGGATGCGGGTGAGGGTCTTGTCGGCCCAGGCTTGCAGGTCGCCATCGTAGGCACCGACGGAGCCGTTCCAGTCGCGGCTGACGAAGTGTACGCCGCTCGGATCGCGTCCCTGCTGGAAGGGCTGCACAGTGGTGACGGTATTCAGGAATTCACGTTGGCCGGCGGGTGAGACAAACCACCACACGCCGTCCTCCGATTTGCCGAGGCGCCAGAAACCTTCCCGACCTTTGAGCGTAGCGAACGGCGAGAGGTCGGCCGGCATCACGGGAATGGTATCCGAGCCGGCGGGGGTCGCGACCAGCGCGGAGGCGATGCCGCCGGAGCGTCGGACTTCAA
>JBBRFH010000182.1:0-7051 GCA_038224615.1 Tepidisphaerales bacterium
GTCCCGATCGCCGGCATCTTTGCCAATGGAGCGGTCGGTGGGTCAGGCGAGATCAACCAGATCGTCGGCGTCAACGCCGATATCCGCGGCACCATCGTCGCCACCAGCCAGATCGACAACATCACGCTTCGTGGCGGCTCGATCGCCGGCGCCCGCATCCTCGCCGGCACCACACTCGACGAAGGCTCTTTCTTCGTCCATGCATTCATCTTCGCCGACGAGCAGTTCGAGACCGATCCCTTCGTCACCGGTGTGATTACCACGGGCACCGGCACCGGCACGGGAACCGGCACCAATCCCCTGACAGTGATCCCGCACTACAACATCGGCAGCATCGGCGTCACCGGCGGCGGCATCATCGGCTCATTCTTCGGCGGCGGCGACTTCAACCGCATCATCGTCGACCAAGGCTTCGGCATCTTCACCAGCGTCTTCCTTTTCCAGTCCCAGTACAACGCCAACGGCGTCGTCCAAACCGACGGAATGGGCATCCGCAGTTCACAACTGCTGGTCGGCAACTCCATCAACTCCGTCGTCGCCCAAGGCGACGGACAATTGCTCAACGTCAAGTCGTACCCGGCGTCGGTAAGGCAGTCGGAGAGCAAGACCTTCGACGCCTCTACCGGCCGAAAGCACAGTACGTCGACCGACCTGCACGTCTACCTCGGCACGTCGGCGAAGCGCAGCCGAGCCAGCGGCGTCACCAACGCCGGCATCATCGAGGATTCGGTCATTGCCGGAACGCGCCGCCTCGGCTCGCTCAAGGCGTACCACATCCGATCGCTCACGAACAACATCCCCATCACGTCGTCGGGTTACCCGATGCGGGTGGCGTTCCAGAACTCGATCGGCAAGATCGACGCCACCTCGTCGATCGACGGGCTGTACGTCAACGGCGGCACGCTCGACCGGCTTTCGTCGGGCGGGAACATGAGCCATACCCGCGTCCAGGTCGCCGGGCGCGTCAAAGAAGTCGTTTCCGGCCGAAACATCCGCGGCACGTTCACGATGAACGTCTCCGGACCCAACGGCCAACTCGACCGCCTCTTCGCCCGCCAGGGCTATTTCGGCAATACCAAGGTCACCCAGGATATCGGCATCGTCGAGGTCACCACCTACGGCGGGCAGATCCAAGGCTCCAAGAATGCCGACGGACTCGCGGTTTACGGCGACATGGTCGCCAGCGGCGATCCGACGACGCCGACCCTGTTCCGCGTCAACAAGACGATCAAGAAGCTTTTCGTCGGCGGCGACATCGACGATGGCGTCACCGTCCGCGCCGGCCTGATCGTGAAACAGAACGTCGTCGGCACGGTGTTCGGCGACATCATCATCAGTTAGTCGCGCCTGTAACGGGCCGATAACAAGAACCTTTATCCCGCGGGCAGGTGGCGTTCACGTCACCTGCCCGCGGTGTTGTTAAGCCCGGCGTGGGTTCGTCCGATTCTCTTTGAGAAGAGGTTACGTCTATGGACATCGACGCATCGCCTGCCCCCGCATCCGACGACCTGTCGAGCAACGAACTGCCCAGTGATGGGCAGCCGCGCGACGTCGTCGACCGCCGCATGGGCATCGACCGTCGGCAGAAAACGCGTGAGGAGTCGGGCTACACCGGCCCGGACCGCCGCGTCGCCAACGACGAACGCCGCACCGGCCTCGAGCGCCGCCGCGGCGCCGGCATCCGTCGTGAGGAAGACCGCCGCAGCGCCGAGGAGGGCGAAATGACCGCCGAGCAGTTCGAGTTCGTCATGGCCATCGAGACCTACAAAAAAGTCAATCGCAAGCTGTTCCCCACGTGGACCGAAGTGCTCGAGGTGATCGAGCAGCTCGGCTACAAGAAGGTGGCACTGCGCAAGCTCAAGCTCGAGAACGTGCCCGAGGCACCGGTCCAGAAAGTCGCGTAGACGCGCCTGGCAGCATCGCTGCTTTTGCATCGCACTCGAAGCCCGGGACGACGTCCCGGGCTTCTTTTCTATTGCGCGAGAATCGAACGCAACGCCGTCAGGTTGGCGGCTGAATCGAATGCCGCGACGACGGGCATACGGAATCCCGTGACAACAATTGACTCGATCGTTGACGTCGCATCGCACGTCGCGTGAAGCGCGAACGCGTTGCCCGCCAGCCGGTATTGCTCGATCACCCGCCGCACCGGATCGACGAGCCAGTACTCTGCCGTGTCATGGGCTGCGTAGTCCTCGAACTTAACGCCACGATCGACCTGCTCGGTGCTCGGCGACAACACTTCAATGATGAAGTCCGCCGGGGGAAAGACCATCTGCTTGCCCGTGAAGCGTGACGCTTTCTTGGGCTTCCAGAAGCAGATGTCCGGCTCGTAGTCGTTCCGCGTGAGTTCGATGAGGGCTTTTTCGTGCAGCACTTTCCCCAACTGATGCACGGCAACGAATGTGTCGAGCAGCTTGAGAATCAGCTTTTGCGCTTCGGTGTGTTCCAGTTTCGCTGGTGAATGCACGACAATCTCCCCGTTGATGAACTCGGCCTTCTTGTCCTCGTCAAGCCAATCCCGGAATCGGCAACGCTCGGCGGCTTCCTGCTGGAGCAGCGCGCTCAACTCGCGCACGTAATCCGGCAGGCGCGGCGAGCGGGTGAGCGGTACGAGAACGGCGTCCATCACCGCAGTATAGCAGCCGGCAACACGGCCGCTGAAGAGATTACATATCTCTCCGGGGTGCGGAAGCGCCGCATTCACACCTCGCTCATCGCCGGGAAATACGGTCTTAATGCTTTTGAAGAGACTGTCGCGTGAATCAGACAGGGCAAGCTTGGTATCCGTCGTCCCGATTAAATTCGGCCGTCGGACTCGGGCGCGTGATTTGCAGGGAGCTCCGAACGTCCGCCTCCTCGGCCGCAAACAGGTTTGCAAAGACCCGCGGCAGGGTAAGCAGATCAAGGCCAAGATCGAAGTGATACGGGTGACCGCAAGGTCGAGACGGGTGCGCCAATTTCCCTGAGTTGAGCTTCCCGCCTGTGCGCGAATTCTTCTCGCACAGGGTGACGCTTTTCCCCTTGCGCCGCCAACCGTATGGCGGCCGCGAGCCCGCCGTTGATGGTCAGGTGTCGTTCACTGCGGACATGTCGTGTGTCGTGTAAGGCCAAGTAATGACCGTACTTGGCGCTGACTTGGTAACTTTGAAGTGAGTGGCAGGTCATGCGCCGTGCGACCGCCATTGTGCCGAACTAACTGTATGCGTGCGAGACAACAATTTGTCGTTGACGATCGAGATGTATGCGTGTTTGGTTCCCAGTTGCGAAGGATCAAATGCCATGATTGAACGTATTCGTACATGGGTAAAGACCCCCGCAGGACGGGTGACGGCATGCTCGGCGGCGGTCATCGGATTGTTTTTCGCGTTTTCGAAGGCTCAAGCCGTCATTACCGATGCAGGGGCGAGTTCTACCACTCAAGCAGAGGTGTTCGTTTGTTCCGAAACGGGAAGGTCATTTGAGGCGAGGCCGGACGTCGGAACGAGTTGGCCGCTTCTGTCGCCTTACAGCGGCAAAAAGACAGGCTATCCCGCCGAGTCTTGTTTTTGGCAAAAGGATGGCTCATCCAAGGTGTCACCCACTTATGTCTTCGTGAAGCGTTATGCGGGACAACAGGTTCCGACG
The DNA here is from genome assembly GCA_038224615.1 of Tepidisphaerales bacterium. Taxonomy (GTDB): domain Bacteria; phylum Planctomycetota; class Phycisphaerae; order Tepidisphaerales; family Tepidisphaeraceae; genus JBBRFH01. Next base: position 3,628 of record JBBRFH010000182.1, read on the forward strand.
TTTTGCCCGGATTGTGGTCGCTTGGTCGTCAAGCGGAATCCGCAGCCGTCCGAAGGCGCAAAACTGCCGCCCACGGAAGTTGAATACAAAAAAGGTGTGCGACCGCCTGCCGACCCTTGAATACCCGTTCACCCGCGCGGCCTGTCAAGAATTGAAAGTACGATTATCCAGGAGATTCATTCATGTACTGCAATGTAAGTTTTTTACGTCGATGCCAAAAGGCGTTTACGCTGGTCGAGTTGCTTGTTGTGATCGGCATCATTGCCGTTCTGGTCGGGATCCTGCTCCCCGCGCTGAACAAAGCGAGGCAGTCGGCTCAATCGATCGCGTGCGCGGCGAATCTGCGCAGCATTGCTCAAGCCATGATCATCTATACCGCTGAATTTAAGGGTGCCATCCCGGGTTCGGCGGTTACGACTGGCGGTCACCTTTTCAACATCACAGGGACCGGCAGCAGCACGACATTTACCCTGAAGCCCGGAATCAACGCCGGCAACTCGCCCGACGTGATCGATATTCAGGATTACGTGGGACCGCTGGCACGCATGATGCGGCTGCGGCTAATGGACATCGAACAGGGCAACACCGACGTCACCGAGAGCCTTAATGTGGTGCCCCGCTGGCGTGCCTACAGAAACCTGAAGCAGTTCCGCTGCCCCACCGCCAGTGGAATGATCGCCACGGAGTTTACCTCGACGGGTGCGGGGACGGGGCCCATGCTCAGCTACGCGACGGCTGCCAACTTCCTCTTTCTCAGCCGCGGCACTGCGACTTCAAACGGCGGAATGTCCGGGTCGGTCTGGACGCCAGGATCCCCTTACTGGATTCTGCCTGAGGGCTACTCACCGAAGATCACCAAGATCGGGCAATCGAGCCAGAAGATCTACATCGCGGACGCAGCTCGATGGAGCGATGGCACCAAGTCCCCTTCGTTTTCAATCGGCGGCATCGGCGGTGGCGGCTGGCAGAACTCGACCCCCTTTGCGGACTTCGGGGCATTTACCGGTGCTTCAAAAGCCTATGGGCGATGGAATACCCCTGAGGCGGGCCTCACGCCGAAGGCGTTTGACGTGAAGCTTCTCTCCTACCGGCACGGCACGCGGCGTCCAAATTTGAATGGCGGTTCCTATCGGCTAAATGTCGCCTTCTTCGACGGGCACGTCTCGACTTTGGATGAAATGGACTCGACCAACCCGCTCTATTGGCTCCCTCGAGGCACGCGATTTAGCAACACGGCGGTGGAAACCTTCAGCGGCAACCAGCAATGGATGATCTGGCCGGATACGCGCGCCAGACTCGGTATTCCGTCTGGGGCGTGGATAGTTCCTTGATTGCTTGAGATCGAATCGGAGAGGGTCCGGCTCAAGAGGCGGCACAAGTGATCTTCACTTGTGCCGCTTTCAGTTGCCTTCGTTGTAGGAACACTCGTGTCCTCGCAAACCGCGAAATGTGCGCGAGGGAGTCAAACGACATTCGCATCGAGGTGGCGTGTGGCCCGATGCACTCGCAAAGTATGGTGCCACCACGAATTACGCGATTCGCTTGCCTGATCGCGTGACGCGAGGAATGCTGCCGCGAGAGCCCCGCCTTCATCGGAAAGCGGGGCTTTCGTGCGTCTGTCGCCGCGTCATCGGGCCCGGATGTGGCCGATACGCTGGCGCGAGTATCGTTTTTGTTCGGACCGGCGATCGCCGCGGGTTATGATGTGCCATGCACCAGCGCAAAGGGATCTCCACGAGGCATATTCCCGGTGGTCGCAGCAACGCGTTCACGCTCGTCGAACTCTTGGTCGTCATCGGCATTATTGCCCTGCTGATCTCGATCCTCCTGCCCGCGCTGAATACCGCCCGCCGGCAGGCGAACGCCACGAAGTGTCTCAGCAATCTGCGCGTACTTGGTCAAGCGATGGCGATTTACCTCGCTGAGAACAAATCGACCTTCCCCCAGTCATTTCAGAACTCCCTGCTAAAGGTGCAGGGATTCCCTAACACGAGTGATCCACCCAATTTGAAACTCAAGGCCCAGAACGTCTGGTTCAATGCACTTGATCAGTACTTGTTCCGCAACATGAAGGTTTATGACTCCAGCGACACAGCCGCGCGGAATTTCACGGCGATCAAGCAAGATCCCATTTTCCCGTCTTTCCAAGCCGACAATGGCGAGAACGGAAATCAGTACAAGACCTACAAAATGAATAGCTTTTTCGGCCAGACAACGACGGGCGTGGCAAGCTCTGCGGCGTCGCTTGTCTGGGTGAAATCCCCGAAGCTGCACCGGATCACTGAATTGGTGCTGTTGTTCGACGGAGTTTCACCGGACTGTGAGATCAAGTCTCCCGGCATCAGCGATTCCTTCGCAACCGCATTCGACGGTGTTGAAGGGCATGTGGGTCTGCGGCATGGGAAGGGCAAGATCGCCAACGTGCTGTTCGCGGACCTCCATGCATCGCCTGTTTCCCAGCCGATTTTCAAATACACATCAGGCTCCGGAGCCACCTCATTCAATACTTGGTACTTTGAGTTCAGTGGTACTACTGGGCCGCAGCGGGCCGCGTCCACGACGCGAAATACAACCCAGGCGTTGTTCTGGGACTGTTCGCGGATTCCAAAATAATGCCCTCGCTCCGGTCACAATGTTTCCTTCCTCGGCTCGATCGACTGAGAAAGTGCGGCTACGCGCTTGTACAGGCTCTGGTTATCTTGGGTCTTGCATCCTGCAACGAATCCAGCCCCCCCGCACGTCGATCCGTGTCGCTCGGGGTGACGCTTCAATCGGTGTTGTACCTGCGGGCCAATTGCCGGACGCTGCTGGCGGCGGGGGCGGGCGGGGTGACGTATGTGGCGCAGGTCGTGGATGACGCGCAGCAGCGGGTGCGGCTGATCGACAACGCGGGGGCACCGCGCGATACGCCGCTTACCGGGCCAAGAATTGCCGAGGCGCTGGGGATTCCCGGCGGGCGCGCGGGTATCCGCGCCATGACCTCGCTTGCGACAGGCGAACTGGTTATTTACGCCAGCGGGGTAACGCGCACAGAATCGATGGCCAGCCTCTGGCTTTGGACGCCTTCGAGCGACACGCTGCGCCTGATCGCCGACGCCCGGACGCTGGGCGAGGCATCGGGAATGGGCGCGTCGATCGACCTCGCCGACGCCACGCTGGTGCGCGCCGGCCGCAATGTCTGGTTGGCGCTGCGGCATGTGGACGCGACGGGCTGCCTGCAGCTCGATTCGCGCGAACTCAGCGGTGGCGGCGGCGTGCGGCTGGCAAGACCGTTCGCTCAAATCAGGTCAGGTGACGGCAAAGGCGATCCGATTCGCATCACCGCCGACGACGTCATCTATGGTCGCGGCGACGGGACGCTGTGGCTGCTGCAGCGGCCCGCGGGCGTGACCTGGCGCATCAGCAACGACGGCCGGCTCATCCC
>JBBRFH010000183.1:0-7036 GCA_038224615.1 Tepidisphaerales bacterium
CCCAACGGCGTGATCGACCTGCAGGACCCGATCGCCGACAAGCTCAAGGGGCAGTTCAAGCGCGTCAACGACGAACTCTGGCAGGTGCGCGATCACTGGACCTGGATGGACCGCTGGCAGATGCGGCGTCGCGCGTACCAACGCATCGCCCCACCGCCGCCCTAAGCGAAATTGGTCACCCCGCCCCCCGCGCCGCGCCCGCAGGTGACGCCGCCCGTTCCCGCGCCTCTGGCACCTGTACCGACGAGTTACATCGCCAGGCACGCCTACCAGAGTTCGAGATCGTGCCCCGGGATGCAACTCGCCGGCAACGACGATGGCCGCCAGCCCTGGCCTCCCCCGATGGGGGAGGCCGCCGGGAGGGGGTTAGAGAGCCAATTGGAACTGTGCCCGCAGCACGACCTCTGCGTCCTGGGAGAGGAGGATGTCCGCTCCGCTGTCGGCGTAGGGGGCGCCGTTGGGGAGGTAGGTCAGGTCGAGGGTGAGCTTGGCGTTCTGCCCGTGGAGGTAGTGGTTGACGCCGGCGGTGATCTCGTGGACGCTGGCTTCGGAGCCGGCGGCGGCGCTGTCGAAGTAGCTGTAGCCGTAGCGAACGAACGGCTCAATTTTGTCGTCAGGCGACCACGCAACCTGGGCCAGGGCGCCCCAGTCGTTGGAATTGGCGCCGCCTTTCACTTCGGTGTGCCGGCCGTTGACGGCGGCGTAGAAGGACCAGTTGCTCGCCAGCTTGTAGATGCCGTCGGCGGTGTAGCGGATGACCTGCTTGGTGCCGGCGTCGAGCTGCTCGCCTTCGGTGTAGTCGATGCCCGCGCCGAACGCGAGGGTATCGGTCTCGACGCGTGCGGCGGCGAAATCGCCGACCGTTTTCCAGTCGCCGAACGCCTTGTAATCGACACGGCCGGCGACGCCGAAGTTCTGGTCGACGCCGGTCGGTGGGTCCTGGAAGTTCCCGTTGGTGGAGATCGCGCCGTCGGTGAACGCCACCTCGCCCTTGACCGGCAGCGCGGCGTCTTCGTAGCTGAGGCTGATGCCTTGGACGTAGTTGTCCATGCCGAAGAACAGGTCTGTCTGGTAGCTGCGCTCGCACGACAGCAGCAGGTGCGACGGCGTCTGTGACTCGCGATTGAGCGGGTCCTTAAACTGTCCGGCGCGGACGGCCAGCCCGTTATCGAACTTGTACCGGGCCCAGGCTTCGTCGAGGAAGATGGTGCCGCTGTTTACGCGGGCACCCCAGATGAACAAGTAGGTGAGGTTCTTGTCGAAAAGGTTGCCGCGAGCGCCGAGCTTCATGCGGCGGATCTCGAAGCCGTTCTGCCAGTCGTCCTCGCCATCGGGTGCCGCGCCCTCGCGGAAGACCGTGGCGTTGCGGACCTGGAAGTGGGCCAGCGGCTTGAGCGTGAATTTGCCGTCGCTGGAGGAGAGGAAGAAGCTGCTGCCGTCGTAGCCCGAGGTCACCCCGCCGCTTTGCAGGAGCTGGCTGCGACGATTCGCGTCATCAAGCACTTGCGACTGCGCCCGCGACACGTCGGCCGAGGCGGCTTCGCGCCGCTCGATCTGCTCGACCTGGCGCTGCAGCGCGTCAATCTGCTGCCGCAGTTCGGCGGTGGAGGCGTCTTGCGCCCGCGCTGGCGTCGCGGCAAAGGCGAGGCTCAGGGCAAGGGCGGTCATGGATGCGGTCCCCCGTGGACTGCGCGTGAACATGTGGATTCCTTCTCTTGTAAATCAGAAACGGCCCGACCGTCCCGATGCTGGGATAGTCGGCCCATTTCGTCCACTTCTTCCGGATAAGGTCTTGTCCGCAGTCCGCATACCCGCGCGGGCGATTGCGACGGCCCATATTCAGAGGCCTGCCAGTGCTGCGAGGACGGACAAGCCCGATGTCGTCCGGAACGCGAATGACGAAACCAAAAATCCGAATCAAATCCGAATCTCGAAATCCGAAGCAAGCACGCCCTTCCTCATTCGGTTTGAGTCGGCCGAAGTACCACCCCACCAAGAAGACCGGTCCACGAATCTTCACGAATGATCGCGAGTAAGCCCATGACAACGGCGGCTTCACTTCATTCGTGTGAATTCGTGCAGATTCGTGGATCGCATTTCGTCTTCCCGCATTGATGTCACGGCTTCGTCATTCGGGCTTCGGATTTGATTCGGGTTTCTGATTTCGTCATTCGTCGTTGGTTCGGGCTTCGGGTTTCGTTATTCGGATTTGATTCACGCCTGTGCTTCACTTCACTCGCCTTGCATGAGCGCGACCGCGCCCATAGACTCCGAACCTCGCTCGCAACGCTTACTCTCGGCGGCGGGTGTTGAACGATGGTAGATCTGTCTCAAGTCTTCTCGCGGCCGGGCCTGTCGCTTGGTAGTTGGTCGCTTCTGGCCGAAGCCGTATCCCCCGTTGCAGGGCCCGCACCCGGATCGGCAGCAGCGCCGCTTGCGCCCATGGTGATCATCGCGCTGTGCGTGGTTGCCGGGCTGGCAACGTGGCTGATGCTGCCCGCGAAGCGCGAAGTCTCCGTGCGCCGCATCGGATCGCTGATCCTGCTGGCGACCGGTCTATTATTCGCGGCGCTCATCGCTCGATGGACGATCGCGGTGGGCGGGATGGGCGTTTTCTTCTGGGGGTTTGCCGGCGTCGCGGTGTTTGCGTCGGTCCGTGTGATCACCCACACCAAGCCTGTTTACTCTGCCCTTTATTTCGTGCTGACGGTCTTCGCGACCGGCGGGCTGTTCGTGCTGATGTGGGCGGAATTCATGGCCGCCGCGTTGGTGCTGATCTACGCGGGCGCGATCCTGATTACCTACGTGTTCGTGATTATGCTCGCCAGTGAGGCTTCGACCGGCGCGGTCGGGGCCGCCGCCGAGCAGCGGGTCAGCGACACCGACGGCGTGAGCCGCGACCCGCTGATTGCCTCGGCGATCGGGTTTGTGATCGCCGGGCTGCTGGTCTTCCTGATCTTCCACAAGTCCAACGAGATCGCCGTCCGGGATGCCGCCTCGCGTCCCGTCGCGACGGCCGAGGGGGACGAACTGAAGGTGTACAAGACCGGCGCGCTTGCCGACGATGCCCGGGTGCCCTACGACGCGATGTCGCTGGGGTCGGCGCAGTCGCTGGGGCAGGAGTTGATCGAGCACCAGGCCCTCAACGTGCAATTGGCCGCAGTGATTCTGACGCTGGCGATGGTCGGCGCGATCACCCTCGCCCGCCGTCGCGTCATCGTCAGCGACACCGACCAGCGTTCGATCGTCGACGCGGTCGTCAGCCCCGCCACCCCGGTGGACGACAACCCGCACTCGATCCCCGTCTATGGAACGGATAACCCGCGTCACAAGGCGTACCCGAAAACGTAAGGAGAATTATGAATGATGAATACTGAATGCTGAAAAACAGACGAACCGCAGCGCCACTCTTTCAGCATTCATCATTCAACATTCAGCATTCACCCGATGCCTGATCTTTTCACCAAAATCGCCCTCCAGCATTACCTGATCGTCGGGGCGCTGATGTTCAGCATCGGCATGATCGGCTTCATGTGCCGGCGGAACCTGATCATCATGTTCCTGTGCTCGGAGTTGATGTTCCAAGGATGCGCGATCAACTTTGTCGCGTTCGGCGCCTACTGGGGCAAGCTCAGCGGACAGGCGTTCGTAATCTTCATCCTGGCGCTGGCCGCCGCCGAAGCGGCGCTGGCGCTGGCGATCATCGTCTTGCTGTTCCGTCAGAAACACACGGTCGATTCGCAGGCGTTCAGGGAGCTGCGCGGGTAGTTCGTACTGTGGGCATCTTGCCCACAGCGGGAAGGAAAGAGCGTGGGCAAGATGCCCACACTACAGACAGATGCAATTCGTCATCGAACACAGCTACCTGATCCCCCTGCTGCCGCTGATCGGCGCGATCATCGCCGGACTGTTCGGCGCCAAGATGCTCAAAGGCCAGTCGCACTGGCCGATCTGGGCGGGCGTCGGCGCGTCGGCGCTGATGGCGATCGTGCTGCTGCTGGGGATGCTGGGGCACTCGACGCCGCCGATTCCCGGTGCCCCGCCGGCGATCAATCACGCGATCGAGCGGATGATTCCGCAAACCAATCACCTGCAGACGTACTCCAGCCACTGGTTCAACTGGATCGTCGCCGGCGACGATTCGTTTCAGTTCAAAGCCGCAGCGGGGGCGTTTATCGACCCGCTGACTGCCGTCATGCTGGCGGTGGTCTGCGGCATCGGGTTCCTGATCACCGTCTTCGCCGCGGGTTACATGAAGGGTGAGGCCGGGTACTTCCGATTCTTCGCGTACCTGGGGCTGTTCATCTTCTCGATGACCTGCCTGGTGATGGGCGACAACCTGATCATGCTCTACCTGGGCTGGGAAGGCGTCGGCCTCTGCTCGTACCTGCTGATCGGCTACTACTACGACAAACCCGCCGCCCGCGAGGCCGCCAAGAAGGCGTTCATCGTCAATCGCATCGGCGATTTCGGCTTCGCCATCGGCATCCTGCTGATCTTCTACTGCTTCGGCACGGTCAGCTATTTCGGTGACGGCGTCGGCACGGGGACCGGTTTCATCGAGATGGCGATGAACGGCAAGTTCCGCACCGGCATCGACCTCACCCTGGCCGCTCAACTGCTGAGCATCATCCCGTTCGCGCTGATGCTGGGCGCGTTCGGCAAATCGGCGCAGTTCCCGCTCTACGTCTGGCTGCCGGACGCGATGGAAGGCCCGACGCCGGTGTCTGCGCTCATCCACGCCGCCACCATGGTGACGGCGGGCGTGTACATGCTCACCCGGCTGTCGACGCTCTTCGTGGGCAACCATGCGGCGATGGTCACGATCGCGGTCGTCGGCGCGTTCACGGCGATCCTCGCGGGTTCAATCGCGCTGAAGCAGAATGACCTCAAGCGGGTCTTCGCGTACTCCACGGTCAGCCAGCTCGGGTTCATGTTCGTCGGCGTCGGGGTGCTGAACCCGGTGGCAGCGATCTTCCACCTCGTCACGCACGCGTTCTTCAAGGCGTTGCTGTTCCTCAGCAGCGGTGTGGTGATGCACGCGACGGGCGGCGAGCTCGATCTCCGCAAAATGTCGGGCATGCGCAAGGTGCTGCCGATCACCAACGTGCTGATCCTCATGGGCTGCCTGGCGCTGTCGGGCTTCCCGTTGTTCTCCGGCTTCTGGTCCAAGGACGAGATCGTCCACTCGGCCGGCTCCCGGAGCGCGGTGCTCTATATCGTGCTGCTGGTGACGGCGTTGTTCACGGCGTATTACACGTTCCGGCTGTACTTTCGGGTCTTTCAAGGCCCCAAGCACGTCCCGGCACCGGACGAAGGCCAGCACGACGCCGAGCACGACGCGGCGGTTCAGCATACGCAGCACGAACACAACCACGAGCCGATGCTGATGATCCTGCCGCTGGTGGTCCTGGCGCTGGGCGCGATCTTCGCGGGCATGATCAACCTGCCCTTCAACGCCGGAATGCCGGCGCACTCGCTCGGCCACTTCCTCGGGCAAAGCCCGAGTTTCGCTTACGGGTATCAGGTCGCCGAGAAGGCGTACGGCGTTGGCACGGTCGACACGGCCGGCTTCGGCCAGATCGCCCATGACACGAACGCAGTTGGCGAATTCAATGTCGCCCCGCTGGTCATCGGCGGCGTCGTGGCGCTGCTGGGCATCGGCCTCGCCTTTTTCCTGCACCTGGCCAATCGCAAGCAAGGCGATGCGCTGTCGCACAAGCTGGCGGGCATCGGGCACGCGTTGGAACAAAAATACTGGGTCGACGAAATCTACCAGTGGTTCATCATCGAGCCGCTCCGGCTCATCGGCCGACTGCTCGGGTTCATTGACCGCTTCGTCGTCGACGGCGTGGTGTTCCTGGCAGGGCTGATTCCGCAACTCGCCGGCTACGCACTCAAGTTCTCGACCCAGCGCGGCTACCTGCAGGGATACGCGCTGAGCATGATGCTGGGATTGGCCGTGATTTTGCTGTGGGTTCTCATCTGATGACGGCCTGACGAAGACGATACGACCATGGGCAACTACCTCCTGTTCTTCCTCCTGCTCCTGCCGTTTGTCGGCGCGGTGATCACACCGTTCCTGCGCGACAAGGCCAGACCGTTCTCGCTGCTCGTGGCGTGCATGACCTTCGTCCTCTCGCTCCTGCTGGCGCTGAGCGTGGGCGGCGGGCAGCCGATCGTCTGGGGCGACGACACCAATCCCCTCGCGTTGCGCGACATCGGCTTCAGCGTGAAGATGGCGTGCGACGGCATCAGCATGTGGCTGCTGCTGCTGACGACTTTCATCACCCCGCTGGTCATCGTCAGCACCGGTCGGGAGATCGACGAGCAGCCCAACGCACGCTGGTACTACACATGGATGCTGGTCCTGCTCGGCGCGCTGGTGGGCGCGTTCCTGGCGGCCGACGGGCTGCTGTTCTACTTCTTCTTTGAACTCACCCTCGTCCCGACGCTGATGCTCATCAGCATCTGGGGCGGCCCGGAGCGCCGACAGGCGGCGGGCAAGTTCTTTATCTAGACCTTCGCCGGCTCGGTCTTCCTGCTGATCGGCCTGATCTACCTCGGCAACCTTGCTCATTCGTTTGAGATCAGCAAGCTCATCGCCGTCGCGCAGGACCAGACCAAGGTTTCGACCAACGCCCGCTATTGGCTGGCGCTGTCGTTCCTGGTGGGATTCCTCGTCAAAACGCCGCTGTTCCCGCTTAACACATGGCAGCCGCTTGCCTACTCGCACAGCCCGAGCGGCGCCGCGGTGCTGCTGGCAGGCGTGATGAGCAAGCTGGGCACGTACGGCCTGCTTCGCCTGACGCTGCCGATCGGCTTCGTCGGCGCCCCGGGCGCGGCGTCCAATGAAAGCGTCGCCCATCTCGTCACCGTCCTCTGCCTGGTCAGCATCGTGTACGGCGGGCTCATCGCGTGGGTCCAGAAGGACATGGCTAAGCTGATGGCCTACTCGTCCGTTTCGCACCTGGGGCTGTGCGTGCTGGCGATCTTCGCCAAGAGCACGATCGGCCTGCAGGGCGCGCTGATGTAC
>JBBRFH010000184.1:0-7028 GCA_038224615.1 Tepidisphaerales bacterium
CCAAGGCCTAAGGCCCAAGGCCCAAGGCCTTTCCTGCCTTAATCCTCTTCGCCAAACTTGTCCTCGACAAGCCTGGCCAGTTGTTCTACCGCCGGTCCGGCATCGTCGCCTTCGGCTTCAATGCGGAGCGGGGTTCCTTGAATCGCCTCGAGGGTGATCATCTGCATCACGCTTTTGCCGTCCACGGTGCATCCCTCGGGGCCTTCTTTGTGGACGACAATACTACTGTTGAACTGATTCGCCAGATCCACGAATTGCATCGCGGGCCGCGCGTGCAGGCCGAGTGTATTGCGAATGATGATGTCACGCGTGGCGGCGGTCATGGCACTAGTCGATAGTTATGAGTCGATAGTTGATAGCAAAGACACGGCTTGGGCTATTGACCTATCAACCAGCGACCATCAACTCTGCTTTCACTTTCCCGCGTCCGCTTCGTCGAGCAGGTCGACGATCTTCTGCCTGGTGTCGCTCTGCCGAAGGAACCGGCGGAACATGTCCTTCTGGAGATTGCTGAAGACGATGTTCATCGCCTGCAGATGTTGCTGCGGCTGGTTCTCCGGGCTGAGCAGGAGGAAAACGCTGTAGACCGGCTGGCTGTCCAGCGCGGCAAAATCAATGCCTGCCACCGACCGTCCCACGCCCGCCGCCATCTTCGTGACCGCCGGGTGCTTGACGTGCGGAACGGCGACGCCTTTGCCGAAGCCGGTCGAGCCGTTCTTCTCGCGCTTGATCAGCGCGGTGACGATCTCGTCGATCGCCGACTCGGGGACCGCGCCGCTGGCGGCCAGTTTTGCGACGAGTTCCTTGATGGCGTCGTCGCGCGTGGCGGCTTTCAGCTCGGGAATGACCGCGTCCTGTACGATGAACTCCTTCAACTTCATGGCTTTTACTAACCTCCACATCGCCCGCGTGCGGCCCACCTGGTGTGCGGCCGCGAAATTGCGACCTCACCTCTGGACGGGCCCGCCTGCGCGGAGCGGTCTTGTTTACGTGTGACGAATGGTCGCGCCGCCGTCTGCGTGCTTGGGATTGCGCAACGCCTTCTTGTGCTCGCTGACCTGACGCTCGAGTTTGTCGACGCATTCATTGACGCACGCGTACGCGTCTTCGTTGGTGTGATGCGCGATGAATTCCTTTTTGTGCTCGGCGTTGACGATGATTTCGACGCCGATCCCATCCTTGTTCTTGTCGATTATGACTTCGATCTCCTGGATGCGGTCAAAATAGGTCAGTAACTTCTGGGCCTTCTTCTCCGCGTGTTCCCGCAGAGCCTGGCTCAGATCCATGTGACGGCTGGAGACAACAACATTCACGAGATACTCCTTTTTACTTCGCTTCGGATCCTCTGATCGCCGGTCCCATTGTAGCGGACAATCGGCCGGCAAGCGAAAAGACCTAGACAGACTTCTGTTCGATTTCGGCGACGGCGGTCAGCACGCCGCCGCTGACGAGCATCCGCATGGCCTCTTCGACCTTCAACGGCAACTCAATCACCTGCGCCCGCGGCACAACGACCACATAGCCGCTGAATGCCGTCGGACTGCTCGGAATGAAGACCGTCACCATCTCCTGACCCGTCGCTTCAGTCAGCGGGGGAAGGCCTTGTCCGGTCACCAGCCCGATCGACCAGATGTCGTTCGCATGCGGCTTGCAGGCCACGACTCGGCTCTGGTTGAACGTCGCGCCGCGTTCGGCGAGCACGAAGTCGGTGATCTGCTTAACCGCCGGGTATATCGCCCGGACGATCGGCAGACGCATCACCAGCGACTCGCCGAGTAAAAGAAATGTTCTCCCGATCAAATTCCCGACCAGGAGCCCCACCGAGTACACGAGCAGCACGGCCAACGACACGCCGACCAGTTGCGCCCACCACTTCCATTCCAGCGACGCCGAATCGGACTCCGACCGCACAGAATCGACCGAATCGCTCGGCTTCATCCACTGCCGCTTGATCTTGCCCCACTGAGCGCTCTCGCCCTCGATCTGGTACTGCACGTTCTGCACTGCCCAGACGAGGTGCCGGCCAAGCTGGTCCCACAGAAAATTCCAGGCCCAGACGATCAAGTACAACGTGATGAGCGTCGGAAGCAGCGTTTTGAGCCCGCGGACGAAAAACGTCCGCGACTGTCGCTGTTTCGGAGTCTCGTCGATCGCCATGTTGGGACCGGGCACCTGTTCCACGGCAAGCATTGGGCTGATAAAGCCAATCCGCGCCGGACGGGCGGAACGCGCCTGACCTGAAACCGCGAGAATAGCCGAGATGCGTCAAAACGCAATGCGGCGGAACGGAATCGAAGAAGGCGACGGCATGGGTGGCGGCGTCTCCATCGATTTGGTCGTGTCGCACGGTTACGCAGCGGCGATCGTCTGGATCAGCAGATACGCGTTCAGTCCGCCGATGATGATCGCGACGGTCCAGGCGACAATCCGCAGCCCCAGTGAATTTACGAAGCGGCCCATCTTGGCCTTTTCCGACGTGAACCTCACCAGCGGGAAGACCGCGAACGACAATTGCAGCGACAAGATGACCTGGCTGAGAATCAGCAGTTTGGTCACGCCGGTCGCGCCGTACATCCCCGCAATGATGGCTGCGGGAACGATCGCGATGAGGCGCGTGATCAGCCGGCGCAGCCACGGCGCCAGCCGAAGGTTGAGGAAGCCTTCCATGACGATCTGCCCGGCGAGCGTGCCGGTGAGGGTCGAATTCTGCCCACTTGCCAGCAGCGCGACGGCGAACAGCGTGCTCGCCATCGAAGCGCCGAGAACCGGCGTCAACAGCGTGTGCGCTTCCTCGATGCTCGCGACGCCCGAGTGCTCCGTCCCGTGAAACGCAGCGGCGGCGAGGATCAGGATCGCGGCGTTGATGAAGAACGCGAACAGCAACGCGACCGTCGAATCGATCGTGGCATACTTGATCGCCATCGACTTGCCTTCGTCGTTGCGCTCGTAGTTTCGGGTCTGCACGATGCTGCTGTGCAGATAGAGATTGTGCGGCATTACGGTTGCGCCCAGGATGCCGATCGCGATGTAGAGCATCTGCGGGTTGAACACGATTTGCGGCGTTGGTACGAGGCCCTTGGCGATGCCGAACCAGTCGGGGTGCGAGACGACCATCTGGTAGGCAAAGCACCCGCCGATCGTTACCACCAGCACGGCGACGAGCGCCTCGACGTAGCGAAAGCCCTTGTTCTGTAGGAACAGGATGATCAGCACGTCGACGGCGGTGATGATCACGCCATAGACCAGATCGATCCCGAACAGCAGATTGAGCGCGATCGCCGACCCAATGACCTCCGCCAGATCGCACGCGGCGATTGCCAGCTCGCACAGCACCCAGAGGCTCATCGCGACCGGCTTGGAATAGTGGTCGCGGCAAGCTTGCGCCAGATCGCGGCCGGTGACGACGCCAAGTTTGAGCGACAAGTGCTGAAGCAGGATCGCCATCAGGTTGGAGATCAGGATCACCGACAGCAGCGTGTAGCCAAACTGCGCCCCGCCGGCGAGATCGGTGGCCCAGTTCCCGGGGTCCATGTACCCGACGGAAATCATCAATCCCGGGCCGGTAAACGCCAGCAGCTTGCGCCACACTCCGCCGGTGGTCGGCACGTTGATGGACGCGTTTACCTCCGGCAGTGAAAGGTGCGCCGACCGGCGCCGCCAACCCGGCTCTTCGTCGCACTTCAGATTTTTGAGTTCATTGACGGCGGAATCCAAGGTCGTCATTGCTTTGCCATGATCTTTCAGTCGTTACCGCTTACGTCTTGTTCATCGGCTCGCGGCACTGCCACAGGCACGAAAAGGGCACCTGCGCTATTTCGGTCATTCCGAGCGTGAACTTTGGACTATATAGCAAATGATTTTGAATATTCAAAGTGCTTTCTTGTCGCATGTCACTTAGATCGCGGCCCCTTTGATTTCTGAGGGAAAGTCCTTAGCATGCAGGCGGTGGCGAAAGAGGTGCGGAGCAGTCAAAAGGGTTGTGCGATGGACCAGATAGTGGATCGGACCGACCTGTTGCAGCGTTGCATGAACGATCAGGCGTTCGTAACGCAGATGCTAGAGGTCTTTCGGGAGTACGCCCCCAAGACGCTCAAGCTCCTTCATGACGCGGTTACCGCGGGCGATTGGACGGCCGCCCGGCGTCACGCGCACACGCTCAAGGGATCGGCCGCCAACATCTCGGCCGGTGCCCTCAAAACCCGAGCGCAGGAGACAGAAAAGGCGATTGATTCAGGATTTACGGAAGACGCCGCCCACCTGCTCGCCGCGGTCGATGCGGCGATGAACGAATGCCTTAAGGCGGTCGACCGAATCCTCGCCGATCCCGGCTCACTGAAACAAGACGCCTGCTAATCGTGTCCTGACGCAGTTGGAGCGGATTTCAAAACGATCGTGTCGGAACCGCGCGATTGAAACCGGCTCTAATCAGCCCAGTTGAAGATCGTCACGACCTCAATATCTGGATGCAAACTGCGCTGGACTGGGCAGGTGTGGGCGGCGTTCTGGAGCTTGATGCGTTGCTCGGCCGTCACCAGGACAGGCACGTCGAAGGTCACCGTCAGCTTCGCAACCCGGCGCGGCGGCGTGGGGGTCATTTCCTTGGTGACGCGCACCCTCGAGCCCTCGAGTGCAATCTGCTCGCGCCGAGCCACCATCCCCATAATCGTGAGCATGCAGGTGCCCAGCGCGGTCGCGAGCAGGTCGGTCGGTGAAAACGCCTCGCCGCGACCTTGGTTGTCTTTGGGCGCGTCGGTCTCGAGCACATTTCCACTCGGGCCATGGGTGGCCCGGGTATGCAGGTCGCCGTCGTAGAAAATATCGATGTGAACCACGCTAACTCCTGTTATAGTGCGGCAATGGGTCGCGGCGCAAATGCTGCGCCATGTTGCGAACGAAATACCGCTTGGCAATTTGGGCTAACGGTCGGATAGACTGTCTGTCGTTCTTGGTGCGTCCCGTGATTCTACCGCAAGTCGACGCGGCGGAAACCAGGGACTCGGCCAGGAACCAGCTGAGCAGGCACCGACGACGACGGTGGCCTCGCGCGGACGACACAGGAATTGACCCGTGACGTCCCTGTTCTCTGAAGGATCTGACGAGCACCGCTGCACAATCCGGTCCCCCCACTGCTGAACGAGGCGCGTCCTCCGCGCTTCGTGCCCCGGTGTGGTGGCCTCGGAATGACCGCAGAGGATGGCGATCCATCGCGTGGGTGGCTCGCCCGAAAAAAAAATGTTCGTCCTCACAACGATGGTCCGCAGACGTCGGATTTGCCCGAATGCGGACGGTTATCGGCTCGCCAGTGAAGCGAACATGAATAATAATTCGTGTTTGCGGGAAAATCCGCTTGCTCCAAGGACGCGGTTCAGGCAAAACAGACTAGCGAGTGAACGAACCCGACGATCGCGGGTGGCGTAGGAATGCAGGGGAACAGGCGCTTGGAGTTGAGCAGACGGGTGTGCATCACCCGCCTGCAGATGTAGCAGTAAACGCAACTTTGAACCCCAATACCGGCTCCCCGCTTCGCCCTCCGATGCGGACGCCAGGGTTCGGAAGGACACCACTGATGGCACGGAACCTCCGTACCGACCGGGCAGACTCTGCACCCCTGATTCGCACCACTCGGCAATCCCACACCAAGCGCATGCTTGGGCGCAAGGTTGGGGCCGACTCGATCGCACGGGCAACGCGCAGCGTGCTTGACACGCTCGAGCAACGCACCCTGCTGTCAGTCAACATCGACGTCAACGTGCGACAACTCGTGCTCACCGGCAGCGCCCGGCGCGAGAACGTCATCAGCGTCGACCTCTCCAAGGACCGCACCACCCTCGGCCTGCGCGTCAACGGCGAACGATCGACCCTCGACGCCTCGGGCATCGACTCGATCCAGATCCTGGGTGGGCGCTACGCCGACTCGGTCATTATCAGCGATCGCATCCTCCTCACCACCGACATCGCCACCGGCAACGGCCCGGACAGCGTGATCGGCGGATCGGGCTCGGACAACATCGTCGACCCGTCGGCAGGCAACCACTTCTACACCGGCGCCGGCGATGACTTCATCCGCGGCGGTGCAGGTGACGAAACCGTCTACGGCGGCGCCGGCAACGACATTTTCTTCGGCGGCGGCGGCATCGACCGCTTCTACGGCGAAGCAGGCGACGACTACTTCGACGGCGGTGCCGACAAGAACATCATGTACGGCGGCCCGGGCAACGATAAAGCCGTCAACGTCAACACAATGCACATGCGCGATGTCGAGGCCTGGCCCGGCAGCGGCGCGACCGCCTCCGGCGTCACCTTCCGTCTCACCAACGGCATCCTGTCGATCACCGGCGTCACCGACGCCAACAACGTCATCAACGTGTCGATGAACTCCACCGACACCTACGTTGTCGCGGCGCTCGGCGTCGTCTCTCAAAACTTTGACAGCGACGGCATCCGCTCCATTCGCATCGTCGGCGGCGCGGAAAACGACTTCATCAACGTCAGCCCCTCGGTCTCGATCGGCGTCGCCATCGAAGGCGGCTCCGGCAACGACACCATCTTCAGCGGTAACGGACCCGACACCATCAACGGCGGCAACGGCGACGACCGCATCTTTGCCGCCGGTGGCAACGACTCGGTGACCGGTGGCGTTGGTAACGACCTGATCTACGGCCAGACCGGCAACGACTCCATCGTCGCTGGCGTCGGCAACGACCGCCTCTACGGCGGCGACGGGCGCGACTTCTTCGACGGCGGCGAAGGCGACGACTACGCCGACGGCGGCGACGGCTCGGACTCACAGAAAGACGTCGAAACCCACATCAACGTCGAAGGCACCCTCACCGGTGGCATCCCCGGCGCCGGCGGCACGGGCACTGGCACGGGCACAGGTGGCACCGGCACCGGCACCGGCGGCACGGGCACTGGCGGCACCGGCACCGGCGGCACGGGCACTGGCGGCACTGGCACGGGTGGCACTGGCACGGGTGGCACTGGCACGGGTGGCACTGGCACGGGTGGCACTGGCACGGGTGGCACTG
>JBBRFH010000185.1:0-7020 GCA_038224615.1 Tepidisphaerales bacterium
GTAAGCGTGCCGGCGCCGACGGCGGTTTTGTCGAAATCGCCGAAGCCCTTGGAGACCAGTTGCTGCGATTGAACGAGCCGGGCCACCTGGAACTGGTACGTCCCGACGGCGGCACCTTTGGCGGCGGTGGCGGTGAGGACGTCCTCGTTGCTGCTGGTGGCGGTGGCGGCGGAAAAAAAGCTGGGCTTGGCGATCGCCTGGGCGGTGATCCGCAGCCCCGTCAGCCGCGTGGAGACTTCGGTATAGGCGGTCTTCTGGGTCGTGATGGCATCGACACGGGCCTGGACCAGGTCCTTTTTCTTGCCTTCGATGGCCATCAATTGATCAATGATGTCTGAGGTATTCAGACCGCTGATCAGGCCAACGCCGGAGGTAATTGTTCCCATGTCGTGTGCTGCAGGTCGTTAATCGTCCAGAATGTCGCCGCGGTAGAGGTTGCGCCAATCCCTGTTAGTGGGATCGGCCATCGGGTCGGTTGGATCGCAGTCCAAAGTGGGGTCCGATAACCGGTGTTGACTCGCGCGCTGGAGCGACCAGCGCAGCAAAAACTCCGTCTGCATCCGACGGACCTGACGCAACGTGCGGGCGGTTTCGATGAGTTTGGGCATTGTTTCGCCGGTTTCGACCACCATATAAGGTTCTTTATCGGAGCGTCGGGGCGTGCGAATTGAGCAAAACCGGTCGCGAGAACACAGGTCGTCGCGGGCACCGCATTCTTTGAATCCGCGCGCGACTGACTTAGCATGTCCGAGTGATGCGTAAAACGGAGACGAGCGTGATGACCCCCGCCGACGTGCTGAAGCTGATCGAGAAGCAGAAGATCCAGTTCATCGATCTTCGCTTCATGGATTTTCCCGGCCTGTGGCAACACACCACGTTGCCCGTCTCCGAACTGACCGAGGACAGCTTCGAGCACGGCTTCGGCTTTGACGGCTCATCCATCCGCGGGTGGCAGGCGATCAACGAGTCGGACATGCTGCTGATTCCCGTCGCCGACACGGCGCGGGTCGATCCGTTCCTCACGCACCCGACGCTCTCGATCATCTGCGACGTGCGCGACCCGATCACCAAGAAGGAATACTCGCGCGACCCGCGCTCGATCGCCCGCAAATGTACCGCGTACCTTCAGAGGACCGGCATCGCCGACCAGGCGTACTTCGGGCCGGAGCTGGAGTTCTTCGTCTTCGACTCGGCGTGGTACGACCAGGGGATCAACTTCGCCAAGTATCACGTCGGCAGTCGCGAGGGCATCTGGGGCCGCGGCGAGGAGAGTGAATCGAACCTCGGCTACCGCGTGCGGCAGAAGGAAGGTTACTTTCCGTGCCCGCCGATGGACACGCTTCAAAACATCCGCAGTGAGATGGTCAAAGAACTGATCGACATGGGCATCTCCGTCGAAGCCCATCACCACGAGGTGGCAACCGGCGGACAGTGCGAAATCGACATGCGCTACCAGGACCTCATGACGATGGCTGACAACGTCATGATGTACAAGTACATCGCCAAGAACGTCGCGGCGAGGCACGGCAAGGTCGTCACCTTCATGCCCAAGCCGCTGTTCGGCGACAACGGCAGCGGGATGCACGTACACTTTTCGCTTTGGAAAGAGGAGAAGCCGCTCTTTGCCGGCAATCGCTACGCGGGTCTGTCTGAAATGGGCCTGCATGCGATCGGCGGCATCCTGCGGCACGCCGCCGCGCTGTGCGCGCTCTGTAATCCGACGACCAACAGCTACAAGCGCCTCGTCCCCGGCTACGAAGCCCCGGTCAACCTCGTCTACAGCAGCCGCAACCGATCGGCCGCCATCCGCATTCCGATGTACTCGGAAAAAATCCAGACCAAGCGGCTGGAGTTCCGCAGTCCCGACAGCTCGTGCAACCCGTATCTCGCGTTCAGCGCGATCACGATGGCGGCGATCGACGGAATCAAGAACAGGATCGACCCCGGCGACCCCGTCGACCGCAATCTCTACGAACTGTCGGCCGACGAAGTGCAGAAGATCCAATCGGCACCCGCGTCGCTCGAGGAAGCGCTCGACGCGCTGGAGGCCGACCACGAGTTTCTCCTCGAAGGGGACGTTTTCACCGCCGACGTGATCCATTACTGGATCAAGTACAAGCGCGAGAACGAAGTCGACGCCATCCGCGTCCGCCCGCACCCGTATGAGTTCTGCATGTATTTCGATATCTAGGCGGAGTCCGAAGCACTCGTAGCGCGGGCGTCTCGCCCGTGGATTTTGCTGAAGCAGACACGGGCGAGACGCCCGTGCTACGAACCAGCGTCACGCCGCATGGAGCTTGTGTCACTTGCGGACCGTCGTGCGGACGAGTCCCTGCATCACAAATTGCGACAGGAAGATCCCCCACGTAAACACGCGGAGCAGCGGCGATACGGCGTCGTCGGCGATGTGCATGAACTGGTAGACGATCTCGCCGACGCCAACCAGCGCGAGCCCGACCGTAATCGCCGCCGCCGACCAGCGCAGCCAGCCGTCGTCGCAGACGAAGATCAACGATGCCGGGATCGCCAGCAGGCCGGTGAATAGCGCCGCCAGCAGCAGGGGAAAGAGCCCTGTCGCGATGAACGCGATGAACGCCGCGAACGCCGTCAGCAGCAGGCCGCCGACGAGGTTGCTTGTCCAGGTCTGCTCTAACGACAGCGCGTAGCGCCCGAAGCGGTCGATGCGCAGCAGCAGGTTCGCCAGCGCCGGCGCGAGCCAGGTCGAGAGCGCGAAGACAACGTAGAGCGCGATGATCGGCATCGTGAACGCCGACCACTGCGGGTTCGATTGCTGGAACGACAGCAGCGCGCGATACCCGAAGTATCCGCCGAGTACGATCGCAAACTGAAGCTGCGCGCTCTTGCGCGACATGAATAGGAAGTACGCCAGCAGCACGCGGTACAGCGGGTTGCGCGCCTTCATTGCCTCGACGATGCCGGCTTTCGCCCAGTCGTTGGTCGGGTCGAGCCGCATCGCCTCGCGGAAGTGCTCCATCGCCGGCTTCGGCTGGTTGCGGTGCAGCAATGCCCAGCCCTGGTTGGCATGGGTGATGGTGTTCTCCGGGTCGCGCTGCAGCGCCCCGTCGATCGTGTGCATGGCTTCATCGCGCCGGCCGAGGTTTACGAGCGCGATGCCGCGCAGGTTGACGCAGGCGGCGTGATTCGGATCCACCTCCAACCCCCGATTCGCCGCCTCCAGCGCCGTCGGCCAGTTGCGCTGGTCGAGCTTGATCTGCGCCATCAGGGCATGATGCTTCGGATCGAACGGATCGAGCCGGATCGCCTCGGCCAGCGGCACCAGCGCGTCGGCATACCGATTCCGCTTCTGGAGCACCGCCGCCAGCGCGTAGTGGGCGAAGGGTTCGTCTGGATCGAGCGTGATGGCGCGCTGGGCAAGCTCGGTCGCGTCGTTGAGTTTCAGTTGCTCGAGCATCACCAGCGCCAGCAGGGCGTGTCCCTGCGCACTCTGCGGATCCTCCGCCAGCGCCGACCGCAGCTCCCGCTCGGCGTCGGGCCAGCGGTTGTGCTGGATGAGGATCAGGGCACGTTGATGAGCGGCGTCTTGCATGGAGGAGGATTAGGTTGGGAAACTTCGCCACTGTAGTGGCAAGGCCTCGCGGTCGATTTTACATCTTCAAGAACTTCAGAATCTCGTCATACGCGCCACCTTGGTTTGAATACAGCGCGTAGTTGCGCGCGGTGTTGAACCATTCCCTGGTGCTCGGCTTGAGCTGCGCCGCGGCGCTGACCAGGTCCTTTGTTGTGATCGGCTGGGGCACGCCGTCGGTCATGCTTTGGCGGAGCTTGGCCTCGATCGTCATGTCGATGACGGCCTTGAGGTCGGCGCCGCTGAAACCGTCGGTCTTCTTTGCGATGTGCTCGTGGTCGATCTTGTCAACGGGCTTGCCGGTGAGCATCGCGCGCAGGATCGACGCGCGAGCCGGCGCATCCGGCGGGGGGATGAAGAGGATACGGTCGAAGCGCCCGGGCCTTCGGAAGGCGGGGTCGACGTGCCAGGGGGCGTTGGTGGCGGCGAGGATCAGCACGCCGTCGTTGCTCGATTTCACGCCGTCCATTTCCGCCAGGAACTGGTTAATCATGTGCCGCCCAGCGCTGGTACGCATGTCGGCGCGGCTGGCGGCGAGCGCGTCTACTTCGTCAAAGAACAGCACGCACGGCTTCTGCGCCCGCGCCTGCTCGAAGATCGCGTGCAGGTTCTTTTCGCTGTTGCCGATCCACATATCGAGCACGTCATTGATTCCGACGGCGATGAACGACGCCTTCACTTCGCCGGCGGTGGCGCGGGCGAGGAATGTCTTGCCGCAACCGGGCGGGCCGTACATCAGGATGCCGCCGCCGATCTGCTTGCCGTAGGCCTTGTAGAGCTCGGGGTGCTTGAGCGGATGGATGATCTTCATCCGCACTTCTTCCTTGACGCTTTCGAGCCCGCCGACGCTGGCGAAATTGACGGTGGGGCGTTCGATCTCGACGCCGGGGTCGTCGCCGTCGGTGCCTTCCCAGCTCGCGCGGACCTTGCCTTCGCTGAACTCGCCGGTGTCGCCCGAAGGCGGCTTCGCGGATCGCACGCCGATCCGCGCCGCGAACTCCGTGTCCGCGAGCGAGGCATCTTCGGCGATCGCCTTTTCGTATTGCCGCGACGCCAGTTCGGTGTTGCCGGTCCGCTCGAGCAGTCGCGCCCATAGCAGGCGCGCCTCAGGGGGCAGGTCGGCGGCTTTCATCAGGCCTTCGAGGATCACGAGGGCGTGGCTGTTCTTGCCCTGGTCGAAGAACGCCGTCGCCAGGCCCAGCTTGATCGATGGATCGTGCGGCGACAGGTGCTCAGCGGCGCGGTACTCGCGCTCGGCCTCTTCGGCATGGCCGACGGACATCAGGAGTTCGGCGAGGGCGACGCGCAGCGGCCCGTTGTCCGGCGATGCGTGAACGGCTTCCCTCAGCTTCTTCAGCGGATCAACGGCCATCGGGTTCACCTGTCGTCGAGGAGGACAAACTTCCCCTTGCATGTCGCGTGATACGTCGTGACACTGTGCGCCCGAGTTTAACCGAAATGGAAGGCCTGATGAAATTGCTGGGATCGTTTGCCGCTTTGCTCTGCGTTGTCTCACTCCTGCATGCCGAGGACGCACCCCCGACCACGCAACCCGCGGCGGGCGTGATCGTGGTCACCGATAAGGCGGCGCTCGAGGCCGCCAAGGGCACCACCGCCACGGTCGAAGGCAAGGTCGCTCTCGCCGAGTGGAGCAAGAGCGGCAAAGTGATGAACATCGAGTTTGCCGACGCGCCGCATTTCGTCGGGGCGGCCTTTGAACGCAACCGCGCCAAACTCGACGCGTCCTTCAGCGGCGATCTCGCCAAGGCGCTGACGGGCGCGACCGTTCGGATCACCGGCAAGATCGACGCGTACGGCGGCAAGGCGGAAAAGTACAAAGATACGCTGCAGATCATCCTGAGCGGCGGTAATCAGTTGACGATCGTCACGTCCGCCCCCGACGCGCCCGCGACGACGCAGCCGGCGCCGTGAGCTTCAGAACATCAGGACTTCAGAATTCCGCACTGCGGCGTTGTTGTCGCATCGCGTTATAGTTGCCCCATCTTCCCTGCCGTCTTACAGTTATGTGAACACGAGGAGATTTCACCCATGCGTGGACAGCAACGACGAATAATGCGGATTCGCAAGGGCGTGTGCAGCGCCGTCGCGGTGCTTGTGGCGGCGGGTCTGGCGGTGGCTGCGGGCCGGCCGGGCTTGCTCAAGACCAAAACCTGCATCGTCTACGAAGGTGTTATCGACGAGCGCGAGCAGTCGGTCCTGGTCAACGTTCGCGGCATCGAAACCAACATCCCGCGCGACTCGGTCGAGTCCATCGCCTACGGCGACTTTGAGACGCGCTGGACGGCGGATTACGGCAAGCTTGCCGCCGACGACGACAAAGGTCGTGTGAAGGCGGCCCGCGCCGCGTTTGAAGTCCAGCGCTATGACCTTGCTGAAAATGCGCTCCGCGCTGCACTGGCGATTCAGCCCAACAACGCCGAGGCGGCCGAGATGTTGCAGCAGACCATGCGGCAACGCCGGCTCGAGCAGACCAAGCCCGCCGCCGGTGATACGCCCAACAACAACGGCGGCACGCCCGCGCCCCACGACGTCAAATCGGCCGGGCAGTACAACACGCTCACCCCCGACGACATCAATCGTGTCCGCCAATTGGAAATCCGTCAGAACGACGCCAAGGTGAAGTTCCGTCTGGAAAAGAACGTCCTCAAGCGCTACTGGGATGCCAACCCGATCTTGGCCGACACCTATAAATCGTACGGCGAATTCAGCAAGGCGCAAACCCAGGCCGCGATGATGATCATCAAGGACGGCGGCGAGATGGCGAAGGACGTCAAAGTCGCCAACGACCCCGAAGTCTTCGTCGAGTTCAGAAATCCCGTGCTTCCCCTGGTTCTGCGCGGCTGCGCCACCAGCGCCTGCCACGGCGGCAATAACGACTCGACGAAGCGCTTCGCGCTCATCCTGCCCGGCACCGATCCGGCGCAGGCATACACCAACTTTTTCCTGCTCCAGCAGTCCCGTGTGAACCTCACCAAGGGCGTGGCCGACAACGTAATGGCCGGCGGGCCGACCTGGGCGTACATGATTGATCGCACCACGCCCGAGAATTCGCTCCTGCTGCAATACGGATTGCCCGGCGGACAGGCGGACATCCGTCACCCGACCGTGAAGGGATACACCGGGATGTTCAGCAAGAACGACACGAAATACCGTGCCGTGCTCACCTTCATCCGTGGCCTCAACCCGATTCCGCCCGAGTACGGGATCGAATTCGAGTTGCATCGCAAGGGCGACGGCATGGAATTGCCGACCAGCCTGCCCACGACATTCCCGACCTCGCTCCCCGCCGCCGCCACCCAGCCGGTGAACGACGCCATCGACGCGGTCAAGGGAATGTTGGGCAAGTAAGCATCGGCTCGAAACGCCGACGCGGCGCCGATGGCGGGGACGGT
>JBBRFH010000186.1:0-7017 GCA_038224615.1 Tepidisphaerales bacterium
CGTAAAGAGAGTTGCTGGCGTCCGAACCGCACCGCGCGGCGAAGGATCCGTCTTAGCACATACCCGCGCCCTTCGTTGCTCGGAATTGCCCCATCCGTCAGAGCGAAAGTTAAACAACGAATGTGGTCGGCGATCACTCGAAAAGCGATGTCATGCCGCAGCTGCGCATCGGCAGCTTCGGCAATCGGGTCGGCCACGTTGGTTTTGGGGAAGCTCCCGGTATAACGCAGTGAAGAAATTTCGGAAATCCGTTGAAACAATGGGGCCCAGATGTCGGTGCCGTAGTTGTCGTCCTTCTGCTGTAAGACCTGGCAAAGCCGCTCAAGGCCCATGCCGGTATCAACGTGCTGGGCTGGCAGGGTTGTGAGTTTGCCGCCCTCATCACGGTTGTATTGGATGAAGACCAGGTTCCAGATTTCCATGACGCGCGGGTCTTCGCCGTTGACCAGCGGGCCGCCGGACTTGTCGGGGGTGCGGTCGTAGTAGATCTCGGTACACGGGCCGCACGGGCCGGTGTCGCCCATTTCCCAGAAGTTGTCCTTGCCGAAGTAGTGGATGTGATCATCGGGCAGCTTGGCGACTTGCTTCCAGATGTTGGCGGCGTCGGTGTCACGGGGCACGCCGTGCTCGGGATCACCCTCGAAGCAACTGACGTGGATGCGCTCGGGATCGAGCTTGAAGACCTGCGTGAGCAGCTCCCAGGCCATCTCGATGGCGCCCTGCTTGAAATAGTCGCCGAAGCTCCAATTGCCGAGCATCTCAAAGAACGTGTGATGCCGTCGCGATCGGCCGACGTCGTCGAGATCGTTGTGCTTGCCGCCGGCGCGGATGCACTTCTGCGTGTCGACCGCCCGCGTGTAGGCGCGCTTTTCCTGGCCGAGAAAGATCGGCTTGAACTGGTTCATTCCTGCGTTGGTGAACAGCAGCGTCGGGTCATCGTGCGGGACGACCGGCGAACTGGGCACGAACGTGTGTCCGTGCTTTCGCACGAAGAAATCGATATAGGCTTTTCGGATCTCAGCAGACGTCATTGGTTTACTCGCGACGGGGGATGATAAAGGGGGCGGTTTGATTGTCGAGCCTCTGGCAGGGCTAGCGGATTTCGGCTCTCGCGCCCGCGCGACTTCTGTATCCATCTGCGTAAACTGCGCACTCTGCGTCGCTCGATCCGCAGCCGTCGCGCGGAACCTGCCAAAATGGCAAGTGGGTTTGTTTGTTCATTTTTGATTTGCGCGCTCCCTTTCCCCCCCCGAACCCCAGGCGCACGACCGAAACGAGAGGTTGTGCGCGCAGTGTGACTCATCCATAAGAACAGGTCAGTTGCGCCAATCCGGGCAGAAATGCGCAACGCGCAATCGAAAATGCACCGAAATACGAGCAAAAAATTTCGTTTATGACTCCGAAGTGCGTTGCGCTCATTTCGTACTGTGGGCTTCCAGCCCACAGCATTCCGGCCGAGGATGTGGGCTGGAAGTCCACAGTACCGAGGATCACGCCCGGTGCGGCGCGATCAGTTCCGCCATCGCGTTCAGGTCGGCGTCGCCTCGGATCGCGATGAAGTTGCCCCAGGCGTCGGGGTGGTGGAGGGCGCAGGGGTATTGCTGCATCGCGTGCCAGGTGTGACCGCTGCCGTATTTGACGAGGGGTTGCCACTCGGAGCAGTAGACGATGTAGCCCTGATCCACCAGCAGTTTGGCGATGTCGTGATAGCTCGTGCCGACGTGGCGCGTCTTCAACTCATCGAACTCCGCCATCACCACCTCGGGTTTGATGCGCCAGTCGTGCCCGCGGAGCACGAACAGGTCGTAGCCTTCGGTGTCGATCTTGAGGTAGTCGATGTGCTCGATGCCGAATTCGGGCAATTCGATCGAAAGCGTTGTCACGGGGACCGACTCGCTTGGCGTGTGCGAATCACGGAAGGGGACCAGCGAGGAGATGCCGGTCGACTCGGCCGAGGTGTAGAACTGCATCGACTTGGCAGGCTTTTCCCCGACGGCGGCGCGGATGAGGGTGAGTTGTGGGTTCGATAAAAACTGCTGTAGCTTGGGCAATTTGGTCGAATCAGGCTCAAAGGCCACGCAGCGCCAGCCCTGTTGGAGGTACGGCCGAAACGATGTGCCGAACTGGGCGCCGACGTCGATCATCACGCCTGCCGTCCCCGAAGGACGCGGCACGCGGGAGAAATAGTCGGCGATCAGTTTCGCCTCGTCGTACTGGAGTGATAGCGCCATGCTCAGCACTGTATCGCAAGACGAGGGGCAAGTAATCAGGGGCATGAAGCCTGTGGTGACGCGCGAGATCGTCCCGCCGTCTACCGAATTTCGGCCCTACATCAAGCCGTTTCGCGTCGGCCGGCATGCGATGCGGTTTTTGTTCGCCACGCCCGAGGCGCAGCAGTGGTACGACCCGATCAAGCCGTACGCGCAGCTCGAATACGGATGGGTCGCGGCGAACCTGAATCTTGAAGGCCAGCACGTCGTCGACGTCGGCACGCACCACGGGCACTACGCGCTGCTGCTGGCGTCGATGGGCGCTGCTTCGCTGACGTGCGTGGATGCCGTCGAGAGCAACTGTGCGATCGCCGAAGCCAATCTTTGTCTCAACGGCTTCGACCCGGCGGTGCGGCATCTGGCGATCACGACGAAGCAGGGCAAGGTCCAATTCACCGGCGAATCCAATGGCCGGGTGGTCGAGCGCGGGGTGATCGAGGTTTCCGGCGTGCGCCTTCCGACCGTTGCCGTCAATGCCACGGTCATCAAGCTTGACATCGAAGGCGAAGAGTTCCGCGTCATCCCCGACCAGATCGACGAACTGCCCAGCGCCCACACATGGATCGTCGAGATTCACCCGTGGAAAACCCGCGACCCGCACAAACTGATGCCGATCCTGCAGGAACGCTTCAGCGACATTCGCTGGATTAACCGGGCCGCAATGACAGTCGAGCCGTACCCGGGTGATGCGGACTGGTCGACGCATACGACCGTGATCTGTCGGCGGTGAGCGATCCTGCCGGTGGACGGGGGTTGCCGAGCGGTTGAAGGAGATTCGATATATGAGCGCCATGCCCAAGCCCGTCTGGACGCCGCGAATTGCCCAGGTCGACACGATCGTGCCGGGCTGCCGGTTTCACGTCGGATCGGGCACGGAAAATTTCCGCGTCACGCAGTTTGGCGGCGAACTGGAGTTCACTCGCCGGATGATGGAGGAGATTCGCTCCGGCGACGTCTTCTTCGATATCGGCGCGTGCATCGGTTTTGTCGCGGTGCATGCACGAAAGCGCGGCGCCGGCGTGGTGGCGTTCGAGCCGGAGCCATCGTTCCGCGCTCGCCTGAAGGAAAACCTTGCCCTTAACGGCCAGCACGATGTGCCCGTGGTCGACTGGGCCGTTTCGGACGCAGTCGGCACGGCGACGCTGTTTACCGACGGCGCGCACGGCACGTCGCCCACGCTTGCGACCACGGCGCCCCGCGACGCGGTCGAGATCAGCACCGGCACCATCGACAACGGCCTGGCGACCGAGAATCTTCCTTGGCCGACGCTGATGAAGATGGACATCGAGGGCGCCGAGGTGCGGGCATTGCGCGGGATGCGGGGCCTGCTTCGCAGCAGCAACAAGCCGCGCGCGATCTTCATCGAAGTCCACCCGCCGATGATCCAGACCTTCGGCGACGACGTCTCAGAACTGCACGCCATCCTCACGCGAGCCGGCTACGAACTGGCCACTGAGGAAGGGCGCTGGGAGCAATTACACCACATCTGGCGCGCCTGCTGAGCATCCGAGCCGCGAAGGCGCGAAACACGCGAAGAATACGCGAAGAAGAGGAATGCATTGGAACCACAGATTGCGCAGATTTCACAGATTCAGAGAAAATGAATCTGTGGAATCTGTGCAATCTGTGGTTCCTTGGCTTTGCTTCGCGGATCTTGTTACGCCCGATAACTAAAGGGATCGCGGGTAACCGGCCGATGTGAGAGGCATGAGTTTCTTCAGCAATGCCGCCGCGCAGGTCATGGGTCAGAAGAACCAGCGCACCCTTTGGCGCATGATCGAGCAGCAGGACCCGCGCTATCGCACGTCGATGCGGCGCATCCCGAAGTTTCACAACAAGCACGCCGGGCGGCGCTGTTTCATCATCGGCAACGGTCCGAGCCTCAAGAACACCGACCTCACGTTGCTGAAGAACGAAGTCACCTTCGGCCTCAACCGCATCTACATGAACTTCGATGCGATGGGGTACGAGACGACCTACCACGTATGCGTCAATGAGCTGGTCGTTGAGCAGTGCGCCAAGGAAATCGCGGCGCTCAAGATGCCGAAGTTCAGCGGCTGGCACTGCCGCGACCTGATTGATTTCACGCCCGACATGCACTTCCTGTGGACGCGCTCGGGACTGCGGAGCTGGTTCTTCACCGATCTCACCGAAGGCTGCTGGGAAGGCAGCACGGTGACGATGGTGGCGATCCAGCTTGCGTTCTACATGGGCTTCAGCGAAGTGGTGATGATCGGCGTCGATCACAGCTACAAATTCGAGGGCAAGCCGCACGCGGCGGTCGTCTCCACCGGCGATGACCCGAATCATTTCAACGACCAATACTTCGGCAAGGGCTTTAAGTGGCACCTGCCAGACCTGGAAGGCAGCGAGATGAGCTACCGCGTCGCCGACTTCGTCTACAAGCAGAACGGCCGCCGAATCATCGACGCAACCGTGGGCGGGAAACTGCAGGTGTTTCCGAAGGTGGACTACTACTCGTTGTTTGACGGCAAGCCGACGCTCAAGGCGGCGTAACGCTTCTATCGCCTCTCCCGGAGGGGGAGAGACCGGATCACGGAGGATCGAATATGAAACCCAGAATCGCCGCGATCGTTCCGATGCGGGCGGACTCCAAGCGAGTCCCCGGCAAGAACTGGCGTCCGCTCGGCGGGCGGCCGTTGTTCGCGCACGTGGTGGGGGCGCTGCAGAACTGCGGATGGGTGGACGAGATCGTCATCGACACCGACAGCGACACCATCCGCTCGATCGCGCGGCGTGAATTTCCCGGCGCGACGTTGATCGATCGTCCCGAGCACCTGCGCGACGACAAGCTGCCGATGAACGACGTGCTGCTGCACACGACATCGTGCGTCGACGCCGATCTGTACCTCCAGACGCACAGCACCAATCCGCTGCTCCGCGCCGAGACGATTGCCCGCGCGGTCGAACAATTCGTTGACGCCAATGGCACCTACGACTCGCTTTTCGGCGTGACACGTCTGCAACAGCGACTGTGGGACCAGCTCACGCGACCCGTCAATCACAACCCCGCCATTCTGCTGCGCACGCAGGATCTGCCGCCGATTTATGGAGAGAATTCGTGTTTGTATCTGTTCTCACGCAACGGGCTGATCAACAGTCACAACCGCATCGGCGCCCGGCCGCTGATGTTTGAGATCGACCGCATCGAAGCGTGGGACATCGACGAAGAAACGGATTTCACGATCGCCGAGATGCTCTACCAGGCAATCCAGCAGAAAAGGAGCGCCGCGGCATGAAGAACAAATGGAAAGTGCTGTTGTCCGCGCCGTACATGATCCCGTTCGCGGGACGATTCGTCCCCGAGCTTGAGGCCGCCGGCTGCGAAGTCATCGTGCCGAACGTCAACGAGCGGCTGGAGGAGCGCGAGCTGCTCGATCTCGTCTCTGATATCGACGGCACGATCTGTGGCGATGATCGCTACACGCGCACGGTGCTCGCGGCCGCCCGGCGGATGAAGATCATCAGCAAGTGGGGCACCGGCATCGACTCGATCGACCGCGCCGCGTGCGAGGAATTCGGCATCCGTATCGGCAACACGCCCAACGCGTTCACGATCCCGGTCGCCGACAGCGTGTTCGCCTACATGCTCTGCTTCGCGCGCCAGACGCCGTGGATGGACCAGCACATGAAGGCCGGCCGGTGGGAAAAAATCCCCGGCAGGACGCTCGGCGAGTGTACGATCGGCATCGTCGGCGTCGGCAACATCGGCAAGGAAGTCGCGCGACGCGCGTGCGCCTTCGGCATGAACGTGCTCGGCACCGATTTGCAGCCGATCGACAAGCACTTCCTCTCGGCGACTCGCATGGAAGTGGCCTCGCTGGACGACCTGTTGGTTCGCAGCGATTTCGTCACGCTGCACACCGACCCGAACCCGACCAGCCGGCACCTGATGAGCACGCGGCAGTTTGCGAAAATGAAGAAGTCGGCCGTCCTGATCAACACCAGCCGCGGGCCGGTGGTGGACGAGCGGGCGCTGATCGGCGCGCTGGCGCGCGGGCAGATCGCCGGCGCGGGGCTTGACGTGTTTGAGGTCGAGCCACTACCCGGTGATTCGCCGCTGATGACGATGGGCAACGTGCTGATCGCCCCGCACAACAGCAACAGCAGCCCGGCCGCCTGGGAGCGGGTACACCAGAACTCGATTCGCAACCTGCTGACCGGCCTGCGTGAAGTAAAGCGGACCAAACTCGCTGCGTAGGGTGCGATTCATCGCACCATTTTTTTCAGGCGCAAGACGGCGAACGTGGTGCGATGAATCGCACCCTACGAGGCATTCATGAAACGAGTCGCGGCAATCACGGGCGTGTGCGGGGGAATCGGGCGGGCGACGGCGCAGGTCTTTAATCGGGCCGGGTGGTTTGTCGTCGGCATCGACCGGTCGGACAAGGACGTGCCGGCCGAGGACGTACACCAGTTTATCCACGCCGACATCTCCAAGGTCAATGCCCCGCACAGCATCTTTGAGTACATCGCCGTCAAGCAAGGCCGGCTCGATACGCTGGTGAACAACGCCGCCTGCCAGATCTGCAAGACGATCGCCGAGACCAGTGCCGAAGAGTTCGACATGATCATGGCGTGCAACGTGCGGTCGATCTTTCTCTCGGTGAAGACTGCCTTGCCGCTGCTGCGTGAGAGCCAGGGCTCGATCGTGAACATTTCCAGCGTGCATGCCGTTGCCACCAGCGTCGGCATTGCCGCCTATGCCGCGAGCAAGGGCGCGCTG
>JBBRFH010000187.1:0-6980 GCA_038224615.1 Tepidisphaerales bacterium
TCCTGCAGGAACGCGAATTCGAGCGCGTCGGCGACACGGCCGTCGTGAAGATCGACGTCCGCGTCATTGCCGCCACCAACGTCGACCTTCAGGAAGAGGTCGCCAAGAATAACTTCCGCGAGGATTTGTTCTACCGCCTGAACGTCGTCAGCATCTACCTGCCGCCGCTGCGCAACCGTCGCGAGGACATTCCTCGGCTGATTGACTACTTCCTCGACAAATACAACGCCGTCAACGGTCGAAATCTCCGCAAGATCAATCGCGAGATGCTCAACGCGCTCATGCGTTACCCGTGGCCGGGGAACGTGCGCGAACTCGAGAATGCAATCGAGCGCGCCGTCGTGCTCAGCAACTTTGAAGAGTTCACCGAGGAACTGCTGCCCCTGAGCGTCCGCATGTTCGCCCAGCAGCGTCGCAACAGCCCCACGAGCGAGAGCATCGAAAGCCTTACGCGCCGGCTTGCCGACCAGTCGATCCAGGAATACGAAATGCGCGAGGGCGAGATTTACCAACTCGTCATCGATCAGATCGAGTATGCGCTCATCGACCGTGCATTAGGACGCTGCGGCAACGTCAAAACCAAGGCGGCGGATTTCCTGGGCATCAACCGCAATACACTGAACAAGAAGGTCAAGGATCTGGGGATCGAGGCGGTCGACTGAGTTTGCCGCCTACAGCCCCGGTCGTGTCGTCGGGTCATCTGGCGACGGCGGCATCGCGAGGCGCATCTTCACGCGGATGCCGAGGTCGGTCTTTACGTCGTCCCAACTCTTGAATTTGCCGGCGGCGATCTCGTCGCCCATCGCATCCATCACGTCGCCCATCGCCTTCTTGAAGAGCGTAACGTCTTCAACGCTGTCCTCAGGAAACATCGACTGCACGTCGATTTTCCACTTCGTGCCGTCGCGCTTGAGCTGGAGCACGTTGAGACTGTCGCGCGTCTGCACCGTGGCGGTCTCGCCGGTGATCTTGGCTTCAGCGGTTTCGATCGACTTGAGCGTCGCCTCGGTCGGATCGGGCAATTCCTTTGCAGCTGCGGGAAACGCCTTGATGACGATCGAGCGGAACTTCTTCTCGACCGGGTTGTAGTTGGCCAGTGTCTCAAGCATCTTCAAATGCTTCGGGCCGGCGATGACCAGGTCCTTCAGCCCTTCAACATCCGCCGCCGCCAGGGCATTGGTGTAAGAGCGGAACGCGGCCTTCGGCGTGGACGAGTCGTACTCGCCGGCGCGGGCAGACGTGGGCATCAGCGCCAGTGCGCAGAGCAGGACGAAGCTTCCCAGGCATCGACGGGGCGCGGAGGTCATCATGGTTGTCAGTCTACCGTGGACAGGTGCGCGGCGGATAGGGGATGCGCGCCGGTTTGCATGCCAATGCCTTGGTTACGATTCGCTCTGGAACTGCCGGGCAAGGCTGATGGCTTTCTCGATGCCGTCGATGCTCTGCAAGGCGCGGTCGGCGAGCGCATAATCGGGGTTGAGCTCGAGCGCCTGCTGAAACTGCCGCCGGGCCTCGAAGTAGCGGCCTTGCGAACGGAGCACGTAACCGAGATTGAGGTACGCCTCGTCGCGGTTGTCATCCTGCAGCGCGACGGCCTGGCGGAAGCATTTCTCCGCCTGCTTGAACTGCCCGTGGCTCGCCAGATTGCTGCCGCGCAAAACCCAGAACCACGCCTGCTCCGCAGCGGCGTCGTCCTCGGCGGCGAGCTCGAACCACTTCTCGGCTTCGACGTGATTGCCATTGTCCTTGTAAAGATGCGCCAGCGTCATCTGCAGCACCCAGTCCGGGCCGGGCGAGAGTTCGACGGCTTTCAGAAGCGCTCGCTCGGCTTCATCCGACAGGCCGATCACGCGCAGCGCATCGCCGAAGAGGAACCACGCGTAGCTGTCCTGAGATCGGTGTTCGAGGTACGGCCCGAGGAGTTCCGCTACGACAGCTTCGCGCTCCTGCTCGTGGGCCATCTTGGCCTGGTGGAGCAATTCTTCGAGCCAATGGTCTTGTTCGGGCATCCGTAAGGCAATTATGACCCACAAGTGCTGGTGGGCAAGCAAAAAGCAGTTAATGCGACGAGTCCGCTTCCCGTGCTTCCGATAACGCGCCGCGCCGGGTGCCATGATGGAGGAGGCGGAACAGGGTGTAGGTGGAAAGCCCCAGTCACATATGCCGCACCTATTGCGGCGAACGGAATCTCGGCGCGGCCCGGGCCCCAGCCGAACGCCATCACCCATGTGAACAATACCAGGCAGACGGCGCACAGCGACCCGCCGGTCACCATCCGCCGTTGCCACTGCTCCCAGCCCCCCAATGTGACGACCGCGATTGTGTCGCTACATCAGCTCGACCGGCTCAAACGCGACGCCTTCATCCTTTCGGCGGAGATAGTACCCTTCGATCTGCTTGAGCGTGGTGCAATGCCGGATGGCATACGCCGCACGGACGAGGTCCGCTTTCTGCAACTGCTCGACCGACTGTTCGCGTACCTTCAGCCGGCGATCGTAGAAGGCGCAACCTTCGTGCTGGATGAGGACGATACGCTCCAGGCCGTGCGCATCGACGAGGAAGTTGAGCTCGTCGATGACGCCTTCTTCTTCCAGCCGCGCCTGCGCGTAGCCCGCGAGGCACGCCGGGCCGCCGGGTAAAGCGACGCGGTCATAGCGGGGCAGCAGCAGACCGTTGAGGACGAAGTCATCGAAGTGCTCACCCACGCGGCCGTCCGAGCAATAGATGGCGGCGGCGTGGATACGGTCGGGCGAATAGGGCAGGCGGGAAATGTAACACATAGCAAACTCGTGCTTTCAGCGGCGCGAGTGTGGCCGATGCGCCGGGCGTTGGCAAGCCCCGCGCGGTACGATTGGACGACCACGCATGACCGACTCGCCGGCCCACTGGATCGTCATTCCCTGCTACAACGAAGCCGACCGGCTTCCCGTCGACGCCGTGCGCGCCTGGCTGCCCAGCCATCCCGACTTCGGCCTGCTGCTGGTCAACGACGGCAGTACCGACGGCACTGGCCAATTGATCCACGATCTCGCGGCGGCGATCGGCAGCCAATGCGATGCGTTCGACTTGTCATCCAATCAAGGCAAGGCGGAGGCGGTTCGGCAGGGGTTGCTGCGCGTGCTCGATCGCTCGCCCCGGACGATCGGATATCTCGACGCCGACCTGGCCACACCGCTCGACGAACTGCCGCGGCTGCTGCACGCGATGGAATCCACGCAATCGGACATGGCGATCGGTTCGCGCGTCCGCCTGCTCGGCCGGGACATCCGCCGGCGGGCGATCCGTCACTACCTCGGGCGATTCTTTGCGGCCGCGGCGTCGATCACGCTTGGGCTTGCGGTTTACGACACGCAGTGCGGCGCGAAGCTGATCGCGGTACGGCCGTGGACGCGCGGGCTTCTTGAGGGCCGATTCGTGAGCCGGTGGGTGTTTGACGTGGAATTGATCGCGCGCTATCTCGCCGACGTTCGGATGGCCCCGAGGTGGCCGCGCGAGCCGTGCGGCATTATCGAGGTGCCGTTGCTCAAGTGGCATGACATCGGTGGCAGCAAGGTGCGCGGGCGCGATTTCGTCCGGGCCGTGGTCGAGCTCGTCGCGATCGCCCGCAAATATGCAGGCCGACGCACAAAATGAATCGACTCCCGACATAGGCTCAGCCTTATGAACGATGACCTGTACGAGGAGATGTACCGCGTCGAGCAATCGCACTGGTGGTTCCAGGCGCGGGTGAAGATCGTCCGCTCCCTGCTCGCGCGCTATGTGCCGCGAAAATCGGTCGGCAAACCGCGGGTTGCCGATCTCGGCTGCGGCTGCGGGCTGATGCTGGCGGCGCTTCAGGATGACTACGAAGGCGTGGGCATGGACGCGTTCCCGCAGGCCATCGATTTCTGTGCCAGGCGCGGCATTCACGCCGAGTCGGGCTTTCTTCCCGGTCCGGTGCCGTTCGCCGACGGCAGCTTTGACGCCGCGCTATTTCTGGACGTGCTCGAGCACCTCGACGACGACGTCAACTCGGTCGCCACCGCCGCTCGCCTGTTGAAACCCGGAGGCGTGATCATCGCCACCAGCCCGGCGTACCAATGGCTTTGGACGAGCCGCGATGATTTCCATCAGCACAAACGGCGCTACACCCGCGGGCAGTTCACGCAGCTTTTTGAGCGGCCGGATCTCGACGTGCTGGCCAGCTCATACGGGAACACGCTGCTGTTCCCGCTCGCGGTCACCGAGCGCCTCGTTCGCAAAGCAAAACCGCTCAAGGAAGGCGAAGGTGATCTGAAAGTCCCGGCGGCACCGATCAACGCGCTGTTCCGCGCGACCTTCGCCGCCGAGCGCGCCGCGTTCGGCCGCGTGCGACTACCGTTCGGATTGAGCGTCGTCTGCGTCGCAAGGCGTAACTGACGAAAAATCTCGACGGGCCAGTCGACGATCCGTCCACTGGCCCGTGGCAGCATTGCCGTGCGAAGCCGAGGCCGATCAACCCATGTGCTTGATCATCTCGCTGGCGAACTCGCTGCACTTGACCTTCTTCGCGCCCTGCATCTGGCGCTCGAAGTCATAAGTCACGGTCTTGGCGGCGATGGCTCCGATGAGGCCCTTGAGTATGAGGTCGGCGGCTTCCTGCCAGCCGAGGTGTTCGAGCATCATCACGCCCGACAGGATCACGCTGCCCGGGTTGACGACATCCTGGTCGGCGTACTTGGGCGCGGTCCCGTGGGTCGCCTCGAAGATCGCGTGGCCGGTGACGTAGTTGATGTTGGCGCCCGGCGCGATGCCGATCCCGCCGACCTGCGCCGCCAGTGCATCGGAGAGATAATCGCCGTTGAGGTTGAGCGTGGCGATGACGTCGAAGTCTTCCGGCCGGGTCAGCACCTGTTGCAGGGTGATGTCGGCGATGGCGTCCTTGATGACGATGCCGCCGGGCAGCTTGCACCATGGGCCGCCGTCGATCTCGACCGCGCCGAACTCCTTCTTGGCCACGCCGTAGCCCCAGTCACGGAAGCCGCCTTCG
This sequence comes from Tepidisphaerales bacterium, assembly GCA_038224615.1. Taxonomy (GTDB): domain Bacteria; phylum Planctomycetota; class Phycisphaerae; order Tepidisphaerales; family Tepidisphaeraceae; genus JBBRFH01. The sequence goes on from JBBRFH010000187.1 coordinate 5,009, forward strand.
GTGAACTTCATGATGTTGCCCTTGTGGACAAGCGTCACCGACTTCTTGTTGTGCTTGATTGCGTACGCAATCGCGCTGCGGACCAGCCGCTCGGTGCCTGCCTTGCTCACCGGCTTGATGCCGATGCCGACTTCGACCTTGGCATCTTCCGTATCGCTGTCCTTGGCCCACTGCGTCGCCGCCGCCGCGGTGCCGAAGCGGATCTTCTTGAAATCCTTGGGGAACTCCTTGGCGATGAAGTCGAGAATCTTCTGCGCTTCAGGCGAGCCGCCGGCATACTCGATGCCAGCGTAGATGTCCTCGGTGTTCTCGCGGAAGATCACCATCTTCACCTTCTCCGGGTGCTTCACCGGCGAGGGCACGCCCGTGAAATACTGAACCGGGCGCAGACAGACATATAGATCGAGCATCTGTCGCAGCGCGACATTGAGCGACCGAATCCCGCCGCCGACGGGCGTGGTGAGCGGGCCTTTGATGCCGACGATGTACTTCTGGAACGCGGCGACCGTCTCGTCCGGCAGCCAGTTCTGCGTCTGATCGAACGCCTTTTGCCCGGCCAGCACTTCTTTCCAGATGATTTTCTTCGCGCCCTTGTACGCCTTCTCAACCGCCGCATCGAACACGCGGACCGACGCGCGCCAGATGTCGCGACCGGTGCCGTCGCCCTCGATGAAGGGGATGATCGGATCGTTGGGAACAGTCAGCTTCCCGTTCTGCATCGAGATGACGTTGCCGGCCATGGTCTGGTCTCCGTATTGGAATAGGTAAAAGCGATCGTGCCTCGCGCACTTCGATGGCGAAGGGCGAGTCGGGGATTATGAACATCGGCGCGAAAAGCTCAATCGGCGCGCGCCGCCTCTGCCGCAGCACGACGACGACGCACGATAAGCCAAGGCGCCGCCGCGAATTACCTCCTTCGCGTAAAACACACTGCAACCAGGCAGCTCTCCGGCGATGCGTCCGGCCACCTGTCATTTAGGCAGGTGGGTTTGTTTGTTCAAATTTGCGCGCGCTGGTCCACCTCCCTGTTTGGGCTGCTGCAATCGTTCGTGATAGGACGCAAAGCGAAAATCATGGTTCAGATGATACCCTAACATTTACCAAAAATGCAAGTCAAATATCGCGAAGGCGGACACGCCGGGTGAAATCCGTTTCCGGTGTGCAAGCTGCGACAAAGTGTCAATGCGCGCCGCAAAGATGTGAAGCGCGAAGCCAGACGCGAAGAACGCTCATTTCTCGCGGTGGTTTTCCTTCGCGTTGATCGTCGCGCTCGTCGCATCTGCGCGGCGCGTAGTGTTCACTTGGGCATGAAGGGCGTTGCCGAGAATCGGCCGTTGAGCGCCGTAGCCGTCACCTTCTCGCCCGCGCCGGCGGGCAGGAGATGGGCGGCCATGTAGGTTTCACCGTTGTCGCCGAAGAGTTCGACCGAGCAGCGGTCGATGAGAATCTGCATGGTCACCGGGGCGGCCGGGTGACGACGCGAGGCGGTGGTGATGCGGTCGAAGCGCGCGATCGCGTCGGCGTGCGGGCCGCGGCGGTCGATGGTGAACTCGGTCCGGTCGTCGCTCACGCCCACGAACACTTCGCTCGACGATCCCAGCTTGATGCGCAAGCCCGTGTCGCCTAGCCCGACCGTGAGCAATCGCACTTCATACCCCGCATCATCGCGCAATGGCATCGGCACTTCGGGCAGCCACATCTCCGTTGTGGCGGCGGTCTTGAGGATCATCGCGTCGATCTCGGGCACGGGTTTGTTAATCAGCCGCAGACCCTGCTCCGTTTGGCGAAGCAGTTGCTCGCGCGGGAGCGTCATCTGTCCTTTCCACGGTGAGGTCGGAAGCCGGCCGGCGTAGAGCCAGTTGTTCATCCACCCGAGCGCGATTGATCGGCCGTTGGGTGCGTCGTTCCAGGTGATGGCGGCGTAATCGTCGGGGCCCCATGCGGCCTGCAGCGGGCCGTCGGCGATGTGGTC
>JBBRFH010000188.1:0-6933 GCA_038224615.1 Tepidisphaerales bacterium
AAGCCGCCGGCCTTGGCCGGCGGCTTCATGAGGGCGCGCCACCTGTCGGGTGCCTGACGCGGTGCGACGGGAACGGGTCGGCAATACGCTCGATTTGCGTGCTCCGTCGCGTCCGATAATACTCGATCGCCTAGAGTCACCCGATTGATGTTGATGCATCTTGATCACCTTGTTCAGCAAATATTCCCATGGGGGTCGTCCCGAAATCCGATGCTATCGGTAGCGCATACTCGCGTATGGCGCATCCGGTCTTTCCCGTGTCGGGGAGGAGCCGGAAACGGTTCTTCGTGTAATTCCTCGTTCGTGGAGTAAGTCGTATGGCCCGATTGTCCAGCCAGTCGTCGAAATGCATCGAGCCGCTCGATCGCCGCGTGCTGATGGCCGCGGTGATGTCGACGACGTCGCCGGGCACGCTGCTCATTGACGCGACCGAGGCCAACGACGTCATCGGCATGCGCTACCGCGCTTCGCGCCTCGAGGTGCGGATCAACGGCGTGCTGCAAAGCTTCGTCGCCAACGCTGTCGCGCGCATCGAGATCCAGAGCTACGACGGCAACGACATCGCCGACTGGTCGTCGATCGCGATCCCCACCTACATCAACGCCGGCCTGGGCAATGACCTGGTCTACGGCGGGTCGGGCAACGACTCGCTCACCGGCGCGGCGGGCAAGGACACCCTTTACGGCAACGCCGGCAACGATCGCATCAACGGTGCCAACAGCAATGACGTGATCTACGGCGGCGACGGGGATGACGTGATCTACGGCGGCGCGGCGAACGACTACGTCGACGCCGGCACCGGACGCGATCGCGTCTGGGGCGAAGACGGCGACGATTCGCTCATGGGCGGCATGCACAACGATGCCCTCTACGGCGGCGCGGGCAAGGACCGCATCCTCGGCCAACGCGGGTACGATCTGCTCTCCGGCGACAGCGGCAACGACGCACTCTGGGGCGGCGACGATGCCGATCAGCTCTACGGCGGCACCGGTGGCGACGCGCTGCTCGGCGAGGCCGGCGACGACCTGCTCTATGCCGATGGCGACGGCACCGTCGACAACCTCGACGGTGGCGCTGGCTCCGACGGCGGCAAGGCCGATCCCACTGATTCGCTCACCGGCACCGAGGCCGTCGACGCCGGCTCCCCGCGCGCCCTCAGCTTCAACGACGAAGCCCTCATCGACGCCAACTTCACCAGCATGGTCGCCAAGGCCAAAGCCATGGGCGTCAAGGCCGTCCGCCTCTGGCTCGACATCAACGATTACACCGACCGCCCGCAAACCTGGGACGCCAGCACCGTCGCACAGCTCGCCGCCAAGTGGCAGGGCCAGGAAGCGGATCGCCCGGAGACGGCCGGCCTGACCATGAAACGCGCCTTCGAGCTCAAGGCCGCTGGCTTCAAGGTGCTGCTGACCGTCAACCGTTTCAACGGCGACGCCCCCGCTTCCAATGCCCAAGTGCAGGGATTGTTCACCCACCTGGTCAACGCGACCTACACGCCCAGCAGCACACTGAAGTTCAAGGACGTCATCGACTACTGGGAGATCGGCAACGAAGTCGACCTCACCTACTTCTGGAACCCGCCCGCCGCCAACTGGCAGGAGCGGCTGCAGAAGTACGTCTCCGACCTCTTCATCCCCGCCGCCGACGTGCTGCATGATGACGCGCACGGCGTACACGAGAAGGTCGTCCTCGGCTCCATCTGCTGGAGCAGCTACAATCTCGATTACCTGCTCGACCAGGTGCAGGCCCAGGGCGCGATGAATGAGGTCGATTACGTCGGCTTCCATACTTACGCTCCTTTCAGCACCGATCCCAACGCCGACAGCCTGCGTGACAACATCCTTGCCGCCAACAGCATGGCGGGCGCGTTTGGGAAGAAGCTGATCAGCACCGAGTGGAACCTGCGCAACTTCGCGCTCGACGGCAGCCAGGACGCCGCATGGGCCAGTGCGATCGACAACATCTACCGCACGCTGATACTTCCCAATTTCGAGTTGGCGTTCTACTTCGGCATGATCAACAATTGGGACGCCCGCGGCGGTTCAGTCTCGGCGCGCCCCGCCGGCCTGCTGATCCACGACGGCACGGTCCCCGCCAACCCCGGATCAAGCATCTCGACGCTGGTCAACTACTACCAGTCGCCGCTGATCGTCTCCGACCCGTTTTATTCGATGTTCACGAACCTCCCCATGGGCGGCGACCTGCCTTGAACAATTCAGCGCCTATCGCGCGGCACGGGCACCCCGCCCGTGTCTTGCTTGGCTTCGGTCGCTGAAGACACGGGCGTGAGATCACACCGACTCCGCGCCATCGCGCTATGTCATCCTGAACGCAGTGAAGGATCTTCTGGCGGCGGCACGGCGCGTGCATGCACCGAGGGGGTCGGAGAAGGGCACTCACGGGGCGTGCTTCATCGCGCGCCGAGTTGGCCTCCACGCTGCCAGGAGATCCTTCACTTCGTTCAGGATGACAGTGCGTAAGTCCGCCTCTCCCCTCTTCCCTCATTGCCTCGCTGCCTCATTCCCTCATTCCCTCATTCCCTCAGTCCCTCGCTGCCTCAGTGCATGCCGGCCTCCGCGTCACAACCTCAGTACAATCCTCATCTTGCGCCTGCGCCGAATTGCCGCCGACAGAATCCTGTGGCGCGGGTACAATGGACCGTCTGGAAATGTCAGTGGAGCGGGATCGCAATTGGGGCTCAAGAACGTGAAAGAATGGTGCGGCGATCGGCCTCTCTAACTGATACCGAAGGTGGTTTTTCTTGGCCCCGCGGCGCGGCGTCGCGTCGTGGGCTGGTCTCTGGCGTGAAGTGGGATTCTATGAAATTGTCCGGTTCGTCCCTGTCGTCGCGTTCTTCCTCACCCGTCGCGCGATCACCCGTCGCGCGGGCCGCCGCCGCCTGCCTGGCGGGGATGTTTCAGCCGCTGGAGCGGCGCGTGATGTTGGCGGCCACGATGTCCACGACATCGCCGGGCACGCTGCTGGTCGACGGCAACGACGCCGCCGACGTGCTGAGCATGCGCTATCGCGGGTCGCAACTGCAGGTGCGTCTCAACGGCGTGCTCCAGAATTTCACCGCCAGCACCGTCACGCGCATCGAGATCCAAGGCAAGGACGGCGATGACGTCGCCGACTGGTCAGGCATCGCCATTCCCACCTACATCAACGCCGGCATGGGCAACGACCTGGTCTACGGCGGGTCGGGCAACGACTCGCTCACCGGTGCCGCGGGCAAGGACACGCTTTACGGCAACGCGGGTGACGATCGCGTCAACGGCGGACAACACAACGACGTCGTCTACGGGGGCGACGGCAACGACGTCATCTACGGCAACGAAGCCAACGACTACCTCGACGGCGGCACCGGCTCCGACCGGCTCTTCGGCGATGAAGGCAACGACTCGCTCATCGGTGGGATCGGCAACGACGGCCTGTACGGCGGCGGCGGCAAGGACAAACTCCTCGGCCAACGCGGCAACGACATCCTCTCCGGCGACGGCGGCAACGACGCCCTCTGGGGCGACGTCGGCAACGACATCCTCTACGGCGGACTCGGCGCCGACGCCCTCTTCGGCGAAGCCGGCGACGACATGCTCTACGCCAAAGGCGACAGCACCATCGACCAGGTCGAAGGCGGCGATGGCACCGACGGCGGGGAAGCCGATCCGGCCGACAATGTCACCAACGCCGAGAACATCACCGGCAATACCACGCCCCCGCCCATCGAACCGCCTCCGGTTTCTGTCGACGACCCGATCGGCGTCAGCTTCAACGATGAAACGCTCTGGCCGGGCAATTTCGAGACCGCCGTCGCCGAGGCCAAGAAACTCGGCATTGAAGTTGTGCGCGTCTGGATCGACATCAACAGCTACTCCGACCGCCCGCACGCCTACGACCCGGTCAACTACGAGGACATCACCCACAAGTGGAAGGGCTGGACCGAGGGTCGACCCGAGACCGCCGGGCTGGCGATCCAGCGGGCGATTGATCTGAAGCAGGCCGGCTTCAGCGTGTCGGTGACCGTGAACAAGTACGACGGGCTTCCGCCGGACAGCAAGGCCGAGATTCAGAATTACTACACCGCGTTGCTCAACACGACCGAGACGTCGTCCGGCGGGATGAAGCTCAAGGACGCCGTCGATTTCTGGGAGATCGGCAACGAGGTCGATCTCACCGGTTACTGGAACCCACCGGGCGCAACCACCAAGACCGAGCGCATCCAGAAGTATGTCGACGACGTGCTGCTGCCGGTTTCCGAGATCCTTCACCAGGGTCCGACCGCTACGCGCGAGCGGGTGATGTCGGCCAGCGTGAGTTGGAGCCCGAACGACCTGAACACGATCCTGCAGCGATTGAAAACGCTCAACCGCCTCGACGCGATCGACTACGCCGCCTACCACCCCTACGGCGACAAATCGGCCGTCGCCGACCGCAGTAAGAGGGCGCATGACTTTGCCGCCGCAGTGGGCAAGGAGATCGTCGCCACCGAGTGGAACGTGCGCGGTTTCGCGCTTGACGGTTCTCAGGACACCCAGTGGGCCGCCGCTGTCGATGATCTGTACAAACACTCGATCGCCCCGAATTTTGCGTTCGGGTTCTACTACGCCATGACCGACAACTTTCCCGCTCGTGGCGGGACGATCACGGCGCGGCCGGCGAGCCTGTTGCAGCACAACACGACCATGTCGATCTCGCCCAGTTCCAGCCTCGCCGACCAGATCGACTGGTACAACACTCCGCTGGTCAAACACGACCCGTTCTACAGCGTGTTCGCCGACTGGAAGAATCTCAAGAACTGACCAGCGGGCCTCTGGGTCCGGCGCTTGAGGCTTGGGTTGTGAATGCGAACGCATTGTGCGCATTTCACCCCAAGCCCCAGACCCCAAGCCCCAAGCCCCTCCTCCCCCATTGCGATTCTGCGGATTCCGATGAAGATTCGTCGCGTCGCGTAACCGTATTGGAGGTATTGAGTGGCATCGCTCGCGGGCAAGCTGGCATTGGTAACAGGTGGGGCAGGGTTCATTGGGTCGCACATCGTGCGCGGATTGCTCGAATCGAGCGCCCGCGTTCGCGTCCTCGACGACCTCAGCGGCGGAAAGGATTGGGAGCGGCTCAGGGATCTCGGTGCCGCCGTCGAACGACGGTACGGATCGATCCTCGTGCCGGCGACGCTTGAAGAGGTCGTTGCGGGCGTTGACGTGATCTTCCATCTCGCCGCCAAGGTGAGCGTGCCGCAGAGCGTCGCCGACCCGGTCGGATACCACGACGTGGACGCCACCGGCACCTTGCTGCTGCTCGAGGCCGCCAAGCACCGCGGCGTCCCGCGACTGGTCTACTCCTCCACCAGCGCGCTCTACGGCGACGCGCCTGAACAGCCCAAGCACGAATCGCATCGCGGCGTGCCGATCAGTCCCTACGGCATCGCCAAATACGCCGGCGAGCTTTACGTCGGCGCCTACGCCAAGCTGCACGCGATGCAGACCTGCAGCCTCCGCTATTTCAACGTCTTCGGCCCCGGGCAGGATCCCAAGAGCCAGTACGGCGCCGCAATCCCGAATCTCGTCAGCCACGTCATCCACGACGAGCCGCCCATCATCTACGGCGACGGCGAACAGACGCGCGATTTTTGTTTTGTGCGAAACGTCGTCCACGCCAACCTGCTGGCCGCCCAGGCCGAGGTGAACGGCGAGGCGGTCAACATTGGCTGCGGCCAGCAGGTGAGCGTCAACGACGTCGTCCGCACCGCCAATCGCCTGCTGAACAAGAACGTCGCCCCCAAGTACGATCCCCCCCGCCCCGGCGACATCCGCATCAGCTACGCCGACATCACCGAGGCCAATCGCCTGCTCGGCTACACCCCGCTGGTCAACTTCCAAGACGGCATGGCGGAGTCGATCGAGTGGTACAAAAAGAACGTGTGATCCGGCGGGTGTTGTTACCGGTTTCTTGTTACTGGTTATTTGAGCGGCTCTACGCTCGGGGGCGACGTCTGCCCGTCATGCCACCCAAGTAACCAGTAACCAGTACCGAGTAACCGCGTGGACTCTTCTCTCGCGGCCCCTTGGAACGTTACACTGCGACACGATGACCATTCTTCCGATCGTGGCCGCGTGCGCGGTCATATTGCTTGTGGCATACCGGGTCTACGGGCGGCTGATTGTGCGATGGCTGGGCGTGGACGCGACGCGGGTCACGCCGGCGGTTGAGATGGAGGACGGAAACGACTACGTCCCCGCCCCGCCGGGCGTGGTGCTGGGCAGGCACTTTACCGCCATCACCACCACCGGGCGAAGCGCTCACGACAGGTCCTCCGGCTTGGGGCAGAGAACGAATCTTTCGCCATCGCGCTTCTCGTTGGCCTGTTCGAGCCGATCGATCTTCTGATGCGCCAGGTACGCCTCGGGGCGCACGACGCGAAGCTCGAACCGCATGGAGTAGTTGCCCGCGTAAAGCCGGGTGCCACAGGTCGCGGTACGCCGAGACCTGTGCTCGAGGACCGCACCGAAGGCGCAGGTCTGCGAGTACGCCGACCTGTGGCACCCGGCACACGCTAGGAATCGAACGGATCGGAAGGAGGCTGAAGAAGATTCCGCACTTTTCCGCGATGAATCCGCCCCGCCAAATAAAAACCCGCGTCATAGACCTGAAAAACGCGATGAGTGAAATACAACCGCCGCGTTTGAAGTCTAAAACATATGTTTTCGATTCAAATCTGACAGATTCAAGTCGAAAACATATGTTTTCAATTCAAACCAGACAGTTTCAAGTTGAACGCGCGTGGGAATGTCCCCAATCCGCGCGTTTCGACTCGAAGTAGCAGATAGGCCCTGACCCCTTTGGACTTCTACCGCCTGTCGAGTTTCGTAGGGCACGCTATTGCGTGCCGCGGGTGCATCGGACGAACCGGGAAACGAACGGCACGCAATAGCG
>JBBRFH010000189.1:0-6852 GCA_038224615.1 Tepidisphaerales bacterium
GGGCGTCCATGCGCAAGCTCCTTATTGAAGGTGAAAGACTGAAAAAACAGCGAAGCTTCGCGACCGATCCGCCACCATACCCCCCAGACCGACCGGGCGCAATCCTAACATGCGCCGAACTTCATCTGCGATCGCCCTGGATTTCCGCAGGGTAGCTCCGCCGTGTCTCGGCTCAAGCAACCGATCGTGATGGAACCCAAAGTGTGAATCATGGCTACGATGATACCCTAACATACACCAAAAACGCAAGTGATATCTCGCGTAGGCGTAAGCGACGCCCGCCTGGATAGCGGCAACGCGGAGTCGCTTGCGCATTCGCGAGCTTTTTGTGTGCAAAAGTCGGTCGTTCAAAACGCTCCTCACCCCCACCTGCGGCGCACCGGGAAAGGGTGCCGGACGCACACGCGATCGCGTTGAGCGGGCTTGGGTCGCAGGCGTCCGGCTTTACCAAATCTGCCCTAGACCGTACCTTCTGCGCCGCACAACGTCCGAGAAAGAAAAAGAAGGAGCTGACGCATGGGACTGCTGGATGGAAAAACGGGCCTGATCCTCAATATCGCCAACGATCGTTCGATCGCCTGGGCGATTGCCGACAACTGCCGTAAGCAGGGCGCGACCTGCGGGTACGGCTACCTGCCGATGGAAAAAATGGAACGCCGGGTTCGTAAGAGCCTCGAAGAAATGGGCGAACCTGACCCGTGGCTTCTGCCCTGCGATGTCAGCAGCGACGAATCCATCGCCAGCTTCTTCAAAGCCGCCAAGGAAAAATACGACAAGATCGACTTCCTCGTCCATTCGCTCGCGTTTGCAAATAAGGATTACCTGGCGATCGGCAAGTTCACGACGACTCCGCGCGACGTCTTCAGGCAGGCGTTGGACGTCAGTGCGTACTCACTGATTGCGTTGACGCGTGAAGCCGCTCCGCTGATGACCGACGGCGGAAGCGTCATTGCTTTGACCTATCTCGGCTCGGAAAAAGCCGTGCCCGGGTACAACGTAATGGGTGTCGCCAAGGCCGCACTCGAATCGGCGACCCGTTACCTCGCGTACGAACTGGGCGCGAAGAATATCCGTGTCAACAGCATCAGCGCCGGTGCCGTCCGCACCCTCAGCGCGATGGCCGTGGGCGGTATTGATGAGATGTTCAACCACAGCGAGAAACGCGCGCCGCTGAAGCGGAACATCGACGCCGACGAAGTAGGCAAGACCGCCATCTACCTCCTGAGCGACCTCAGCTCCGCGGTCACGGGCTCCAATTTGTATGTCGACTGCGGCGTCAACATCGTCGGACTCTGATCGAGCCCCGCGACGTGATCGACAACCAACGACCCCGAAAGCCGCGGCCACTGGCCGCGGTCTTCGTTTGTACGATGGGCTTGGAGTACAAAGCCGGCTGAGAGAATCCGTGGGCAGGATGCTCATACTACGAGAATGACCCCCGACGCTCCCATGCTCTTTGAAGGCGCCGAGCCGATGGACGAACTCGCCGACGTTCCTGCTGCGCGCTACGAAGGCCCTGTCGCGCAGGTCGCCATCGAGCAGTCGGTTGACAAGGTTCTTGACTACGCCGTCCCCAAGGCGCTCATCGACCACATCGAGGTCGGCCAGCGCGTCCGCGTCCCGCTGGGCCGGGGCAATCGCGCCGCGTTCGGGTACGTCGTCGGTCGCACCGATCACAGCACCTATCCGCATTTGAAGCCGGTCATGGCGATCGACGACGACCGCGTCCTCATCCGTCCGCCGATGATGAACCTCGCGCGGTGGATCAGCCAGTATTACCTCAGCCCGCTGGGCATGGTGCTGGAGACGATCATCCCCAGCGCGGTGAAAAAACGCATCGGCCTTGGCTACAGCCAGCAGGTCCGCCCGGCCAAGAGTGCCGAGGAACTGCAGGCACTGCTCGAATCGAGCCACAGCGGCAAGCGGCGGACGATCCTCTCGCGACTGCTCCAGGTCGAGCCGGGCAAGAGCATCGAACTCAACCAGCTCTCCTTCGAGTCCGGCGTCACCGTGCCCACCGTCCGCAAGCTCAAAAAGGACGGGCTGATCACCATCACCGAGGAAGTCGATCTCACCACGCTCGACAGCACCGACCTCGAAAGCATCCCCAACCCCACGCTCCACGACCTCAACCCCGAGCAGAAGCACGCCGTCGATACCCTGATCGCGCAGCAGGGGTTCAAGGTCAATCTCCTCTACGGCATCACCGGCTCCGGCAAGACCGAGGTGTACCTCCGCGCCATCGAGCAGGTCGTCAAACAGGGCAGGCAGGCGATCGTCCTCGTCCCCGAGATCGCGCTCACGCCGCAAACCGTCCGCCGCTTCGTCGACCGTTTCCCCCGTGTCGCCGTCCAGCACTCGGCCCTGACCAACACCGAGCGGCACCGGCACTGGCAACAGATCAGCACCGGGCACGCCCAGGTCATCGTCGGCGCCCGCAGCGCCATCTTCGCGCCGACCAAAGACCTCGGCCTGATCGTCGTCGACGAAGAACACGAGCCGTCCTACAAACAGGACAGCATCCCGCGCTATCACGCGCGCGATGTTGCCATCAAGCGGGCCCAGATTGAGAACGTGCCGGTCGTTCTGGGCAGTGCGACGCCGAGCCTGGAAACTTGGAACGGGATGAAGAGCGTGTGGCGTGATGAGTGTGACGTGACGACGGCAACGGTGGCGGCCGCCGAGTCTGCATCACGCAACACTCATCACGTCACACGTGTCCTTCTCCGCCTTCCCAACAGAGTTCGAGGACTGGCACTTCCGCGCGTCGAAACCATCGACATGCGCCAGGCCAATAAGATGCGCAAGGGGCACCACCTGTTCTCCCCGCGTCTCGAGTTCATGATCCAGTCGACGCTCAACGCCGGCGAGCAGGCGATTCTCCTGCTCAACCGGCGCGGCTACGCCAACTGCGTCCACTGCGCCAGTTGCAACGACGCCATCAAGTGCAAGTATTGCGACACGACGATGACCTATCATCGCTCGGCCCCGTTCAATCCGTTGACGGCCCGCACCGAGGCCGGCCTGCACACGGGGCAGATTCATTGTCACTACTGCCTTGCAGTGAATCCCTTGCCCGCGACGTGCCCGGTGTGTGACAAGAAGCTCTCTCTCTTCGGCCTCGGCACGCAGCGAGTGGAGGAGGAGCTCGGCCGAAAATTCCCCGGCGTCGAGTTTGCCCGTGCCGACTCGGACACCATGCGCTCCAAGTCCGACTACGAAACGCTATTGGGAAGATTCGGCCGCGGCGAGATCAAGATCATGCTCGGCACGCAGATGATCGCCAAGGGTCTGGACTATCCCAACGTCACGCTTGTCGGCGTCATCAGCGGCGACACCGCGCTCTCGCTCCCCGACTTCCGCGCCGCCGAGCGCACGTTCCAGCTCATCACCCAGGTGGCGGGGCGCGCCGGTCGCGGGGATAAGCCTGGGCGGGTGATCCTGCAGACGTTTTTGCCCGACCACGCAACGATCGAGTTCGCGATGAAGCAGGACTTCGAGGGCTTCGCCGCCGCCGAGCTCGAACACCGCAAGCTCGCCCGTCTGCCACCCAGCAGCCGAATGGTGCGCATCGTCCTGCGCGACCAATCCCTCGACGAACTCGCCAAGCGCGCCGACGCGCTCGCGTTGCAACTGACCGCCGCCATCGCCACCATCAAGCAAACCCCCATCGACCTCCGCGGCCCCATGCCCTGCGCCATCGAACGCATCGCCGGGTATCACAGAAACCAGTTGGTGCTCACCAGCCCCAGCCCGGCAGCACTTCAGCACGTTTTGGCGGGGTTACGCGAACAGACGGGGCTTGTGTCGAATGACCGCGTGGCGATTGATGTGGATCCGGTGTCGATGCTGTGATGTCGAATCGAATCGAAGCGAGCCGCGAAGCTACGATGAGCGCGAAGGTAAACGCGAAGAAAAAATAAATGATGGTCAGCTTTGGTGCCACGGGTCGGCGGTACGCCGCAGACCCGTGCGTGCGGGCTGACGAGCAATTTCAACCGCGGCAGGCCTGTTGGGTAATTGAAAACACGGGCGCGACGCGCGTGATACGGGAATGCAGAGCGTGCGCACAATGCCCACGCCACGGAATTCATCTGCGTTGATTTGCGTTCATCTGCGGCTGATTCGTATTCCTACGCCAAACCCGCGGCCTTCGCTTCGTCCCACTTCTTGTGCCCGGCCCAGTCGATGAAGTGGAGCATGGGGCGCTCCTTGGCATACTTCGCGTACAGCGCGATCGCGTGAGAGTCTTCGAGTGTTTCGACGGTCGCGATGCCGCCTGCGCGGAGCACGGGCGCGGTGGTGGGGGCGTTGGTGACGTCGCCGATGACGACTTTGGCGAAGTTGCCGCGGTGGATGATCTGGGCGCAGCAGACTAAACACGGCGTGAGGGTGGTGAACATGATGGCGGAGCGGAAGTCGACGGGGCCGTGACCGAGCAGTTTGGCGACACGACCGGCGTCGCGCAACGCGGCGGTTTCGCCGTGGGTGGTGGAGTCGTTCTGCTGGCCGAGCGTGTTGTGTCCTTTGCCGATGATGGCGCGGGTGGCGCTGTCGATGATGACACCACCGATAGGACAGCCGTCTTCGTCGAAGGATTTTTGCGCGAGCAGGGTGCCGATGCGCATGAAGTCAGCATCAGTCAGCTTCCTGAAGAACGCGGCTTCGGCGAGCTTTGGTAGGAATTCGGTGGGCAGGTGGGCGATGACGTTCAGGACGGAATCGTCAACCGGTGTGCTGGCGGTGAAGAAAGGGGGTGTCATTGGCAAGGTTGTAGCGAGTAAGGGGGCGGGAATGCAATCGGGAAATGTTGGCCGGTTTGTTGGCTCGAGAATGGAAATGCGACCGCGAAGGCGCGAAGGCGCGCGAAGAAACGCGAAGGAAGTCGGAATTGAATTGTCTTCGCGTTCCTTCGGGTCTCTTACGCTCTTCCCTTTGTGCGGGAATTCGATCGATTCGAAACCATTGGGGTGACACGAACGGCGCGTCTTTTTATGTAGCTGCGACGCCTGCGTCGCAGCTACAGTAATAGTAGCGATGCCAGAACATGAACGGAGCGATCATGCCTGCGTTGGAAGATAAACAGAAGACCGAATTACTTGAAACGCTGGAGGCGCGGTTCTTTAAGTTTGTATCGCGGCACAAGGGGATTGGGTGGGAGAAGGTGCTGGCAAAGTTGGAGGCGAGTCCGGGGAAATTGTGGTCGTTGAATGAGATGGAGAAGACGGGTGGCGAGCCGGACGTGATCGGGTATGACAAGAAAACGGACGAGTATCTTTTCGTCGACTGTTCTGCTGAAAGCCCTGCCGGTCGGCGCAGCACGTGTTACGACCGCGAGGGGTTGGAATCGCGCAAGCAACATAAGCCTGCGAATACTGTGATCGACATGGCTGGTGAAATGGGGATCGATCTGCTCGATGAAGCGCAGTACCGCGCGCTGCAGAAGTTCGGCCCGTTCGATGTAAAGACATCGAGCTGGATCAAAACACCGACCGACATTCGCGAGCAGGGCGGGGCGCTGTTTTGCGACTGGCGCTATGGGCATACATTCGTGTATCACAACGGGGCGCAGTCGTACTATGGGGCAAGAGGGTTTCGGGGGATGTTGAGAGTGTAGGGGTGTTCAGCATTGAAGCGATCTACTCGTGGAAGGATCGGATGAATTGACAGGGAGGCTCTGCGATGCGTGTTTTCCGGCGTACCGAACTTGGCGTACATGAACTGACGTCCACCGCAGCTGGGGTCGGAAGTGGTGGTTGTGCAAAACGGTGCAAAGGTTGCCCGCTTGGCTCCGGCTTCAGCCTCTCGGAAGAAAGCGGTGGCGTAATCGGTTCGCGAAGTGCTGAGTTGACGGATCAACCGAAGATCGATTCAAAATCGCGGTATCCACTTACGACGCGAATGATCTGAACCGGGTTGGTGTCGGGACGGTAGGCGATGATGTACGAGTAGACCGACCAGAAGCGGTATCGGTTGTCGGGCACATCCGCTCGCGTGTGACCGATCATCGGAAACTCACCGAGTCGTTCACATGCGCTTTCGATCGCAGTGATGACCTTGTCTGCTGCGGTTGGTTTGTCTGCTGCAATGTGTTCCCAGATGGCGAATAAGTCCGCGCGGGCGCGGGGTGTAAAGGCGTACCCACTCACCGCGGTGTCCCTTGGCGGGCGGCGCTATGTTGGCGCATTTCATCGAAGACGCGATGCCCGTCGATCAGTTCCCCACGATCGGCTTCGGCCTGTCCGACCGCGATCAGACGCTGCAATGTCTGGCCGGTGATTGATTCGCGTTGTTCGCTGGTCTGCCAGAGTCGTAGCGCCCCTTCGACGACGTCGCTTGGGGAGCCGTAACCAGCATCCACTTTTGTTTTGATGAATCGTGCAAGTTCGGGGGATACGTTGATATTCATAGTGACTACCTTTGCTCAAGCGTAACGCGCCGATCCCTACTGCGAAAACAAAAACCGCCCGGCCATCTCGCGATGATCGGGCGGTTCTGTTTTACAACAAGATCAGCCTACCGAACACGGTCCTACACCTTGTTCTTCAACCGCAGCGAGTTTTCGACTGCGGGGCGGCCAATGGGGTAGTACTGGAAGCCGGTTTCACGCATTACGTCGCGGTTGAGGCAGTTGCGACCATCGAAGATGATCGGCTGGTTCATGGTGGCGGCGATCTTGCGGAAGGGGAGTGTCGTGTACTGTGGCCAATCGGTCAGCAGAGCGACGGCGTCGGCACCGGCGGCGGCGGTGACGGGGTCGTTCACCCATTGCACGTCGCTGCCCTTGAACAGTTCCTTCATGTGTTCCATGCCCTTGTAGTCGTGGGCACGAACAGTGGCGCCTTTTTCCAG
>JBBRFH010000190.1:0-6846 GCA_038224615.1 Tepidisphaerales bacterium
CGTTGGCGGGGTTGTGGTTGAGGCAGATGATCGGCTCATCGTCGACGACGCCTTCAAACGCCAGTTCTGCGTCCATGTTGTCCGACCATTCGTCGTCAAGCCCCACTATGGTGAGCGGTTTCTTCGCGCCCGACCGGTGAATCTTCATCACCTCGTTGCGCAGCACGATCAGGCCCCTGCTCTCCAACGATTTCTCCAGATGGTCGGCCCGGCGAAGGCCCTCGTCTTTGCGCTGTTTGCCGTAAATTGAGTAATCGTGGTTGCCGAAGGTGCAGACCACGCCATGCGTGGCCTCAAGTTTGTCGAGAATATGGGCAATCTTGCTCGAGAAGCGGTAGCCTCCGGTGATCAAGTCGCCTGTGACGACGACCAGATCCGGCTTCATCTGATTCACCCACAACACGAATTGCTTGAGATAGCGTGCCCAGACCATCGGGCTGTAGTGCAAATCCGAGAGTTGGACGATCCGAAATCCGTCGAAAGCCGCATCCATGTGCGGCATCGGAATCTTTCGGCGATGGACTTCCACCCACATCCGGCTGACCGGCAATCCGTGCAGGCCAGTAAGCCCGAGCCGCGCCATGCTGCGCCAGACCGCGCTCCGCCACGCGACCTGGCGTCGCCAGTTGGGCGTGTGGAGAAAATTCAACAGCGACTGCACCATCCGCAGCAGCACGGGCGTAGACGTCCGTGTCCGAGAGTTTGTCCCCTGCCTCAGCCGAGCATGTCCAGCGCGCCCTGCAACTCACCCTGGGCATGGGCATCGCCGACTTCTTTCGCCGCACGAATACCGGCCAGATACGCGTCTCGGGCGGCGGTTTCGTCGCCGGTCGATTCGTGTACCTGTCCTTTCTGATAGTAGGCATAGCAATACTTCGGGTCCGTCTGAATGGTCTTGTTCAGCCACTCCAGCGATTGCTGTTTGTCGCCGGCCTTCTTGTGCTCGAGGGCGATGCCGTAAAGGAGAAATGGATCGGTCGGCGTGCGTTCAAGAAGCGTGTGGAGTTGGTCGAGTCGACTCATGGGTTCGGTATCTTAAGCCCCTCAAGGCCGTTGATGCACGCAGATCAAGAATGAATTCGACTGAGCACCACCTTCATTTCCGGCAACCGAACGCCGATAAGTGAAGAAGCGATGTTGCGTCGATGCATCGTGATCCCAAATGATCCAGCAGAACGAGAACCACCGTGCCCGCCTGCTCGTCCTCGATGAGGACCGCATCATGCTGCAGTCGCTAAGCCAGTTTCTGCGGCGTGAAGGATACGACGTGCGCACGACCGATAATGTCCAGGATGCGATGCGCGAACTCGAAAGCAACACGGTTGATGTGTTGCTCGCGGATATCAACCAGCCGGGCACGCGTGCGGGCGATCTGATGCGCGATCTGCGCCGTCGCCATCCGCAGACCGTGATCATTGTCGTCACCAGCTATGGCACAGTCGGCAACGCCGTCGAAGCGACGAAGCTCGGGGCATTTGACTACCTGACCAAGCCGATCGTCGACGAAGAAATTCGCACTGTCGTCGAGAAAGCCGTCCGTCAGCAGGCATTGATGGCGGAGAATTTCGTGCTGCGACAGCAGTTGGATCACCGTTTCGGACTCGACAACATCGTCGGCCGCGACGCGCGGATGCAGCGTGTGTTCGACCTTGTGGACGCCGTTGCGGACAGTCGCACCACGGTGCTGATCGTTGGC
Organism: Tepidisphaerales bacterium; assembly: GCA_038224615.1. Taxonomy (GTDB): domain Bacteria; phylum Planctomycetota; class Phycisphaerae; order Tepidisphaerales; family Tepidisphaeraceae; genus JBBRFH01. The sequence goes on from JBBRFH010000190.1 coordinate 1,697, forward strand.
GAAAGCGGCACGGGCAAATCGATGCTCGCCCGCGCGATCCACCGGCGCTCGCCGCGAAGGAACAAAGCGTTCGTTGAACTGGCATGCGGGTCGCTGCCGGAGATGCTGCTGGAATCCGAGCTTTTCGGGCATGTGAAAGGGAGTTTTACCGGCGCCGTGGTCGACAAGCCCGGCAAGTTCATGGCCGCCGATGCGGGGTCGATTTTTCTAGACGAGATCAATTCCGCACCGCCGGCGATGCAGGTGAAACTGCTGCGCGTACTGCAGGAACGGTGCTTCGAGCCCGTGGGCTCTAACGACACGAAATCAGTCGACGTCCGCGCCATCCTGGCGAGCAACGTCGATCTGCAGCAGCTTGTGGCCGAGGGCAAGTTTCGTCAGGATCTCTACTACCGCATCAACGTCGTCACGATCCCGTTGCCCACGCTGCGCCAGCGCGCCGGAGACATCCCGCTGCTGGCGGATTCGTTCCTGAAGCGTTTCGCACAGGAGACCGGCCGCAAGGTAATCGGCTTCACGCCGTCGGCGATGGAGCGGTTCCTGGCTTATACCTGGCCGGGTAATGTGCGCGAGTTGGAGAATGCGGTGGAGCGCGCCGTCGTGCTCTCGAAGCGGCCGATGATCGACATTGATGACCTGCCCGAATCGCTGTCGGAGTTCCGTCCCGCGGCGACGAACGGCGCACGAGCAACGGATCTGATTGACGAGCCCATGCCGCTGGAGAAGGCACTTGAATTCCCGGAGCGCCGCATCATCGAAGCGGCCCTGAAGCGCAACGACTGGAACCGCCAATTGACCGCCGCCGAACTCGATATCAACCGGACGACGCTCTACAAAAAGATGCGGAAGTACGGTCTTGATTTGGGTGTCTCGGTTTGAGCCGTAGAACGACTGAGACACCGCGCTTCGTTACAGAGCGATCCCCGAGCCCAATCGATAGTTCGCCAGCAGTTCGGTGAACTGTTCGGTGAAGACAAAATTGTGCTCAGGAAATTTGATGCCGCTGATGTTCTGGTCGATGTGGCTGAACATCAGTTCGATCTCGGCCACCAGGTCCGGTCCGCATTCGACTCGGCCGCAGATGCTGGCGCCCTGCTCGTTGAGTTGATCGACGGTCGCCTTGAAGAGGATCGTGTCGCCGGGGCGCACCAAGCGGTGGAAGATCGCCTTCCCGACCTTGGCGAGAATTACCTTCTCTTTGAAATTGCGTGCTTCGCCCACCAAAATGCCCGCCGTCTGCGCCATTCCTTCGACGATCAGCGAATGCGGCACGATCGGGAAGTCCGGGTAAAGGTCGTGCAGGTGCTCTTCCGCCAGCGAGCAGTTCTTCAGCGCAGTGGCCGAGGTCTTGGGGGTGAACTCGATGAACTTGTCGATCCAGATCCAGCGCATGTGGGCCTTGGGGCTTGGGCCGTAGGCCTTGGTGAAAGACCAAGACCCGCCCATCTCGTTCGCGATGCCAGGTGTTCCCCACCAAGGCCCGAGGCCTAAGGCCCAAGGCCCTCCTCGGCTACTTCAACTTCCCTTCGACGTACTTCACGATCGCTTCGACCGTGAAGAGCTTGCTCATGTTCTCGACGGTCGGATTCTTTTCAAATTCCGTGAAGTTGCTGTGGGGCATCTTGTCCTTGAGCATCGCGATGCCCTGGGGCGTCAGCGTGTTGTTCTGAACGAAGTTCGGGTCGCTGGCGACGTTCTCGGGCATCAGCTCCCCCTTGGGAATCTTGATGCCGAACGCCTTCTCGAGGCGGAACATGATGTCGAGGAAATCGATCGACTCAGCGCCGAGATCGTCGCGAATCACTGCAGTGGGTGTCACTTCGTCGTCGTCGACACCCAGCGCGTCCACGAGCACATCCTTGACCTTGGCGTAAATTTCATCGTGCGTCATATGCTTTCCTTATAATCCGACGCTTCCCTGCGTCATGAGGACGTCCCAGCGACGTTTGTTGTAAGCGATCAGTCGCTCGTCAGTTTTTCCCAGTTCCGGCTGCTTCTCGGCGAGGTTGAAATAGGCCAGTTCGATCCGGCCGGTCAGCGCCTGGCTTCCTTCGATCAGTCCGGTCGCCTTGAACGTCGCGCCGGCGACGGTCAGCTTGTGGAGTTCGACTTCGAGCCGCAGAGTATTCCCCGGGGCGACAAAGTTGCCGTACCGGAGGTTTCGGGCCTCTTTCAAGACGGCCATCGACTTTGAAAAGCCCGACCCCACATGCAGCAGCCATGCCGCCGCCTGGGTAAGGGCTTCGAGCATCATTACGCCCGGCAGAACGGGAAACGTCGGAAAGTGGTCGGCGAGGTACTCCTCGGCCAACGACACGTTCTTTACCGCGACGATCCGCTGCGGGGCGTTGATCTCGTGAACTTTGTCAATCAGGTGGAACTTCACAGGTCGGGCGAGTTTGTATACGAACAGGTCCGATATTCAAGCCCGCCGGAACGCCCGTCGGGTCTCTCTTATGGTTATCGGTCGTTGAGCGCCTCGTGCTTCAATGACAAATGACAAAGCCCAAATGACAAATGAGGAGGTGAGCCTGAGCCGGGCATTGGTCAATTGAGTTTTGTCATTTGTCATTCTCCCGAAGGCACTTCCGGTCGCTTGACAACCCGTCCTTTTTCTACACAATGTCCCGTCCTACTTATTCGGAGAACAACGTGTACGCCATCATCGACCAGAACGGCAAGCAGTACAAAGTCAGCAGCGGCGATCGTATCAAGCTCGATACCCCGCTCGCCGACGATGTGAAGACCATCACTTTTGACCGCGTTCTGCTCATCAGCGGCGGCGAAGGCGATGCCCAGATCGGCGCCCCCACCGTGGCGGGTGCGACAGTCACCGCCGACGTGCTCGGCGAAGTGAAGGGCAAGAAGCTCGTCACCCAGAAGTACTTCCGCCGCAAGGGTTACCACAAGAAGATTGGTCACCGCCAGCACTACACAGAAGTGAAGATCACGGCCATCAACGCCTGATTTTCCACCCCTCGATCCAATCGGAAGGCCCATGCAGCAATCTGCATGGGCTTTTCGCATGCCCCCCGCCACATGGTCAGTTCCGGCTACCGGCGAATCGCACGTCGATGGTCAACGCCTCGTCCAGCGACAGCTTCAGATCGGTCACCCGCACGCGGTTGCCCGGCAGCCGCATGAGCGGGGCCGCTTTGTTATTGAGCTTGTCGAGCTTGCCTTGAAGCAGCGATGCGATGAGCGAGCCGCTGGCATCGATGCCGGTGGCGCTCAGGTGGGTGAAATAGACGTTGAATTGCTCGTCGATATCGACTCGCCCGGCGACCCGGAAGGTCGCCGGCAGCAGCAGGATCGAGGCCTGCACGACGACATCGGCCTCCAACGATCGTGCATCGCGGCTGACGAGACTCAGCGTGACGCCGACCACTGAAAACGCCGCAGATCGTCGCAACCGGGCACCAGCGAGCACGCCGTTGCGCAGGTCGTCGAGTTCGACGTGGAGCTTGGCCGTCCCTGCACGGCAGTCGGTCATCACCAGCGACAACTTGCCGTCGGCACCCGGGAAAAGCGCCATCTCCGCGTTGGTCGCGTGCAAGACGAGGCTGGCCGAATAGTTAAAGTAGTGCAGCGGGTCGGCAACGTAAGTCATCCGTGCCACGTTCAGAAACGGAGTTCCGATGAAATCTTTGGGCGGAGACTGCGGGGAAAAGGACTGCTTCACCGTCGAGCCCGAAATGTCGATCCGCAGCTCATCCAAGTTGTCCACCGACGGGCCGTCGGCACGGATGTTAAGGACGGGGGTTCCCTCCAGCCGCTGCGCATAGGCGCGGGTGAGCGCATCGACGAGTTGCTGCTTGGACGTTGGGGCGACGCGGGCATCGAGCGGAAACCCCGTCCCGCCGCGCGTCAGGTCGATTGCAGGCTTGCCAAGGACGGCAACGGGCCTGGTCGTCGGCGGCGCGATCGGCTCGGCCGGGCGAACCGAGGGAGCAACTGAGCGGCACCCCGCCGACAGGCCGGCGAGGCCGCCCACGCACAGCAGCAGGCCGAAAAATCGCGATGCCCCCGGGTACAACATCATCACGAACAATAATATGAAACTTCGCCGCGATTGACGAGGGCGGGACAAACCTATACCGTGCTCGCCCTCAATTTACGGAGCCACCCATGCGAGCCAGCGACATCCGCAAAGGCCAAGCCGTCGTCATCGACGGCAAACTGTTCGTCGTCACCAACGCCGACCACAACACCCCCGGCAACCTTCGCGCCAAGGTGCAATTCAAGCTGCGCGACGTCGCCAAGGGCACCATCCTCGATAAGCGCGTTGGTGCGACCGACGACATTGACGTCGTCACCGTCGACCGCCGCAAGGTCGAGTACATCTACACGGATAACGAAGGCCTGTGGCTGATGGACCTCGAAACGTACGAGCAGCAGCCGATCCCCGCGGACATGTTTGGCAACGACGCCAAGTACCTGAAGGAAAACACGCAGCTCGAAGCCAGCTTCCACGATGGCAAGCTGGTCAGCTACGATCTGCCCAAGACGGTCGAACTGAAGGTGACCGACACAGCCCCCGCCATCAAGGGCGCGACCGCGACGAATCAGATGAAGGACGCCATTCTCGAAACCGGATTGGGCACCAAGGTCCCGCCGTTCATCGAAGTTGGCGAGATCATCCGCGTCAGCACCGACGGCGGCGGGTACCTGTCCCGCGCCTGATCGGCGAATTGACAATCACGAATGCCCAATGACCAACGAGGATTTCGGTCCTCCATCGGTCATTGGGCATTTTTCGTTGATCGTTCGACGAGCTTACTTCGGCTCGTGGTCGTCGAGTGTGTCCTTGAGGGGCGTCATGACCGTCAGGATCTTGGTCAGCACGCGGATCTGCGACTGCATGGCATCCACTTCGACGATCTTGTCGGCGACGTAGTAGTCGAGGATCGGCTTGGTTTCGCGGTCGTAGATGTCGAGGCGTTTCTTGATGACCGCCTCACTGGCATCGTCGAAGCGATTTTCCTTCAATGCCCGGCGGCGGAGGCGCTCGACCATCTTGGCGTTGTCGGCGCGCAGGTGAATGACCTTCCAGACGTCGATCGTGTCCTCCAGCAGCTTGGCCTGCTGGAGGTTGCGGGGCATGCCGTCGAGGACCAAAATCTGCGTCTCCGGATGGAAATTGTTCGTGA
>JBBRFH010000191.1:0-6837 GCA_038224615.1 Tepidisphaerales bacterium
ATGACCGCCGACGAGTGCCGGCAGCGCGTCGAGAGCATCTTCTCCGACACCGTCGAGTGGAATGACCAGATGCTCCAGCCGGTGACGCACCGCATGTGGATCAGCCGCATGATCCAGAACCTGCTGCACATCTTCACCACCAACCAGCAATGGAACGACGTGGCGGCGATGCTCGAGCTGCAGATGGTGCTCTGGCCGAAGCAGGCCCAGCTCCAGCGCGACCTGGCTTTGGTGCTGGCCCGTATCGACATGCCCAAGCCCGCGTGCATGTGGCTCGATTCATACCTGCGCGCCAATCCAAACGATCCCGAGCGCGACGAGCTGACCGAACTACTCGAAAAGCTCTCCCGCTGATCGCAAGCGGATTCATTCGTCCATGACCGCTCCCCGCGAAGCAGGCTTGATGGCCTGCTTCGCGCGTTCCTGCGCGCCAATTCCGATCCGCCCGCGGCTTTCAACACTTCGCTGCAGGGAAGTTGCGGCATTTTGCCGCATGGCGGGAAAAAATCAGGCAAAACCTGAGCAAGAAGCAAACACGCAGCACACGAAGATTAGGATGATGTTTGCTATGCCTACCCTTCGCACGCCGTCGAATGCCACGATGCGTCCGCCAGCCGGTGGCTTCCCAGAGCCGGTCAGCGCGCGCCAGCTCGTGCGCTTGCGCGTGTCCGGCAACCGTCCGGTGCTCTCGCGGCTGGTCAACCCGCTCGGTCCAGCGCTGGAGCACTTGCTCGCGCTCGACGACCTGAACAAGACCTTCGCGCACTCTTACGGCAAAGGCAGCCGGCAGTTTCTGGAACGGACGATCGAACAGACCGGCTACGGCCTGCAGATCTCGGCCGCCGACCGGGCACGCATCCCGAAGACCGGGCCGCTGATTGTCATTGCCAATCATCCGCTGGGCGCGATTGACGGCATCCTGCTTGCTCACCTGCTGCTGGGCATCCGCGACGACGTGAAGGTGATGGCCAACTCGATGCTGGCGCGCATTCCCGATCTGCGTGAACTGTTCATCTTCGTCGACAACATGACCGGCGAAGGCGCCGCCGCCGCCGTCAACTCCACGCCGCTGCGTCAGAGCATCCGGCACCTGCGCGCAGGCGGTGTGCTGGCGGTCTTCCCTGCGGGTGAAGTGGCGCACTTGTCGCTGCGGAGCGGGCGCGTCACCGATCCGGCGTGGAACCCGACCGTCGCGCGGATCGTCCGCATGACCGAATCACCCGTGCTGCCGATCTTTTTTGACGGGCAGAACTCGCCGCTGTTCCAGTTGGCGGGGCTGATTCACCCGCGTTTCCGCACCGCCCTGCTGCCGCACGAGCTGTACCGCCGCCCGAAGCGCGAGCGACAGATCGCGGCGCGGATCGGATCGCCGATCCCGTTCAAGCGGATGCGCTCGTTTGAAGACGACGCGACTCTCACCGCGCATCTGCGCCAGCGTGTCTTCCTGCTTCGCCACCGCGCCGGCGGGCCCGCCGCTGTCGAGGGCACCGAGCGGATGCAGCCAACGATCCAGCCGATCGACCCCGCGCTGCTGGAGGCAGAGATCGATCGGCTGCCCGCCTCGTGCAAGATGGTCGGCGACGGCGACTACCGCATCATCGCCGCCGGTGCCGTGCAGATCCCGCAGGTGCTCCGCGAGATCGGCCGCCTGCGCGAGGTCACTTTCCGCGCCACCGGCGAAGGCACGGGTCGGCCGCTCGATGTGGATTCGTTCGACGACGATTACACGCATCTGTTCCTCTGGAACGTGCCCATGCGGCAAGTAGTTGGCGCCTACCGTCTGGGCGGGTCGGACAAGATCGTCGCGCACAAGGGCCTCAAGGGCCTCTACACGACGACCCTCTTCAACTACGACGCCGAACTATTGCAGAAAATCAGCCCCGCGCTCGAGCTCGGCCGCGCGTTCGTGCGGAGTGAATACCAGCGCGCCTACCAGCCGCTGATGATGCTGTGGAAAGGCATCTGCGCCTACTGCGTCCAGAACCCGCAGTACCGGCACCTCTTCGGGCCGGTAAGCATTTCCAACACGTACGCGATCGCGTCAAAGCAGCTCATGATCGAGTTCCTCAAGGCTCACTACTCGCCGACAGCGCTCGCTGAACTGGTGCGGGCGCGGAACCCGATCAAGTGGGTGAACAAGGTGAAAGACGACGCCCTCACCGGCGCCGCCACGACTGCGGCCGACGATCTGTCTGACCTCGTCAGCGAGTTGGAGTTCGACCAGAAGGGACTCCCCGTCCTGTTGCGGCAATACCTCAAGCTCGGTGCAAAGATACTGGCATTCAATGTCGACAAAACCTTCGGCGACTGCATCGACGGCCTGATGGTGGTCGACCTGCTCGGCGTCGAGCCCCGCATGCGCGAGCGGTACATGGGCAAGGAAGGCCACGCCCGCTTCATGGCGTATCAGCGGTCGGCGGCGGGTCGTCCGGGGGCTTGCTGAGGATCGGCAGCCCCGGCAGCGACGACAACGGCATCTCATCCGCCCCGACAGCCTTCGGCTTCGTCCGTTTCCTGGTCGGCGGGCGCTTGCCGTGCTTCACGTCCTCCTCGAGTTGCGCCTTGCGACGCAGGATGTGGTGATAGTGCTGCGCGAAACGGTGCGCTTCGTCGCGCACGTACTGCAATAGCTTCAATCCCAGGTGATTGCGCCCGAGGCGGACAGGCTCGCCGCGGTCGGTCGTGTAGACCAGCTCTTCCTTTTTAGCCAGCGAGATGACCGCGGGCGGCTTCACGTCCATCTGTTTGAAAACCTCCATCGCGGCGTGCAGTTGCCCGATGCCGCCGTCGATGAGAATCAGGTTCGGGTACAGCTCGTGACTCGCGCCGGCCTCGCGATAACGGCGCGACACCACCTCCTGCAGCGAGAGAAAGTCATTGTTGCCTTGGCCGTGCTTGATCTTGTAGCGACGGTAGCCGTCCTTGAACGGCACGCCGTCGATGAAGCAGACCATCGACCCGACCATCTCCCCGCCTTGCAGGTGGGCGATGTCGAAGCCTTCGACGATCCGCGGCGGCTCGGGCAGCCCAAGCACCTCCTGCAGCGCCGCCACGCCTTCGCCGGGATTGCTGACGAACGCCTCCGGCTGCCAATACTCCTGGTCTCCCTTGGCCGCCCGCTTGCCCAGCGCCTGCAACGCCTTCAGCTCATCGCGGATCTTGGCGGCCTTCTCGAACTGCTGGCCTTTCGACGCCTCGCGCATGTCGCGCTCGAGTTCCGCCAGCACGCCTTTGCGCTCGCCGTCGAGGAAACGGGTGAGCCGGCGGATGTCGTCGGCGTAGCGATCCTTCGGCACCTTGTCGGCACACGGGGCCGTACACTGGTTGATGGCGTACAGCAGACACGGTCGAAAATAGCGCCGCCGGTCGTCGGTTTCGCGAATCTCCAGGTGGCAGGTGCGGAACTTGAACGCCTTCTGCAGGTGCGTAACGGCTTCCTTAAGCTGATAGACGCTGGTGAACGGTCCGTAGAGCTTGACGCCCTTGCTCTGCGGCTCACGCGTGACGTACACGCCGGGAAAGTCCTCGCCGGTCGTCACCTGCAGGTACGGGAAGGTCTTGTCGTCCATCAGCCGGGCGTTGAACTTCGGCTGGATGTCCTTGATCAGCCGGTTTTCGGCCAGCAGCGCCTCGACCTCGGTCTCCATGCCGATGACTTCAAAGTCTTCGACCACTTCAAGCATCGGCGCTTTGCGCAATTCCAGCCTGGTCGACGGCTGGAAGTAGGACGACACGCGATCGCGCAGCGACGCGGACTTGCCCACGTAGATGACAAGCCCCTTGGCGTCCTTCATCAGGTAGACGCCGGGATCCCGGGTGAGTCGATGGGCCTTCTCCAGAAGGCGTTTGAGTCGGGTTTCGCGATCTTCCATGAGTCGGGTGGATTATAGGACGTCTGCGCGATCGCACGGCGCGGGGGCGCGGCGTCGTCAAAAAAATCGCGGCCGTCGTGTCCCATAACATGCGCCCGCGAACTGCCCGCGTTGCCCGTCGCGTTATTATCGGCAACCTGGCGGGGCGCAGGAACGGCGGGGTTCTGTGCTCAAGTTTGCGCTATCGGACATCCGAAACTTGTTGTCAGACCCGCATGATGTTCCGGCACGGATGCCGGGGCTTAAGTATACAACAAGGAGGTTGATCCGCCCCCACCACCCGTCACTTCGCCACCGCGCCGATGCGGAGCCTCGGCCGGCTGACGCGATTCCCGATTGACCTCGATTGACCGGACCAGGACGCACGCCGGTATCGACCCGTACTTACTTCGCTTTGACAGGCCGGCTACGGAAAGCCGGCCGGAACTCCCGACGCTTCCACCGTATCACGGAGGATACACTTATGGCCCGCATCAATACCAACATCCCGTCGCTTCAGGCGATGACCCGCTTCGGTCGCAACCAGGCGGCGTTACACACCAGCATGGAGCGCCTGTCGACAGGCCTCCGCATCAACCGTGGCAAGGACGATCCGGCCGGACTCATCGGCTCGGAAACCCTGCGCTCGGAAATGGAAGGCATCAAGCAGGGCATCGATAACACCACCCGCGCCGACAACGTCATCAACACCGCCGAAGGCGCGCTCGGTGAAGTCAGCAGCCTGCTCCTCGAGCTGCAGAGCCTCACCAACCAGGCCGCCAACACCGGCGCCCTCAGCCAGCAGGAAATCGAGGCCAACCAGCTTCAGACCGACTCGATCCTGAACTCCATCAACCGCATTGCCAACACGACGCAGTTCAACGGCGTGAAGCTGCTGAACGGCTCGCTGGACTACATCACCAGCGGCGTCGCCAGCACGGCGATCGACACGCTGCAGGTCAACTCTGCGAAGTTGCCGGACAACGGCTTCTCAACCGTCACCGTGCAGGTGACCGGATCGGCACAACTCGGGTTGGTCAACTTCACCGGTGCCGACGTCGGCACCAGCGCGGTGACGATCGAGATTGCGGGCAACGACGGCATCGAGCAGCTCTCGTTCGCCGCCTCCACCGCCAACTCGGCCGTCTCGTTCGCGATCAACCAGTTGAAGGATTCGACCGGCGTCAGCGCCACCGGCTCGGCCGGCGGGGTGACGTTCCAGTCGACCTCCTACGGCTCCAAGCAGTTCATCAGCATTAAGACCCTCCAAGGCTCCTTCGTCAACGGCAAGGACTTCGGGCAGGACGCCACCGTCAGCATCAATGGCACCGCAGCCAGCGTGGACGGCTTGACGGCGTCGGTTCGGTCCGGCGATTTCGACGCGCAGGTCACGCTCGACTCGGCGTTCGGAACCACTGTCAGCACCGCCGGCACCAGTTTCTCGATCACCGGCGGCGGGGCCAAGTTCCAGATCGGCTCGCGGGTCAACCGCGCCGCCCAGATCCAGATCGGCGTCGGGTCGGTCAGCACCACCAAGCTCGGCAACGAGATCACCGGCTTCCTCTCCACGCTTGCATCCGGCGGCAATAACTCGCTCGTCGGGGGCAACACCGTGCAAGGCCAGAAGATCATCACCGAGGCGATCAAGCAGGTCGCCATGCTGCGCGGCCGCCTCGGCGCGTTGCAGAAGAACGTGCTGGAGACCAACGTCAACTCGCTCAACGTCGCGTTGGAAAACGTGACCGCCAGCGAATCCGCCATCCGCGACGCAGACTTCGCGCAAGAGACGGCGCAGATGACACGGTCGCAGATCCTCGTCCAGGCGAACACCAGCGTGCTCGCCCAGGCAAACTCCTCGCCGCAGAACGTGCTCTCCCTACTCGGGCGATAACTCGTGACGGCTGAGTAACCACCGGGAGGCCCGGTCGCGCAAGCGGCCGGGCTTTCTTTGTTTACGCAAAAAGCCGCAGGCCCGGGCGCATATCGCGCCCGGGCTTGTCAACGATAACGGATCAGAAATGCGCCCACCTCGCCTCAAGCCGCGCCGGCTCCCGATTTGAAGCCCAGCGCCAGGCGGCTTCCGTCGCGAACCGGAGGCACGCCCGCGCTACTCACCGACGAGCGGAACGTTGGTAGTGATGAGCGAATTGTTGCTGCGGTCGACGATCAACGCCTTCCGTCGCTGCACCACCAGTTCCGCCTGCGCGGTCCCGCCGTTGCGGTAGCCTTGGAGGAGGATGTACACGGTGTAGGTGTCCGAGCGGGTCGTAATCAGGTTGCTGACCCGCTGCAGGATCAGGTTCTGCTCCTCAAAGTCGTGACGAGCGCCGTCCAGCAACGTCCGCGGCGCTGTAGGCACCGTGATGGTCGGATCACCGGGCGGGGTCAGGTCGCCTTTCCAGTCGTCGGCGTCGGTGCCGCGCAGCGCCTCGGAAGCAACGTGCAACCCGGGCACCTTCCACACGTCGGCGATCGTTGAGAAGAGATTGCCGTCCTCGTCGATTAGCCCGTTGCCGTTGTCATCCAAGCCATTGCCGGCGATTTCGCCGCTGGGCGCGTAGTCGCGGTACCAGACGATGGCGTTGGCGATGTCCTCGTTGTCGTTGATGACGACATATCCAACCGGTGGAGGCGTAACCGCGTTGTCGATCAGCGTGGACGTCGCCTGATCCCAGCGAACCAGATCGGACATCGTCGTGTTGTCGGCTTGGAAGGACGGCATCCACGGCAGCATCGCCAGCACCTTCTGCGGCGCGGTATTGATGTTGATCAGCCCCTGCACGGGTGACACCGCCTCCTGAACCGGAAGCGTCGACGTCCCCGCCGTCAGCGGGCGATCCGGCGTCGCGGCTGCCCCGGGTGGGGCCGGCGTGGTGTTGTAGTAGTTGAACTGCACCTCGTCATTCCGATCCGGATCATTCAGATCGACGACCCATTTCGAGTACGACTGATCGCCCTGCGGATAAAGCACGGTGAAGTACTCGAA
>JBBRFH010000192.1:0-6750 GCA_038224615.1 Tepidisphaerales bacterium
CGCTTCACACGACCGAACGCTTCCGATAGCAGACGCTCTTTCCGAGACATGAGAAGTTCATCCATCCCGCCGGTTTACCACCGGCATGGGGGTGACATTTCTACTTCGGCTATGGGGTGACAGTTCTACTTCGTTACAACATTGGTCATTGGTGCTTGGTGCTTGGTGCTTGCTACACTTCCCCGATGGATTTGTTCGCTGAATCGCGGCAGAAGAATATGGATCGGGTGGCGCCGCTGGCGGCGCGGATGCGGCCACGGGTGATTGAGGAGTTTGTGGGCCAGCAGCATTTCCTGGGCGAAGGGAAACTGCTCCGCCGAATGCTCGAGGCGGATCGGCTGATGTCGCTGATTTTTTACGGCCCGCCCGGCACGGGGAAAACGAGCTTGGCGAATCTCATCGCCGGCTACACCAAGTCGCATTTCGAGCAGGTCAACGCCGGCGGGACGGGCGTGAAGGAAGTCCGCGCGATTCTCGACGCCGCCAAGGACCGCCTGTCGAACGGCGGCAAGCGCACGGTGCTGTTCATCGACGAGATCCACCGCTTCAATCGCGCGCAACAGGACATCCTGCTCGGCGACGTCGAGGCGGGGTTGATCATCCTCATCGGCGCGACGACGGAAAACCCGTTCTTCGCCGTCAACAGCGCGCTGGTGAGCCGCAGCCAGATCTTCCAGTTCCAAGCCATCACCAACGACGACATCAAGGCGCTGCTGAAGCGCGCCATCGCCGACAAGCAGCGCGGCTACGGCACCATGCCGATCGACATCGACGAACAAGCTCTCGACCTCTGGGCCGAGTGGAGCGACGGCGACGCGCGACGGGCGCTGTCGGCGATGGAAGTTGCTGTCTTGTCTTCCCCAAGGCCTAACGCCCAAGGCCCAGCGCCTGCCATCCACATTACGGTAAACATCGCCGAACAGAGCATGCAGCGCAAGGCGATTGTCTACGACGGCACCGGCGACGAGCATTACGACGCCGCCAGCGCGCTGATCAAGTCGATGCGGGGCAGCGACCCCGACGCTGCCGTCTATTGGGTGGCGCGAATGCTCGAAGCGGGCGAAGATCCGCGCTTCATCGCCCGACGCATTGCCATCCTGGCCAGTGAGGATGTCGGGCTGGCCGATCCGAACGCGATCGTCATCGCCTCGGCGGCGCAGCAGATCACCGAACGCATCGGCATGCCTGAATGTCAACTGACACTTGCACAGGCGGCCATCTATATGGCGCAAGCCCCCAAATCTAACGCCGCCACCCTCGCCATCTCAGCGGCGATGAAAGACGTGCGCGAGGGCCGAACCATCCCTGTTCCCAAGCACTTGCGCGATTCGCATTACCAGGGCGCCAAGCGGCTCGAGCACGGCCAAGGCTACCAATATCCCCACGATCACGAAGGCGGATTTGTGGCACAAGACTATTTGGGTGTTGAAATTGTCTACTACACGCCGAAGGAAATCGGTTATGAGAGAGAAGTCAAGGAACGGCTCGACGCACTGCGGGCACCCCCAAGCCGGGAGCAGTGAGTCGATCCTAAGGACATTACCGATCCGGCAAGGGTGTCGTCCCGCTATAATCGACGCGGGTCTTTCCCCTCACAGGGACGACTCACCAGCGATGGTTCGGCGGGTCTGATGTCGTAGGATGTGATTGCATGGTACCCCAGGAAAACGAGCCCCTGAGCCAAACGGCACAGGACGACAAAACGCAAATTCGACAGCAGTTGAGGGAGCGGCTCGCCGCGATGTCGGATCAGGACCGGCACACCAAGAGCGTGGCCGCCTGTTCTCTCATTGCCGCAACGACGGAATTCCAGTCCGCGCGGATTGTGATGCTGTACCTGTCCACGCCGCTCGAGGTCGATACCGCCTCGCTGGCGCTTCGCGCCTGGCAGCGCGGCAAGACCGTCGTCGTGCCCAAGATGAGCTGGGACGCCCGCCGCATGGTCCCCGTCGAGATCACCTCGCTCTCCAGCGAACACCTGCAAACCACGCGTCAAGGCATACGCGAGCCGATCGCCGGCAATCCCGTGCCCCTTTCGTTCATCGACCTGGTCATCGTCCCCGGCATGGGCTTCACCGAGGCCGGCCAACGCATCGGACGCGGGATGGGTTTCTACGATCGGTTCCTGGCGCAATCCGATTTTCTTGGCGTTTCGTGCGGGCTGGCGTTCGAGGAACAGGTTGTCCCCTACATCCCGATGCTTGATCACGACGTGCCGCTGTGTATGCTGGCGACCGATCGGGGTATTCGGCGTGTGACGGCCACTTGCATCGAACGGTTCGCTTAAACTAACCAGCCGACTCACACGCCACCCACCGGACATGGAGGTCCGCAACATGGCGCGTCGCAAAGATTACACCCGTCCATTTGTCGTCTTCGCAGGCGCAGCCCTGCTCGTCGGCAGTATCGCCGCCACCTACAAGATCCTTGGCACGCGTGAGACGCAACTGGCGTCCAGCGGACAGCCGAACCCGCTCGTCGTCCAGACGCCGGCGTTCGAGCCGCCCAAGCCGATCCAGATCAAGACGATCGCCGCCAAGTCCGATCAGCCGACCACTCAGCCCGCGCGTCCGCTGAACCCGACGACGGCCCCCAGCAACGTCCCGCCGGCACCCGTGGCACGGCTGAGTTCGACGCCGAGCGCCCTCTTCACCGAAGCCGATGCCAGGACGAAGTCCGACGACCTCGTCGCCGCACGCGACCTGCTCGTCCGCGCGCTCGACAGCAAGCAGCTCAACGAGTCCGAAAAGGACGAGGCGTTGCGGCGTCTGAGCCAGATCAACGAGACGCTGATCTTCTCGCCGCGCAAGTTCAACAGCGACCAGCACGCCATCCAGCACACGGTCAAGCCCGGCGAGAACATGCAGAAAATCGCCAAGGGCTACGACGTCACCTGGCAGTTCATCGGCCGGCTCAACGGCATCAACGACCCGCGCAAACTACAGGCGGGCAAGAGCCTCAAGGTCATCAAAGGTCCGTTCCACGCGGTCATCAGCAAGAAGCACTTCACGCTCGACGTCTACATCGGCAAGCCCGACGAAGCGGGAAGCGTTTTCATGAAGCGCTTCCGCGTCGGCCTCGGCCAATCCGATTCGACGCCGACCGGCGTGTGGAACATCAGCAGCAAGCTCGAAAACCCCCGCTACTACAACCCGCGCAACGAAGGCCCGCGCGTCATCGAACCCGATGATCCAAAGAACCCGCTCGGCGAACGCTGGATCGCCCTCGAAGGCGCCCAAGGCCAGGCCGTCGGAAAAACCAGCTACGGCATCCACGGCACCATCGACCCCGAATCCATCGGCCAGACGAAATCCATGGGCTGCATCCGCATGCTCAACGAAGACGTCGAACTCGTCTACGACCTGCTCATCCCCGGCAAGAGCACGGTGACGGTGGTTGACTGAGCTCTCCCCGTCGAGATGCGTGCCGCGAGACGCACCAAACGCGAAATGCGAGCCGCGAAGATGCGATGAGCGCGATGATCAACGCAAAGGGAAACACAAAAAAATAATGAAATGGGCAGTCTTCGCGTCTTCCTTCGCGCTCTTCGCTGCTTCGCGGTTCGCCTTGGCATTTGGGCGCGGGTTTCAGACCGGCAACGTATAACCAACAGAAGCACTAAAAATCCGGGGCACATACATCATGCGTTTTCTGGTGATGTTGGTGTCCTGGGTGGTTGATAGAGAGTTGTTCAGAGGCCCCCCAAAGAAACGATGCATTGCAGCCGTGCGGTTCTTCGCGTTTACCTTCGCGCCCCTCGCACCTTCGCGGCTCGCATTCGTAATTCGCCACGAGTTTCACGCGGGAAACGGCGAGCTGCGGCCATCTACATCGGCTCCTGCTTCACCGTCTCGTCGTACACGCGCAGCAGTTTTTCCTTGTCGAAGATCATTTCCTGGCGCGTCAGGCCGACGATGTCGTAGACGCTCGTCAGTTCGATGGCGTCGACCGGGCAGGCTTCTTCGCACATGCCGCAGTAGATGCAGCGGAGCTCGTCGATGTCGAACTTGATCGGGTACTTTTCGCGGTCGGCCCAGGGGCTTTCGGCGCCTTCGATGTGGATGCAGTTGGCCGGGCAGGCCGTCGCGCACATGAAGCAGGCGACGCACTTCACGCGGCCTTCCTCATCTCGGTTAAGCCGGTGTACGCCACGGTAGGTTTGCCTGAGGATTCCGCCTTCGCCGACGGGCAGATGCTCGCGACGCTCCTCGGGGTACTGGATGACGCGGTCCTTGCCTTGGACGACGACGCGAAACATGTGCTTCATCGTCGTGCCCAAGCCCTTAAGCACCTGCGGCAGGTAAAACTGATCGCCGAGGCTGAGGACGGGCTCCTGGAGAACGATGACGTCGGACTCTTTCATACCCCCGCGATCCTAACGCCGATCGCGTCGCTCTCCAACCCCACGCTTTCGACACCACGCTTTCGACAACCCCGTCGCGATTCAGTAGACTCATGACCGTCCTTTTCGGGGAGTCGATTTTGACCAGCAACTCGTTCACCGCCGACCAATACCTGCTGCGACAGAAGGTCTTCACCTTCCCGCACCGCAAGTTCTACCTTTACGACGCCGCAGAACAGCAGGTGCTGCTGTTCTGTAAGATGAAGGCGTTCAAGCTGAAGGAGGACATCCGGCTGTTTGCCGACGAACAGATGACCCAGGAGCTGATCCGCATCAGCGCCCGCAGCATCATCGACTTCTCGTCCGCGTACGACATCGTTGATGCGCAGTCCAATCAGCTCATCGGCGTGATGCGTCGCAAGGGCTGGTCATCGCTGCTTCGCGACTCATGGGAGCTGCTCGACGCCCGCGAACAGATGCTGGGCACGATCACGGAAGACTCGACGCTCAAGGCGCTGGTTCGCCGCTTCATCGAACTCGCCAGCACGCTGATGCCGCAGGCGTTCCATGTCGACATCGCGGGGATAACGGTGGCGAAGTTCACGCAGAACTTCAACCCGTTCGTCCGCAAGCTGAAGGTCGACTTCAGCGCCGACCAGCAGCACCTGCTCGACCGCCGGCTTGGTATCGCGGCGTGCATCCTGATGATGGCGATCGAAGGCCGACAGCAGTAAGACAGCACGCCTTCGCCCGCGTCGCCAGGGCGTGGTTTGCAGCAGGCTCCAAACCGAATTCCGCCAAGTGACCGCGACGGCGTATGATGCGTGGATGCCCCACGCGGGATTTACGCTCACGCTCGACGACGGCACGCCGATCCGGCTTCGTCCCGTCGTTCCCAGCGATGCCGAAGCGATCCGCCGGGGGTATCGGGAGATGTCGCACAGCTCGCGCTATATGCGGTTCTTCACCGTCGGCGCGGAGATGAGCGTCGAACAGGCGCGCTACTTCACCGAACTCGACCAGCGCGATCATGTCGCGTGGTGCGCCGTCGAGCCGGTCAGCAACCGGCGCGGTTACGGCATCGCGCGGTTCGTTCGTGATCCGGCTCGGCCTGACGTGGCGGACTTCGCGGTCGCGGTGATCGACCAGACGCAGCACCGCAAGCTCGGGACGATCCTGCTGGCGACGCTGTACCTGCTGGCCGAGGCCGGCGGAATTACCGAACTGCGCGGGGACGTGCTGCCGGAGAATCCCGTGATGCCGATGTGGCTGCCGCGTCTGGGCGCCACGATCACCGGCAGCGGCGACCCGAGCTACCGCATCATCCGCTGGCCGATCGGAGACAAGGAAACGATGGCGGCGATGGACGATTGCCAGAGTTTCGCCGACTGGCTCACCCGCCTGCGTCCGCTGGTGCTGGGACAGCCGTCGACTACGCAATTCCCCGCGCGGGGCTAAAAAGACTGAATCATCCCGTTATACTTCGCGTCCATGCAATCGACGCGTTTCGACCTTCGGCAATCGGACATCCCGACTCACTGGTACAACGTGCTGGCCGACACGCCCGTTGCGCCCGCTCCGCCGCTGCATCCGGGGACCAAGCAGCCCGCCAGCGCCGAGGACATGACGGCGATTTTCCCGATGAACATCGTCGAGCAGGAGATGACCACCGAGCGCTACATCGAAATCCCCGAACCCGTCCGTCAGGCCTACGCGCTGTGGCGGCCGACGCCGTTGCTGCGCGCGGTGCGGCTTGAGCAGGCGCTCGATACGCCCGCGCACATTTACTACAAGTACGAAGGTGCAAGCCCCGCCGGATCGCACAAGCCCAACAGCGCCGTGCCGCAGGCCTATTACAACAAGCTCGCCGGCACCAAGCGCCTGGCGACCGAAACCGGCGCCGGCCAATGGGGCTCATCGCTGGCGATGGCGTGCGGCATGTTCGGGCTTGAGTGCTGCGTCTACATGGTGAAGGTGTCGTTCGAGCAGAAGCCGTATCGCAAGATGCTCATGCAGACCTGGGGCGCGACCGTTCACGCGTCGCCGAGCACGGTGACCGAGTACGGCCGAAAGGTGCTCGCGGAAGATCCGAACTGCAACGGTTCGCTCGGCATCGCCATCAGCGAAGCGATCGAAGACACCGTCCACACGCCCAACACCAAGTACGCGCTGGGCAGCGTGCTCAACCACGTCTGCCTGCACCAGACGGTCATCGGCACCGAGTCGTTGAAGCAGATGGAACTCGCCGGCGAATACCCCGACGTCGTCATCGGCTGCACCGGCGGCGGAAGCAACTTCGCGGGCATCGCGTTCCCGTTCGTCCGCGAGAACCTCAAGAACGGCCGCAAGACGCGCGTCGTCGGCGTCGAGCCGAGCATCTGCCCGAGTCTGACCAAAGGCGAGTTCCG
>JBBRFH010000193.1:0-6731 GCA_038224615.1 Tepidisphaerales bacterium
TTCTCAATACAGCCGCGCAGCATGGCAGTACTCGCTGACCGTCGCCAAGCATCCGGCGGGCGGTGAGGTGGCGGGATGTCGTCGCGGTCTGCGGACTCCATCCGCCAGCCGTATGCCGAGTTGATCCCTTCGACTTCGCTCCGGGCAGGCTCTGCGGGGGATCAAGACGGTGGCCAGCTTGATCTAAGTTGGCGCTCGCCGGCGACGCGGATTGTTAGGCGCCTCGGATCGTAGTGGGATCGTTCGTTGAAGTGGCGGACGGATATGGTTCGGAAAACAGGTCTTCGGAGAGCGTGGTCTGGGCGTCCATGTCAGGCGAGAGCAATGACACGTCCTGCGGATTGCGGACGGTCACGAACTTCTTGATGGTCGAGACGTAGACAGCGGACGCCGGGTGCCACAGGTCGGATGTACGCATCAGACCTGCGCGAAGCGCCGGTCGATCGAACACAGGTCTCCGGAGTACCGGCGACCTGTGGCACCCGTGGACGCGTGGTTTTAGAACGGCATGGGGTCACATGGGCCGTTCGCGTCGTCGATGCCAGCATACCGGCGGGGTGGCGATTCTGGTACACTGTGAGCATGGACGCCTTACTCTCCCGCATCACGATTGACCCGGGCATCTGTCACGGCAAGCCGACCGTGCGCGGCCTCCGGTATCCGGTCGAAACGCTGCTGGAGCTGCTGAGTTCCGGTATGACGTTCGATGAAATCCTGGCTGACTACGAAGACCTCAACCGGGATGACTTGCTGGCCGTCCTCGCATTCGCGGCGCGGCTCGCCCGCACCCGTCGGCTCCAACCGGTGTCGCCGTGAGGTTCGTGGTGGACGCGCAGATGCCCCCGGCGAATGGTGCGCTGGTTGGCCGCTGCCGGATGTGACGCCGTGCATACCCTCGACCTGCCCGCCGGGAATCGAACGACGGATGCGGAGATATGCGAGTTTGCCGAGCGAGAGAAGCGGGTGGTGGTCACGAAGGACGCGGACTTCGTCGATTCGCAATACCCTCCACGGCCGGCCCGCAAAGCTCCTGCTGATCTCTACGGGGAACTTCAGCAATTCAGAGTTGGAGGCGTTGATGCTGCCTCTCATCCCGTCGATCGCTCGCGAGTTCCACACATACGCTTTCCTGGAACTCGGCTGGTCGGGGCTTGTCGTCCGCGCGTAGGGATAAGGTTGAACCATTGGCCCGTCATTTCCGACGGCGGTCCGGCCGCCGAATAACGTTGGTCCGTTATGGCCACTGCGTTCCGCACTTTCCTCATGCTGTTGGCGTTGCTGCTGCTCGGCTGCGATAGCGTCGCGGGCGGAGGCGGCATTGTGAACGTACCACCTGACGCGATCGCATACTGGGCGGGGTGCGTCAAGAGATCGTTAAGAGGTCGCTCATCGGGCAAGGGCAAGGTATGCTGCGCGGTTGGCGCGAGCAAGCAAGCGTTAGGGCGACGCCGGCGGGTTCGTCCAGTCAATCGAATCTCGCGCGGATCGGGTGCACCGGTTGGGTACGCCGAGCCGTGCGATCAACGGTCGAGAGGCACGGCTTGGAGTACCAGACCGTGGCAGTCACGACAACACGGTAAAGGAACGGGAATGCGGAAGCTGTTTTCATTTTTTGCGGGTTTGCTGATCGTCGCCGCCGCCGCCGTCACGCAGGCGGAGGAAATTCGCATCGGCACGTACAACGTCGAGCACTGGGCGGACAAGTTCGACACCCGCAAGCTCGCCGACTGGGCCAAGACCCAGCCGAAGAGCGATGAGCTGTCGGGGATGGTCAAGACCGAGCGCAACCAGGACGACAAGGACAACTGGATGGTGGCCTCGACGATCCAGAGCGCCGAGTTCAACCCGGACATCCTTTTGTTCCAGGAAGGGTGCGACCATGCCGACCTCGAATACTTCAACAAGAAGTGGCTCAAAGGCGAGTACGAGACGCTGATCGTCTTCCCCTCCAACTCGGGGCGCGACCAGAACGTGGGAATGATCATCAAGCCCGGCTTCAAAGTCATCGAGAAGCGCGACCAGTATTATCTGGAGAAGGACAGCGTCTCCAAAGACTTCCTCAAGGCTGAGTACGATTCGCCGGCGACGAAGGAGAACCGGCTGTTCGCGCGCGGGCCGGCGTTTGTGCTCATCCAGTCGCCTTCGGGGTACAAATTCTGGGTCGGCACGAATCACGAAAAGAGCAAATCGGGCAACAACGTCGACGTCACCAAGTGGCGCAACCGCGAGGCGACCCGCATCCACGAGATCATCAAGGAAGTCGAAAAGATCGGCCCGGCGGACGTGGTGTTCGGCGGGGACATGAATGACGAGATCGGCCTCCAGGAATTCGAGCAGGAAGCCGGCGGCGATTCGATTTCGATGATCGTCGGCAAGCCCGAGGACGGCATCGTCTGCGCCACCAAGCCGTTGGCCGACAAAGGCGATATCTCCTTCGGCGGGTACTTCAATGACCGCTACCGCAGCTTCATCGATCACCTGTTCGTCACCCAATCGCTCAAGGCTCGCGTCGCCGGCGTCAGCGTCATCCGCAGCGGCGTCGCGCCGGGCGCAAGCGACCACTACCCGGTGCTGATTCGCATCAACACTCCCTAAATACAATGACGAGTGACGATTGCCGAATGACGATCGAGCCCGATTGAATGCCCTTCGGCACACTCCGAAGACGATCCACGAATCTTCACGAATCGGCACGAATAAAGCCAAGAGGATGAAGAGGATTGATTTGTTGCTTCATTCGTGTGAATTCGTGCAGATTCGTGGATCGTATTTCGTATTGGTCGCAATGCTGTCGTTGCGTTGGAAGCAGTTGTTCGGGGGGGCCTCGATTGACAGACGGGCTCGGTTGCCGGCCTAATCGTCATTCGGCAATCGTCATTCGTCATTTAGAATTTCGCTATGGTCTTCACTGCATCATTTGTCCTCGCCCAGCGTGAGCTGATTCGTTTCGTTCGCCAGCGCAACCGCGTGATCGGCGCGCTGGCGACGCCGATCGTTTTCTGGCTCCTGATCGGCAGCGGCATGGGTCGCAGTTTCGCCGGGCCGGGCGCGGCGACGGGCGAGGGGTATCTCAGCTACTTCTTCCCCGGCACGATCCTGATGATCCTGCTGTTCACCGCGATCTTCTCGACGATCTCCGTCATCGAGGACCGCCGCGAAGGATTCCTGCAGGGCGTGCTGGTGGCGCCGGTCGGCCGGGTCGCGATCGTGATGGGCAAGGTGCTCGGCGGCGCGGTGCTGGCGACGGGGCAGGCAATGCTCTTCCTGCTGCTCGGCTGGCTGACCGGCGTGGCGCAGTTCTCGCCGCTGGGGCTGATCGAACTCATCGGCATCATGTTCATCACGTCGATCGGTCTGACGGCGCTGGGCCTGTGCATCGCCTGGCCGCTGTCATCGACGCACGCGTTTCATGCGCTGATGAACATCTTCCTGATGCCGATGTGGATTCTGTCGGGCGCGCTGTTTCCGATCCGCGACGATACGCCGCGGATTTTGCAGTTCGTGATGCTGGCAAACCCGCTAAGCTTTGCCCTCGCGTCGATCCGCAACGTATTGTGGGCGAAGGATGTCGGTCGGTCGGCGCACGTGATGTCGATGTCGATGAGCGTCAGCGTGACGCTCGTGGCAGCGATCGCAATGGTGCTGGTGACGCTCCTTGTCGCCCAGCGCCGCTCGGCGGCCGACGCGGTGTAACTCATGAAACGCTTTCTAATTCCGATCGTCGCTTGCGCGTTCACCCTCATCGCCGGCTGTTCTCCCCCCGCCGAGGAGCGAGCCGACGCGCAGTTCACCGTCGCGCCGTTCACGCTCACCAACCAGGACAATCAGCCCTTCGGCACCGAGCAGCTCAAGGGCAAGACCTGGATCGCCTGCCTCTTTTTCTCCGAGTGCTCGGGCCCGTGCCCGATGATGACGGCGCGGCTGCGCGACATCCAAAAGGCAGTCGATGACCCGAATGTCATCCTCGTCTCCGTCTCGTGTGATCCCGCTAAGGACACGCCCGACACGCTCAAGCAGTACGCGAAGAAAGCCGGTGCCAAGGACGGCCGCTGGTACTTCCTCACCGGCACGCCCGAGCAGGTGAAGCAGGTTGCCAACGACCGCCTCAAACTTGGCTTCGATCCCGCCACCCCGACGCAGCCGATCATGCACGCCACCAAGTTCCTGCTTATCGACGGTTCTGCCGGCGTGCGGGGGATTTACGACACCGAAGACGACGCGTCGATGACGAAACTGAAGGCCGACGCGAAAAAGCTCGCGCACAGCAAATAGTCGGCGTCATCCGATAAGGATTCAGCGAAGCATGCACGGAAAAGAATTTTTTGCCGCCATCAATTCCAGCCTGAACGGCTTCAGCGCCATTCTGCTGGTCGTCGCCTATCTCTTCGTCCGCCGGGGTATGTGGCGGGCGCACGGGACGACGATGGTGCTCGCTTTGCTCAGCAGTGCGGCGTTCCTGGGCAGCTATCTCTACAGCAAGTGGGCGTTCGGCGAGGTCTCCACGGGCATGCCGGCGGGCTGGTTTCGCACATTTTATTTAATTGTCCTCTTCCCTCATGTGCTGCTGGCGATCGTCATGCTCCCGATGATCGGGATGTCGGTTTACTTCGCGTATAAACGCGCGTGGGACCGTCACAGGCGGATTGCGTTCCCCACCTGGTGCATCTGGTTATACGTTTCGGTGACCGGCGTGCTGATCTATTTCATCCTTTACCAGTGGTATCCGGCGCTGTATCCGGACGCTTTCCATGGTTCGCCCCTTTTCTCGGGGTGACGGGCATGCTTTAATCAGGGGCGAGCAATAACCCTCAGGAGGCACGCGATCGCCACGGCAACGAAACTGAAGTCCACGACCAATGTCCGTCCCCCGGACCCGCGCGCGTTCGCCATCGAGGCCGCCGTCCTGGCGGCCAATACACGGTGTGCCAACGTCGTCGTCCTCGACGTCCGCGGGCTGTCGCCGGTCACTGAGTACTACGTCATCGGCACCGGGACCTCCGCACGGCAGATGAAGGGCGTCGCCGACGAGATCGAGGAGATCGGCCAGGCCAAGGACAACCGCGTCCTCAGTCGTTCGATCGACGACCACTGGATCCTGCTCGATTTTGTCGACGTCGTCGTGAACATCTTCGAGCCCGAATCGCGGCAGTTCTACGACCTCGAATCGCTCTGGGGCGACGCCAAGCGCGTGGATTGGAAATAGCCTCGTGGACCGCGAGCCCTCGAACGATTACGTCCACCGACGACGCCTGCGCTTTCGGCGGCACCGACGACGTGCGTACATCCGCTCGGTCTATTTTTTGCCGAGCCTGGCAACGCTCGGCAACGCCGTCTGCGGGTTCGCAGCGATCTACATCGCGCATCTGGATCCGAACGCCCACACTGCCGACCCGCTGGCGAACCTGTTCGCCGATCACCGGTTTATGGCTGCGTCGTATCTCATCCTGCTGGCGATGCTGTTCGACGCCATGGACGGACGCCTCGCCCGCTGGACGCGCCATACCACCGACTTCGGCGGACAGCTCGACAGCATGGCCGACGTCATCAGCTTTGGCGCGGCGCCGGCGATGATCGCGCTGGCGTTGGCCAAGAGCGAACTGGCCGAAATCCCCCTGGCGTTTTCGCGCATGATCTGGGCGATCGGCGCCGTCTACATGAGCTGCGCCGCCGTCCGCCTGGCCCGGTTCAACGTCTCCAACGAGCATGGCGAGCAGGCGCACATGAGCTTCCTCGGCCTGCCCAGCCCCGGCGCCGCCGCCGCCGTCATCGGGCTGGTGCTGATCCAGCAGGACCTGTCGATGGAGTACAAAACCAATCCACTCGCCGTGCTGCATTTCCTTTCGATCGCGTGCAGCGTCGCGTTGCCCCTGCTGGTGCTGGCGTCGGGGCTGCTGATGGTCAGCGCCTTCCGCTATCCGCACCTGGTCAACAAGCACATGCGCGGCAAGCGCACGATCGGCCGGCTGGTCGTGGTGATGCTGCTGGTCGTTCTGCTGATTACCCTGCACCGCTACACCATCGGCATTGCCGCCATCGGCTACGCCCTGAGCGCCCCCGTCTGGTGGCTCTGGCTCCGCTACCGCTCCCGCGCCAAGCCGATCGCCGCATAGACTCGCAGACGCCGAATGCGAACCGCGAAAACGCGAAGGACGCGAAGAAGACGCGAAGGAAATTCATACATTTGTAGGAGCTTGGCAAGGTCAGGCCCCGTCTGCTCTTCGGAACCGCAGACCCGGGATCGGTGTGCGGTCGTCGAATCGCCTGCTCCCACAGACAGCCTCCCGAAAATGAATTCGCATTTCTTCGCGTTATTCTTCGCGTCCTTCGCACCTTCGAGATTCGCATTTTCGCAAGCTGCACACGCCTTGTCATCCCCGCGGGCTTACCGATAATTGCCGGGCTCTATGTCAACTGTCGTCACACGCTTCGCACCGTCTCCGACCGGCTATCTTCACGTCGGCGGCGCTCGCACGGCGCTGTTTAACTGGCTGCTCGCCCGCAATACCGGCGGACGGTTTCTGCTGCGCATTGAGGACACCGACCTCGCCCGCAGCACCGAGGATGCCACGCGGCAGCTCCTCGAGGATCTCACCTGGCTCGGCCTCAAGTGGGACAACGCAGAGTTGGTCTACCAGTCCAAGCGGCTCGACATCTACAACAAGCTGATCGACGGCCTTGTGGAGCGTGGACTCGCCTATGAGGCGTGGGAATCGAACGAAGAACTCGAAGCG
>JBBRFH010000194.1:0-6683 GCA_038224615.1 Tepidisphaerales bacterium
CCGACAAGTCCGGCGGCCCGCTGGTCAACGGCGAAGACCCGCGCGTCATGGAAATCTGGAACAACGTCTTCATCCAGTACAACCGCAACGCCGACCGCAGCCTCACCGAACTGCCCGCGCAGCACGTCGACACCGGCATGGGCTTCGAGCGTATCTGCCAGGTGATGCAGGACGTGCAGAGCAACTACGAGATCGATCTCTGGCACCCGTTCTGGGCGAAGCTGAAGGAGTTGAGCGGTCACACATACACGGGCAAATTCCCGAAGACCAACAGTGTCGACGCCGCAGCGGAAGCTGCAGATCCCGGGCTCCGCAAAGACATCGCATTCCGCGTGATCGGCGATCACGTCCGCGCCCTGACGTTCGCGCTCACCGACGGCGCTGCCCCCAGCAACGAAGGCCGCGGTTACGTCCTGCGCCGTATCCTGCGCCGGGCCGTGCGATTCGGGCGTCAGCAACTGGGAATGAAGGATCCGTTCCTGCACACGATGGTCGAGATCGTCGTCCGCAGCATGGGCGACGCGTTCCCCGAGCTGAAGAAGAACCCGCAGCGCGTGGTCGAACTGATCAAGGACGAGGAAGTCAGCTTTGGAAGAACGCTGGATCGCGGGATCAAGCTCTTTGACGACGCCGCCCAATCGCAAATCGCAAGTCACAATTCGCAAATCACCGCCGAGGACGCCTTCAAGCTGCATGATACCTTCGGCTTCCCCATCGACCTCACGCGGATCATGGCCGCTGAGCGCGGCATGGGCGTCGACATCGACGGTTACGAGCGCCTGATGGAAGAGGCCCAGGCCAAAGCCCGCGCCGGCGGAAAGACGGGCGACGACCAGGTGTACGACCTGCCCCCCGACGCGCTCGCCGAACTCGAGGGCAACGGCGTCCAGCGCACCGACGACCGCTATAAATACAAAGGCGACCCGATCGAAGCCAAGGTTGTCGCCATCTGGCGCGGCGACGAGTTGATCACCGAAGCGCCTCCGTGCAAGGACGTCGCGGTTCTGCTCGACCGCACCCCGTTCTACGCCGAAATGGGCGGACAGATCGGGGACCGCGGACTCATCGCTTCGGCGACCAGTTCCTTCGAGGCGTTCACCACCCACGACGTCGGAGGCTTCATCCTCCACATCGGACGCAGCACCGACGGCGCCCTCAAAGTCGGCGACAAAGTTACTGCAACCGTATCAAACACCCGCAATCCCACCCAGCAGAACCACACCACGACGCACCTCGCCAACTGGGCGCTGCGTGAAGTGCTCGGCGAAGACGTGCAGCAGAAGGGTTCGCTGGTCGATCCCGACAAACTCCGCTTCGATTTCAGCCACGGGAAAGCGCTGAGCGACCACGAGCTTGCCACGGTCGAGAAGCTGGTGAACGACCACATCGTCAGAAAACTCGCGGTTTACAGCGAGGAAGCCCCGCAGGAACAGGCGCTGAAGATCAACGGCCTGCGCGCGGTCTTCGGCGAGAAGTACCCGCCGAGGGTCCGCATCGTCAGCGTCGGCGCGAAAGTAGCCGACCTGCTCGCCAACCCGTCCGACCCGAAGTGGCGCCATTTCTCCGTCGAATTTTGCGGCGGCACGCACCTGGGCAACTCCTCCGAAGCCGAAACGTTCTGCGTCGCGAGCGAGGAAAGCGTCAGCAAAGGCATCCGTCGAATCGTCGCACTGACAGGCAAGAACGCCCACGCCGCGACGGAAGTCGCGGATCGAATCGCGAGAGAATTGAAGACCGCCCAGACGGCTTCGGAATCCGAACTGAACGGGGTGATTCAGTCGATCCAAAAATCGGTCAATTCTGAAACGCTCCCCCTGCTCGCCAAGCGTCGCGCCCAGGCCGCGATCGTTGAATTGCAGCAAAAAGCCAAGGCATTCGACAAGAGCCAGAAGCAGAAAGGTGCCGGCCTTAATGCGGGCGCAATCGCGGGCGAACTGCTGGCGAAGTCGACCAACGGCGTGATCGTCAGCAACGTCGATGGCGCGACCGACGACGACCTTCGCTCGGTCATCGACAGCATCAAGAGCCGTCAGCCGAGTTTCGGCGTGCTACTGGCGAGCGTGCAAGGCGAGAAGATCAGCTTCGTCGCCGCCGTCAGTGACGACCTGATCAAGAAGGGCCTCAAAGCCGGCGACTGGGTCAAGGAAGCCGCCAAGGTAGCCGGAGGAGCAGGAGGAGGCCGTCCCAACCTCGCCCAAGCCGGTGGCAAAGACCCGGGCAAACTTAACGACGCGCTCTCGCGCGCCACGGAGTTCGCATTAACCACGATCAAGTAACCCGCGCCGCCTTACCGCTTGAGCGGCAAGGTCCGCGTTTGTGAACCGACGCAAGTTCAGCTAAATTGCACGTCCCGAAACGAAAGAAAGAAACGGATCAATTATGGCAGACGAAACCACCCCCGCCCCGCAAGCCGACCAGAATGTCCAGCTCATCGTCGATGACCGCGAGCTGAAGACGACCTACACCAACGGCTACTTCATCAACCAGACCGCCGAGGAAGTCGTCGTCGATTTCGGCTTCAACATGCCGCGCCCCGGTCAGGACGGCAAGCCGGCGGTCATGTTCAAGCTGACCGACCGCATCGTCCTCAGCTACCCGAACGCCAAGCGTCTGGCCGGCTCGCTGTTGCAGCTCATCAAGCGCTACGAGCAGCAGTTCGGTGAGATCCCGACCCAGCCGGGCGCCCGCCGCTAAGCGGCCGGAAATGCTCGGTAAAACCGGGCTCGAAGAGATCAATCACGGGACGACCCTGCCGCAATCGCCACTGATCGCGCCGAACCGCCGCATGAACCGGCGAGAGGTTGGCAATCAGCACGAGATCATGCGGCAGTGATCGTCCGGTCTGGTCATCGACGATCCTGATCCCGCGATAGGTGCGTCCCCGCGCGGCGAGTTTTGGGTCGGCGATCGCGACGATCTGCAGACCCAGGTCGCGACAGGCGCGCCAGTATGCGTGAATGTTTTTCCCGCAGTCGACGAGAAGGACACGCGGCTGTCGAACATGACCGGACATCGACAGCGCCGAAGCAAGTCGATCCCGCGTCTCATCGATCTTGGCGAAGCGCTCAAAGCCCTCTTCAGAAACCGCCTCGCGTCGCCACCAGATCATCGAGCGGATGATGCCCTCAATCAGCCCCTGAAGGAACGCGCCCTGTCGGTCCTTCGACGAAGCGATCCACCAGTAGCGCTTGAGCCAGTCGAGCAGGTACGGCGCGATCCACCGCTTCGGGAACCGCCGCAGAATGAGGTAGAGATTGTTGCGGACATCCAACCGCATCGTGCGCGCAGGCACGCGGGCCTGCGGTGTCTTGAGGTGCGTGACATGCAGGTCGTCAAACGCCCGCACGGTCCACCCCGCGTCGAGCAGTCGCAGCGAGAGGTCGTACTCCTCCGCCTGCATAAAGAAGTCCGCCGGCAGCGTACCGACAAGCCGGATGGCGCGGCGACGCAGACCGACGCCGCAGCCGATGAAGACGTCGGGATAGGCGCTGCATTCGTGCGATCCGTCCGGCAAAGTGATGGTGAACGTTGCCGCGCCGAGTTTCGCGTCGGCTTCGAAGTGCCGGATCATGCGCTCGATACTGCCCGGCCGCGGATAGGAGTCGTCGTCGAGAAAAACAATGTACTGCCCGAGCGCGTGCGGGATCGCTTCGTTCTTGGCGACCGAGCCCAGGTTTTTCGCGAGCGTGATCAGCTTCACACGCGGAAACTGTTCGCGAACGAGCACAGATGTATCGTCGGTGGATGCGTTGTCGACAACGTGAACGTCGAACTGCGAGGCCCCGAGGCCGCAGCGTTCGATCTTCGCTAACGTCGACAGCAGCACCTCGCAGCGGTTGCGCGTCGAGATCACGAAACTGACTTTGGGGAGTGCGATCATGGCTTCAAGCGACGAGTCGCTCCAGCGACGCGATCCCTCGCAAGGTACACGGGCGTTCGGGATCGAATTCATTCCACAGCGGATTTCGCGGCGGCAAACACCACTTGTCGAAGAGCCTTCGATTGTCCTCGTGCATCCGCGATTGGTCCTGTGTACGCCGATCATCCTCGTGTTCGTCGTGGTCGATGCACACGCCCCAGGCCGGCTCCACGCGGTAGCCCGCGTGCCACGCCGCCAGGGAAAGGTCCGGGTCAGCGCCGCAGAACGTGAAGCGTTCGTCGAGGTACTGCAGGCGATCCCACACCTCGCGCCGGCCCATCGGGAAGTTGCAGTACAGCGTGCCGCGGACGTGGCAGAGACTGTAGGTCTCTCCAGCGCTGCTGCACTGATACGCGATGTTTTTGGACGAGTGCCATTTGTGGAACATCGCGATGAATCCAACATCGTTCGGCGCGCTGCGCAGTTGATCGACACCGCGATCCAGCGCCCCCGGCAGCGGACGGGCGTCGTCGTTGATCCAGCACATGGCGAAGCCGCGTGCGGCGGCAAATCCGCGGTTGGCGGCGCGAACGAAGCCGGCGCGTTTCTGCTCGCGGATGTAGGTCATCCGGTCGCCCAGCATCGGCTGAAGCGCGCGAACAATTTCCTGCGTGCCGTCGGTGCTCGCGCCGTCGACGACGATAATTTCGTGCTCGCAGCGCGTGCCGCGCGTGATCGTCTCGATGCACTGCCGCAGCAGCGGCGCTCGATTGCAGGTCGGTACGACAATGCTGAGCTCGATCATGTTCTACGCACTCCGCGGCTACGCGACCTGCCCGAGCACACGCGGGGACGACAGTTGGACCATCGCGTCGATGATCCGGTCGAACGTCACCGGCACGTTCCCTGTCTGCTGAACCTCGACCGCCGCCGCCAGGGAGCCGACGAACGCGGCCTGTTGCAGCGAGGCGCCGGCGGCGAGCATGAGGCTCGCCGTCGCGAGCAGCGCATCGCCGGCTCCGAGCGTGTCGCTGGCGCGCGAGGCGAGAGCCGGCAGGTAGTCGGTGCTGAGTCGTCCGTTGGAATCGCGCCAGGTGCCGTTCGGCCAGGTGCAGGCGCACAGGCCTTGCTTGCCGAGGGTGATCAATGCACTTTTCACGTCGGTGCTCCGCAGCAGTTCGCTGACAACCGCGCCAATGCCGCTGGAAAAATCGCCGAGCGTCTCGCGCACCTCGCGCTCGGTCGGACAGAGCAGATCGACGGACTTGAAGCGCAGGAGATTCGCCTGTTTCCCGCTGACGTCGGCCGTCACGATCGGGACGTTTTTTCGCAGGGTCGGCATGATCGCGTCGAGCAGGCCGGGCGTAATCAGGCCGTAGCCAAAATCGGCAAAGATCACGCACGCCGCGTCGTCAGCGGCGGCCAGGATTTGTTCGGCCAGTTGCTTCTCGCGGCGCGAGTCCAGCGGCGCGGTACTCCCCTCATCCACCTTCATCATCTTCTGGTCGTCGACGAGGAAGCGGCTCTTGGCGACAAGCTGCTTGCGGTGGTCCGTCGCGATCGTGTCGATCCCTTCGGCCTTAAGTCTGAGGATGAGTTGTTGCGATTCCGGATCGCGCGAGAGCGCCGTGACCAGCGTCGTCTCAGCGCCCAGCGACGCCGCGTGACGCGCGATGATCGCCGCCCCGCCGTCGTAGGTGCGCTCGGCGATCGAGCGCAGCGCCATCATCGGCCCCTCGCTGGCGATGCCGGTGGCCTCACAGAAGTGATAGCGATCGAGGATGTAATCGCCGATCACGACGACTCGCATTCCCCGGCAACGGCGCAGCAGTGACTCGACCCCCGCAGGCGTGATCGCGCCATCGCGGCAGAAGCGGGAGATTTTTTCGGTATTGAAAGCTCCTGTGTCGGTCAGCGCGCCGATCAGCGCGGTTGACGAGTAGACGACATCCCCAGAGGAAAAGAAGACCTCGCCGCCGTTGGCGATGACGGTGTTGCGCTCCTTCAGGAAGCGAGGGTCGACGCTCGTCTCGTACTCGCGGCCTTTGACGAAGATGTCGGGCTTGAGTTGTTCCAGCAGTTCGACGGCGGTCGGGTAGTCGTTCAGATAAACGACGTCGACGCACTCCAGCGCCGCCAGACTAGCGGCCCGCAGATCATCGGGAATCAGCGGCCGGCTGACGCCCTTGTTGACGTTCGCATCACTGCTGACCGAAACGATCAGCACGTCACCGAGCGACCGCGCGTGTTGCAGGTGGTGAATATGGCCGGGGTGAACGACGTCGAAACAGCCATGGCAGTGTACGACGACTCGACCGTCGCGACGCGCGGCCTCGCGGTGGGCGAGGAGCTGTTCAAGCGTGCAGACCTTTCGCGAGATCACCGGCGGGTGCATGCAATGGATATCGGACGTTCGCGACCCAAAACTATAGCGTCAGAGCCGCGTTGGAGAATCTGCGGCGATTCGTCCGATAAGTGACGCAGGAGATTGCCGTGCCGCCACCCGTTTCCCTTGCCGCTGAACGACTCGTTGACATAACCGACTTCGTGCAGGCTGCGTCGGAGCAGGCCTGGGATCGCGCGGACTCGCTCTGGCCGGCCGTGAGCGCCGTCGACGACGATCGCGTCCGCCTCGCCGCCGCCGAATTGCACATGCAACGCGAGCGTTGGGACGAAGCTGCCGAGACGTGGTCGCGGTTACGCCTGATCGACGATCAGGCGAGGCTGAAGCTCACGCTGTGTCGCAATCTCGCGGCGCTCAAGGTGCATCGCCCGCAGGTGTATCGCGCCGTCGTCGATGCCGACGCGGGGGACGCGTATCGCA
>JBBRFH010000195.1:0-6662 GCA_038224615.1 Tepidisphaerales bacterium
CTCTACAGCAGCAGGCCCGGCCGGCGGACTGTGGCGGTTTTGGCGTCGCCGACGATGTCGTTGGAGCTGATCAGCCCATGCTCTCCCAGCGATCGGCCGGCCTTGGTGTCGAGAATCAGGAATCGCCCGGCGCCGGGCATCGACGCGATGCGGTTGCCGTAGGCGTCGACCCCGGGGTAATAATCGCGGGTGGTCTCGTAGCGACGATTCCACTTGGAATCGTCGGCGGCGTCGATCGTGGCGACGGTGCCTTCGACCGGGCCGTCCTTCTCGCGCAGCGTCACCCGCACGGTCTTGCCGGCCAGTTGCTCCTGCAGCGGCGCCTTGGCGAGGTCCAGGGGCGCATCGACAAGCGTCGTCGTCACCCGTGTCGTCACCGGCGTGGCCGACT
This sequence comes from Tepidisphaerales bacterium, assembly GCA_038224615.1. Taxonomy (GTDB): domain Bacteria; phylum Planctomycetota; class Phycisphaerae; order Tepidisphaerales; family Tepidisphaeraceae; genus JBBRFH01. Next base: position 392 of record JBBRFH010000195.1, read on the forward strand.
CGATAAAGAACGTGCCGTGGACGGGGGTGGGCACGTCCTCGATGCGGAACGTCCCCCCGCCGGGCAATTCCACCGTCCGCTCGACGACGGCCAGGCCGTTCTTGAACAGACCGACCGATTCGATTTTCGTCTGCACCGCCTGCCCCTCCACCGCGACCTCGTCGGCGGCAAAAAGCGGAGCAATTAGCGAAAGCATCACGATCGGGGCAAGCAGACACGAACGGCGCATGGAGTTCTCCGGGGTTGAATGGTAATCATGTTCGACGCGCAGGGTTAACGAAAGTTCCCACTTTGCAATTGCGACGCCACGCCGCAGCGCCGGTTTGAAGAAAAGTTGCCCCGAGGACGGATTCGGCGAGCCTTTGGAGACGCAACAGGAACTCGACGACCTCGCCGCGTTCTGCGGCAAGCACGACATCACGCTCGTCATCATCCCAAGCGGGTGAACAGGCCTGGGGATACCGACGGCGCGCCGCGGCAATCGACGGGCGAGCGCAGGGCCTGGGGCACCCCCGTGCGGGCCATTCCATTGCCGCTCCAACCGGGTCTTGAGCAGGATTTTCTTCTCGGGCGTTCGGCTCGGGCGTTCGGCTTGGCGCGCACATTCGCCCTCTGCAAGATGTCGACTAGAATGGACCATGACAGGAGTCACGACACATGACCATCAAACTCGCGAGCGAGGCCTCGTTCGGCAGTATCGCCCGGCAGTTCGGCAAGCTCGACCCGCTGCATGCCGCCAAGAGCTATTTCGGCTTTCCGCCGGGGGACGCGTGGACGCCGAATGTAAACCTTTACGAGTCCGAGGCGTGCTACCTCGTCGCGGTTGACCTCGCGGGCGTGGAGAAGAGCCAGATCGACGTCACCGTCCACGGCCAGCGCCTGAAGCTAACCGGCACGCGCGAGGTGCCGACCAAGGAGCCCAGCGAACCCTGTAGCCAGCGGCCGCGCGTACACCTGATGGAGATCGACCACGGCCCGTTCAGCCGCGAGGTCGAGCTTCCCGCGGATGTCGACCACGATCGCATCGCCGCATCCTTCAACAACGGATTGTTGTGGATTGAATTACCGAAGAAGTGAAAGAGGACGCCGACAGTCAATCGTTGATAGTAGATAGCGAATGCCCTGCCATCGACTACCAGCTCAAGACTATCGACCCGAACAAAATGGCCGACACCGAGATCAACATCGCCGCCTCCATGCCCACCTCCAGCGCGCCGACGCACACGGTCGTTCGTACACCGGCCAACGCGCAGATAAGCGTCCCGAACAAGCTGCCGATTTTGCCGATCCGCAGCATCGTCGTCTTCCCCGGCACGGTCATGCCGCTGCAGATCGGTCGGCCGCGGTCCAAGGCGCTGCTCGACGAAGTGATGCCCGGCGACAAGATTATCGGCGTCATCACGCAGCGCAACAGCAACGTCGACGACCCTGCCGTCGGCGACCTGCACGCGATGGGCGTGGTCTGCGTCATCCTCAAGCTCTTCAAGCTGCCGGATCAGAACCAGTCGATCATCGTCCACGGCGTGGCGCGGTTCCGCGTGAAGCGCGTCGACCGCACCGAACCGTTCATGCTCGCCGACGTCGAGATCATCGAGGACGCCGCGGTCGAGACGCCGACGAAGGAATTTGAGGCGCTGGTCGCCAGCGTGCGGCAGGCGGCCAATCGCGTGATCGAGCTGTCGCCGAATACCCCCGACGAAGCGCAGCAGGTGCTGGCGAACATCACCGCCCCGGGCAGTCTCGCCGATTTCCTCGCCGCCAACGTGGCCGCCGAGACCGTCGAGAAGCAGACGATGCTCGAAGAGCTGAACGTCGAAACCCGCCTGCGCCAGGTGGCCGCCAAACTCGGCACGCAACTCGACGTGCTGGAAATGCAGGCCAAGATCCAGTCGCAGGTGAAGGAGACGATCGACAAGAACCAGCGCCGCTACTTTCTGCAGGAGCAGCTCAAGGCGATCCGCAAGGAACTCGGCGAAGGCGATTCCTCGGGCAACAGCGAGACCGACAACCTGCGCGAGAAGCTCGTCGCCGCCAAGCTGCCCGATTATGCGATGAAGGAGGCCGAGCGCGAACTCGGACGGCTCGAATCGCTGCCCAGCGCGTCTCCCGAATACAGCGTCATCCGCACATACCTGCAGATCCTCGCCGAGTTGCCGTGGAGCGTCGAAACGCCGGACAAGCTCGACCTGAAACATTCGCGCGAGATCCTCGATCGCGATCACCACGACTTGGACAAGGTGAAGAAGCGCATCATCGAGTACCTCGCCGTCCGCAAGCTGAAGGAACAGCAGGCACAGCGTGAGCTGGAGGCAGCCGAAAAGAAGAAGAAGGCGAAGAAGCCCGCGGCCGAACCGACGAACGGGCAGCCTGAGCTTCCCGTCGATCCGCGTGACGTGTCGCATCACTCGACGGATTTCGGCGGCGCGATCCTGTGCCTGGTCGGACCGCCCGGGGTCGGCAAGACCTCGCTGGGCAAGAGCGTCGCCGAGGCCATGGGCCGCAAGTTCGTGCGCGTCGCGCTGGGCGGCGTGCGCGACGAGGCCGACATCCGCGGCCACCGCCGAACCTACATCGGCTCAATGCCCGGCCGGATCATCTCCGAGCTGCGCAAGGCGGGCACGCGCAACCCGGTCATCATGCTCGACGAGATCGACAAAATGAGCAGCGACTTCCGCGGCGACCCCGCGTCGGCGATGCTTGAAGTGCTCGACCCGGCGCAAAACCACACCTTCACCGACCACTACCTCGACACGCCGTTTGACCTGTCGAAGGTGATGTTCATCGCGACCGCCAACACCATGGACTCAGTCCCCGGGCCGCTGCGCGACCGCATGGAGGTCATCGAGATCCCCGGCTACACGTCGACGGACAAGCTCTTCATCGCCAAGCGATTCCTGGTCGCACGACAGCTTGAAGCCAACGGCCTGCAGAAGACGCAGGCGAAGTTCAGCGACGTGGCGCTCAAGGAAATCATCGACAGCTACACCCGCGAGGCGGGCGTGCGAAATCTCGAACGTGCGATCGGCTCGGTCGCCCGTTCGATCGCCGCCGACGTCGTGTCGGGTGCCGCCAAGAGCGTTATCGTCGACGTGCCGCTCGTGCAACGTGTGCTCGGTACGCAGCGCTTCGAGCCTGAACTCGCCAGCCGCACGGCCGTTCCTGGCGTCGCCACCGGCATGGCCTATACGCCCTATGGTGGCGAGATTCTATTCATCGAAGCGACCCGCATGCCCGGCAAAGGACTGACCATCCTCACCGGACAGATCGGCGAAGTGATGAAGGAATCGGCGACGGCGGCGTTCTCGCTCATCCGCTCGCGCGCCGACTCGCTCGGCATCGATTCCAAGCGACTGGCCGAGAGCGATATCCACATCCACGTCCCCGCCGGCGCGGTCCCCAAGGACGGGCCGAGCGCCGGGACGGCGATGTTTACGGCGCTGGCGTCGCTACTGACCAACAAGCCGGTCCGCCACGACGTCGCGATGACCGGAGAGATCACCCTGCGCGGCCTGGTGCTCCCGATCGGCGGCCTGAAGGAAAAGACCCTCGCCGCCCGCCGCGCGGGGATAAAGGAAGTGATCGTCCCCAAGCGCAACGAGAAGGATCTGGCCGACATCCCCGATGAGGTGAAGAAGACGCTGAAGTTCCACTTCGTCGAAAACGTCGACCAGGTGCTGGCGGTCGCACTCGCGGGCCCGCCGGCAAGCATGAAACGGAATTCACTCCCAAATGGACCCCGCCGGCTTAAAGCCTAAAAGGCTGTTCCAGAACAGAAGAAAAAGAACCGCAGATTACGCAGATTTTTAATGCTATTCATCTGCGCAATCTGCGGTTTTAAAATCTTCTCTAAATAAAAAACCTGTTTCGAACAGCAAGCGACGCGATTTCAAGGCGGTAGCACAAAGGTCAAAACCTTGGATTCCCGCCCCGCCATTCGCTAAAACCACTCCGGAAAACGACGGTTGCAGCCGTACACTTCGCATAGTGCCCGTTAGGCACTTTTTCGAGGAGCTTGGTGGGCGCTTCTCGTAGACGCGACTTCCCAGGGATCCTTCGCCGCCGACACCCGGAGCGACTGCTCGTGCTGTAACGACGACATCAGTATCGTTACCTGGCAAGCCGACACCATGCTCTGAACTACTTTACTTCGAGTCCAAAACATCGTCGGCGGGTGGCGCTTCCAACCGCTGGATTCGAATTGTCGTCACTGCTGGATATTAGTTGTCGCTGGACAGAGCTCGTCGATCAAATCGTTCGGGTCGAGCGTCATCCGCACCGTCGCCGATCCGTCGGGGTTGTAGTCGACCTGGTAGGTCCGTGCTCGGGCGATTGCGCGGCCGATGGCATCGGTGATGCGGGCGTCCTTGCTGGCGGCCTGGTCAAGCGTGGTCTGGTCGTCGAGCTTGAGTTGAAGGACCAACCGCTGCAGCGCATCGGTGGCCTTCTGCTCGGCGGCGCGGGCGGTACGAAGGCGCGACTTTCCGACCGGTGCCGACGTCGCCTCGGCGTTGATCGGGTCGCCGCCCCACGCGGGCACGCCGCGCAACACGATGGCCGGGCGGCGCAATTGCGTAGAGGCCTCGGCGCTCGACGCCACGCTGGCGCGGCCGACGATGATATTCGGCAATCGTGCGATGCCGACGTCCAGCGCCTGCAGCTTGTCGGGTTGACTCGTCAGTTCCGTCGTCGCGACTTGGCGGACTTGCTTGCCCAACCCATCCTTGTCGACGTAGACCGCGATCTCCACCTGGCGGTCGTCACGCAGTGTCACCCGGGTGGCAGGGAGCCCGGCGGCCCAGGTCGTGAGCTTCTGACGTCCATCAGCGAGCAGGAAACTACCGCCGACGGCTTGATTTGAAGTCACCTCGATGGCGGCGGTCTTGTCGACGATTGTCCCGGTCACGTTGGCGCGGGCGCGGGTAGCGGCATCGACACGGGCTTCGGCGGACACGTCGCGCCAACTAACGCTGTTGATCGACGTGACGACGTCCGCAAGCCGAGCCGCAGGGATCGCCTGGCCGGTGCCGGAGAAGCTGCGGCGTGACCACTCGCGGTTGAGGCGGTCGACGTCCTTTTGCGTCACGCGCGGATCGCGCAGCTTGACTGAGATCGCGCTTATCTGCGCGACCACCTTGGCAGCCGACACCGACATCTTGACCTGTACGATGTCCTGCTCGACCCACCGCGGCTGGCCCACGCGCTCGGCAGCGCCGACGAGGTCGTCGACCTGCACCGAGCCTGGATCCTTTTGAACCAATGTCCCCACGGAAACGCCCGGGGCGACAGGCATCGCGAGAATTTGCCCCCGCAGGTCGGCACGGGCGGCCTCACTCGCCGCGCGTACCTCCACGCGGTCCTCGGCCGTCGCGTCTGCCGGCGCAAGCGAGAGGGCAAGTGCCGTGAGCATTGCGACTGCTGCAGATTGCGCGCTGATCAGTACCATCACCAAATTAGACCCGCTCGCGCCCCGACTGTTAGGCCCCGCTTACGTCTGATAAGCAGGGGCGGAGGTGCCGTCTGGGCGGACGCAGGAGCATAGCACGGGGCAACGGCGAGGGGAAAACGAGACGCGAAGGTTCCGCCCGCACCCCGGTGACTTCAACAGAAGGATGGTCAGTCCTTCTGCTTGCTGACGCCGAGTTCTTTGGCGATTTCGCTTTCAAGTTGATCGAGCTTGGAGAGTTCGGTCTTTTCCTGAGCAAGAACGTCGGCGCTGATCATCCGGTCAAGCTCTTCATCGCTCACCTGCGTGCCCGACGAATCAGACACCCCACCGGGCGTGGCGGTTTCCATGGAATCGAGGAAGACGTCCATGCGCTCTTCGATGGTGCTCGCCTGGGTCATGGCGCGCTCCCACTCGACCTGGGATTTGGTCAGGTCGAGGTCCGCAAAGACCTGCGCGATCTGCTTGCTCATCACCGCCATGCTCTCAGCGAATTGCGCGCTCGCCTGCGCCTGCTGGCTGAGCAGCATGGCGTTCTTCATCGCCAGCAATTGCCGCTCCAGCATGCGTTTGACGGCGGCGGTCTTTTTGAGGGCGTTGCGGATGAAGACGTACTGCTGCTGGTCGCCGATCTTCTGCGCGTGCTGGGCATTCTTGATGAAGTCGTCGGCGAACTTCTCCTGCTGGCGGATCGACCGCTCGATCGCGCGCAGTCCCCCCTTGATCTTCATGTCCCGCTCAATCCGACGCTCTTCTTTGCTTTTAAACAGTCCCATGTGAACTCATTTTGCCGCGAAGATGCGACGAGCGCGAAGAAATATGCTAAGG
>JBBRFH010000196.1:0-6647 GCA_038224615.1 Tepidisphaerales bacterium
AAGTTGGTCCGCGTGATCGGCGAAAAGTTCGGGGCCGACGACGCCCGCGAGGTGCGGCATTCGCTGGGGGACGTTGACGACTATTCCAACACCAAGGTCGATGTCGAAGGCGATGCCGCCGCCATGCAGCACCCCGACGCCGAGCCGTATCCGCTGATCCGCGTCGATGGGCGGTGGAAATTCTCCATGCCCGACTGGTTCGAGATGAAGGGCACCGACCCTCTCCAGGGCGTGCGGATGTACATGGAAAGCACGGCCGACAAGCTGGATACGGTGCGCGAGCGGCTGACGCAGGGGAGGCTCAAGACGCTCGACGCCGTCAAGGAAGCCCTCAAGGAAGTGCAGCCGGGGCAGGAGTGATCGGCAGGCTGCGAAGGGAACCGCAGATTGCGCAGATTCCTGAAGATGAATGCAAAGCGCGTGCAATGCCGAACCCCTTAATCTGCGTCATTTGCGAAATTTGCGGTTCCAACTGACTTGGGGTTCAACGTCTGTTGTGGACGGCGGGTACATAGCCAAGTCGGGTTGTTGTCTTTGTCTTCTCTCCGCGGCCGCGTCGATCGCGCGTGTGCGTGATCCGATTCGCCCGCAGATTTATCTCACGGAGGTTCGCGATGAAGAAGTGGATTGCCCCGCTCGCCGGTGTCGCACTGGCGCTCTCGTTGCAGGCAAGCGTCTTCGCCTGCAACACGTCCGAAGGCGACTATCAGGCCGCCAACACCCAGAAGAATCAGCTCACCGTGAAGGTCGCCGGCGGCACCGCCAAGACCTTCACCCTCAAGGCCGAGACCAAGATCACCCTCAACGGCAAAGAAGTCGCGTTGACCGATCTCAAGGCCGGCGACAAGCTGAAGGTCGATCACGAATCCGACACCGACGTGTTGCGCGTGATCGCAGAGCGTGCTTAGCACGGAGAGTCGATGGTCGATAGTCGATAGTTGGGGGTAGATAGTCGATAGCGCGGCATTGGCTATCGACTATCTACTACCGACTATCGACTACTACCGACTATCGACCCTTCGCCAATCAGCTCTCTTCCTGATTCGCTCCCACCGACACGCACGATACTTCCGGGTCGACGCCGAACATGGAGCGCATGATCCTGGTCACGTGCTCGTGGCAGTTTTCGATGAATACGCTGAACTTCTCCTGCGTGCCGCCCACCGCGGTGCCGGCGACGTAGAGGTCGGGGACGCTGGTCATCATCGTCGCGTGGTCGTAGACCGGGCATTGCGGGCCGCCTTCGAGGTGAACGCCGGCTTTTTGAAACACTGTCTTATCCTGCTCGAAGCCGATCTGCACCAGCACGAAGTCGGTCTCCACTTCAACCGTCGGCCCATCGGATAGCTCGATCGTCGCGCTGGTCGGCGTGATCTTCGTCACGCGTGATGAAAAATACGCGCGCACCCGATGCGCCTGCGTCAGCGAGCGAATCTCCGGCAAAAGCCAATATTTGATCGACGGCTCGGGCAATTGCGGCCCGCGGTAGCTGAGCGTCACCTTGGCACCGGCGTGATGACAACGCAGCGCTGCCTCGATCGCCGAGTTCTTACCGCCGATGACCAATAGTTTCTTGTGGAAGTACTGGTGCGGATCGCCGAAGTAGTGGGCGACGTGCGGCAGGTCTTCGCCGGGAACGTTGAGCTTGCGCGGGCGATCGGTGCCGCCCGTCGCCAGGACGACGCGTCTGGCCCGGGTGAGCTGTTCGCCTTGGGTGGTGCGCGAGACGATGGTGAAGATCCCGTCGGCGTCGCGGTGCAGGTCGATGACCGGTTCGTACGTGCGGACCTGCAGGTCGAACTGCTCGATGATCGCCCGCAGGTACATCAGGTACTGCTCGCGCGTCGCCTTTCCCTGCTCCGGCGTCATCAGCGGCACGCCGGCGATCGCGATTCGCTCGTTGGACGAAAAGAACCGCGTCTGCGGCGCGTACCAACTGATCGTGTACCCGATCTGCCGGGCATCGAAATGCACGTAGTCGATGCCGGCGCGCTTTAGCGCGACCGCCAGTTCAATCCCGATCGGCCCCGCCCCGACGACGGCGACCTCGTAAGTGTGCCTGCCCATGTTGCAGGGAGTATACGCATTTCCTCCTGCGGAAAAGTCAATGACTGATATGCGTATCCACCTTGATCAAATGGACGCGCGTGACTGGGCAAGCTCCGCGTGTTCTGCGGACAAAACGCTCCGCTTTTGCTGATTCAGACGCGTACGTCTGAATGATGCGGATACGCATCGCGTGGGCAGGATGCCCACACTACGTCAAAACGACTCACACGAAGATCTCGATGGAGATGCGGGCGATGTCATTGGGGTCGTTTTTTGCTTTGTCTTCGCCGTCGCCGCCGTCGAGGGAGTCGGCACCGTTGAGGCCGTTGAGAATGTCATTGCCGGTGCCGCCGAAGACGGTGTCGTTGGACGATCCGCCGAGGACGGTATCGTTGCCGGCGTCGCCGGAGACGGTGTCGGGGGAGCCGTCGCCGGAGATGTAATCGTCGCCGTCGCCGCCGAAGAGGCGGTCCTTGCCGATGCCGCCGGAGATGGTGTCGTTGCCGAGCCCGCCGGCGACGCGGTCGTTGCCGTCGAGGGTGCTGATGGTATCGCGGCCGGCCCCGCCGTTGACGACATCGGCGCTAGCGCCGCCGGTGATGACGTCATCCCCGTCGCCGCCGTCGAGGTAGGTGCTGATGGTGTTGGGCGTGCTGGAGACGATGAGGTCGTTACCGACGTAGGCGTAGGCCTGCACGCTGGTGATGCCGCTAGCGCTGAAGGCCTTGGTCGTGCCGTTGACGGTGACGGTGTAGTTGCCGTTCTTGGTGCCGATGCCGATGGAGTCGGCGTTGTTCGTGCCGTTGACGATCAGCACGCCATTGTCCACCGACGCCAACGCACGGACGGTCGCGGTGAGATTGAGCGTGAGGGCGGCGCCGAGGTTGCCTTGCAGGTCGATGGAAATCGCTTCGGTTCCGGTGACCGCAGCGCCGTAGGCCTTGGTGGCGGTGATGTAGTAGTAGCCGTTCCTGGCCTTGGTGATCGTCGCGTTGGTGGGTGCGGTGCCGTCACCCCAGTTGACCTTGGCGGTCCAGTTGGCGGCGACGCCGGCGGGATCGGCATCCTTAAAAGTCGCCAGCACGATGTTCTTCTGCGTGACGGCGGCGAGCATGTCCTGGTTGTAGACCGTCGCCTTCACCGGGGGTTGTTCGCCGACCGCGATGGTGATCGTCTGCGTGTCGAACACCCCGCCGAGCGGCTTGTTCTGATTGAAATGAGTGCTGCCGCGCGACTGCGTACTGGCGCTGGGGGCGACGCCGACATAGAGTGTGATCTTGCCGGTGAAACCGGGTTTGGGGGTGATTGTCAGCACGCCGTTGTCGATGGTGGCGGCTTGGGCACCACTGCCGTCGATGTACGAACCACCCCAGTAGATCGAGTTGCCTTCGGAGTCGACCGCGCCGAGGTTGACGGTGAGCGTCTGGCCGACCGCGGTGTAATAAGTGCGAGCCGTCGGGCCGAGGATGGGCGGATCATTAATCTTGTCAGCGACACCCGTCACGGTGAACGTGCGCGTGCCCGTGCCTTGCTTGCCGGTGGCGGTGACGGTGACGGTGGCACTTCCGCCGGCGCCGACCTTGATTTGCAGGACGCCGTCGACGTTATCCTGAATCACACGGACGCTGGTGATGCGGACGGTGCTGGCGGGGGACTCGTTGCTGCCGACGGGAACGTTGCTGATCGCCTGCCGGGTCGATTCGCCGCGCAAGAGCTGGCCGAAAATAGTGTGGTTGAAGTCGAGCAGGCGTTGCGGGCCTTCGGTGATGAAGAACTCGGTGCCCAGGGTACCGTTGGCGTCCTTACCACTGTTGGCCATCGCGAGTTGGCCGTTGCCGGAGAAGATGCTGTTGACGTTGAACTCGTCGTCGAACGAGAAGCCCGTGCCGCCACCATTGGGATCGCCGCCCTGGATGACGAAGCCGTCGATAACGCGGTAAAAGGAGAGGCCGTCGTAGAAGCCGGCGTTCACCAGGCTCTTCATCTGCGCGACCGTGTTGGGTGCCAGATCATCGAAGAGCTGGAAGACCATCGCCTGGGCATACCCTTCGACCTTCATTTCGACGTAGGAATTGCCGGCAGCGCGGAAGGTGCCGACAACGCTCTTGGAGTCGTCGGTGACGGTGTAGGTGAGCTTGTCGCTGTGATCGTACGAAGCCGTGATCGGGATCTGCACCGTCTTGCCGATCGGGACGTTGTAACTGGGGATAACGTCGACGGTCGGAGCGTGCAGGAGCTGGCGCGATTCAAGCGTCTCAATGGCGGCTGCGGAAATGCGGCGGACGGAAGCGGAACGACTCACGTTGCGAACTCCTGGTTAAATCCGTTGCAGCCCTCACAACCCACGCGACACGACCCCTGCGCGGCTGCCCGAAAGGCCCGATTGACTCCCTAAAACAGGCCCAATCCAAGCCTGCTCTACAGAGACGTTCACCTTGCACCATCCGTTACGGGTTGTCAAAAAAAGCTTGATCGGGATTGGGGATTTGGACGTAGAAAAGAGTTCAGAACCGCAGACTACGCAGATTACGCAGATGAATCGCATTGGAAATCTACGTCATCTGCGGTTCTCTCTCTCCAATTCTGAAATAGCCTGTCAGGGCTTGGGGAAAGTCATTACCCGCAGCCTGTTCTCCCCAAGCCCCAAGCCCCATCGTTAAATCAGCGATTCGAAGGCGGAGACGCGGTCGGAGGGGAGGTTGGTGGTGAGCCAGCGGTCGACGTAGGCGATGTCTTTGCCGGAGCCGCCGTCGACGATTTCGTTGAGGACGAGGTCGATCGAGCGGATCGAATCGTTCCCGCTGGAGCCGTGCATTTCGTCAAACCCTGAGCCGCCGGAGAGGAAATCATCGCCTTCGCCGCCCCAGAGGGTGTCGTTGCCGCCGTTGCCCTTGAGGGTGTCTTTACCGAATCCGCCGGTGATCGAGTCGTTGCCCGGCCCGCCGACGAGAGAGTCGTCCCCTTCTCCGCCGCTGAGGGTGGCCGGGCCGGAGAAGGCAGTGAGGCGATCGTTGTCCGCGCCGCCGCTCAGGGTACACCTGCCTACGCGGTCTTCGAGTTTGTCCTTGCCGGCATCGCCGAAGAGCAATGATTTGCCGTAGGCGTTGATGATCGTGTCGTCACCATTGCCGCCGTAGAGCACGTCGGGTCCGCCGAGGTGATTGCCGCCGCGGGTGTTGATCAGGTCGTTTCCGTCGCCGCCCCAGACGGTGTCGCGGCCGGGTCCGGTCCAGATCTGGTCGTTGCCCGCGCCGCCTTCGATGCGGTCGTTGCCGAAGCCGTCGATGATGTAGTCGTCCCCGGCACCCCCGAGGATCGTCGCGTTACCTGCCCCGTTGAGGATGACGTTGTCGTCGCCCGTCCCGGCGTCGATTCTGAAGTTGACACGGATCGGATTGTTGGCGGCCGACGACAGGTTGGATCGCACCCGGTCGTTTCCGCCGAGCAGGTTGAGTGTCACCGTGCCGAGCGTGCCGAAATCGAGCAGGTGCAGCTTGGCGCCGAGGGTCACGCGCAGCGTTGTCCCGCGCGCGTCGATGAGGACTGAATCGTCCCCGGCGGTGCCGAAAAGCACCGTGGTGGTGGACAGCAGTTGCCGACCTTCGAGTGCTTCCATGCCCGCGTTATCGGCCACGGTCGCAGCGAACCGCCAAAAATCGAGCAGCTCGGGACGGGTCTGCGTCGCGCAGTTTTTGCGCTCGGAAATTGCGGTGTGAAACTCATTTCATTTGACGGCGTCGATGTGGTGTCATTAAATGACTTCATGCGGTATCGGCCACGGACGGCGCGCGACTTGAACGATTTCCTGCCCGTCCTCCGAATTCCGTTCCTGAGTCTGAGTTGGAAGGACGAATGAACCGTCGGATTGCTTCAATCGCCTCGCTTGCCGTCGCGTTGTGCGCGTGGATCGCACTGGGCGCGGGCGAACGCGCCCAAGCCGACGCCAACGGCCCGGTATTGGCATCGGCGGTGAAGGCTGTCGCTGGCGTGACGTCTCACTCCATCGAACCGAAGCACCATCAGTTGTGGATGGAAGTCACCGCGTACTGCCCATGCACCAAATGTTGTGGCCCGCACGCCGCCGGGATCACGGCGTCGGGGTTGCCGGTCTCCCACAACGAAGGCAAGTTCGTCGCCGCCGACACCAATGTATTGCCGTTCGGGTCGAAGCTGAGCATCCCCGGCTACGGCGATAACGCCACCGTCCCCGTCATCGACCGCGGCGGGGCGATCAAAGGCCACCGCATCGACGTCTTCTTCCCCTCTCACCAGCAAGCCCTCGAATGGGGCCGCCGCTGGGTGATGGTCACGGTCGACGAGTAGCCAGCGTCTTCCCAAAAAACCCAACAGAGAAGAGTTTATACGTTTCAGGTGTGAACCCCGCGCACCGGCACAAAGTGTCGAGTGTCGAGTAATTATCAGCCCCAGCATTGCGACCTCAGAACCATACGAGCCGCGAAGATGCGATGAGCGCCATGATCAACGCGAAGGGAAACACGAAGAAATAACGAAATGGGCATTCTTCGCGTCTTCCTTCGCGCTCTTCGCTGCTTCGCGGTTCGCCTTGGCATTTGGGCGCGGGTTTCAGACCGGAAACG
>JBBRFH010000197.1:0-6604 GCA_038224615.1 Tepidisphaerales bacterium
GCTGATCGTCGCCTCGCTGCACCTGCCTGAGGTGAAGTGGGGGCTGGTCGACCGGATGGTGATCGCCGCCCGCTCGGGCGGGCTCGACCCGATCGTCTGCCTCAACAAGATCGACACCGCCGGCAGCGAGCAAGACCTGCAGTCGGCGAGGGAAATCCTGGCGCACTACGGAACGCTCGGCATCCGCTCGATCGAAACCTGCGCCATCGCGATGAAGGGCATCGAAGCCCTGCGCGACCTGATCAAAGACAAGGTGACCGTGCTGGCGGGGCACAGCGGGGTGGGCAAGTCATCGCTGATTCGCGCGGTCGAGCCGTCGATCGATCTGCGCATCGCCGAGATCAGCCGGATTCACGACAAGGGCATGCACACCACGACGTCGGCGCGCAAGTACGCGCTGGGGTTCGGTGGCCACGTGATCGACACGCCGGGCGTCAAGCTGTTCGGCGTGTGGAACGTGGACAAGCAGTCGCTGCTGGCGCTGTTCCCCGACGTCGAAGCCGACACCGCGCCGCAATGGCGCGAGGACAGCTACCAACGCATCCTCGAATCGCTGCCGGACAAGATCGTGACGGAAACCTAAACGCCGCCCGCGCAACATTTGCATCATCCTGAACGAAATTCGCTGTGCCATGTGTTCCTGAGACGCCAGGCCGCGTTGTCATCCTGAGGTACTCCGAAGGATGTGCATGGCAAGGCAAGGGGCACTCATGGGCGGCTCGGCTTTCTGCGGCACGATGCGCCCCTCGTGCGGGCGCTGGCGTCGGACAGTAGATCCTTCGGGGTACCTCAGGATGACAAGCAGGGGGATAACGAGCGGGCGAATGACAAGCAGGAATGGTTCGTCAGCGCAATGCGTTTATGGCGCGGTCGAACTCAGATCGCTGCGGCTGAGCACCTTGTGTGTGCCGCCGGATTCGAGGGCGATTTTCTTCAGTGGGTCGGCGTCGTCGGTGCTGCCCAGCGAGAAGGTGTGGATGACCGGCTTCTTGTCGCCGCGGAGCTTGAGGATGTCGCCGGCGAAGGTGGGATCGAGGCTGGCGAGCTGGTCGGCCTTGCCGGTGACGAGCACGATCGTGTCCGGCGACTGGCTGATCGCCTGCTTCATCGCGGGCATCGCGTCGGTCGATTGGCCGGTGCTGACGTCGTCGAACCAGCGGGCGAGCCGGGCAACCTCGTCCTCGCGTGCATAATCGGCAGAGAGCTTCGGGTAGGCATCCTGCTGGCCGTTGTCCCAGAGGATCACCTGGAAGCGCTTGTCGGAGCCGAGCGCCTTCACTGCGTGGACGGTACGCACCTTGATGGCGTCGAAGTAGCCGGCGGTGGCGTCGCCGCGATCGATGACGAAGATGACCTTTTCGCCCGCGAGTTCGACGCCTGCGAAGTTGGGCGTGCCGGTGTCGACAATCGTGCCACCGGTGCTCGCGCCATCGCCGCCGTTCGTTTGATCCGGCTTCGGGCCGCGCATCATCACCAACACGATCACGACGACGACCAACAGCAAGGCGCCGCCGCTGGCGATGCCGATCCAGAACATCTTCTTATTGTTCGCCGGCCTGGTTTTGTGCTTGGGGAAATTGGCCGACAGGCGGGCGTGCGATTTATTGAGCAGCCCGCTGCCCGAAAGCCCCGAGCTGTGGACGATCTCGGCCAGTTCTTCCAGCCCCGATGGCGCGGACGATAGGCCGGTGCGCGATTTGACCTGGTAAAGCGCCTTGGGCTCATCGCCGCCGTTGGCGTTCTGCGCTGCGCCCGACTGTGCAGTGTCCGACGCACCCGGGGAGCGCGGGCGGGCACCGGGTCGGGGGACGGTCTGAATCGTGCCGCAGTATTGGCACCGGCACACGCCGCCGGCGAACGCGTCATCGACCTCGAGCGAAGCTTTGCATTGGGCGCATGTAAGCTGAATCACGCACGTATACTCTACCCCATGGCCTACCACGTCGGCAAAGCACAATTCGCCCGCCTGGTCGAAGAATCGCTCGCCAACATGCCGCAACAATTTGCCGAATTTCTGGAAGAGGTCCCGATCGACATCCGCGACCGGCCCAGCCGCAAGCAACTTCGCTCGGTGGGACTGAAGGATGACGAGCTTCTGCTGGGGCTTTACACCGGCTCAAGCCTGGCCGACCGGTCGGTCGAGCAATCGGTTCGGCTCCCGTCGGTGATTTTTCTTTTTCAGGAAGACATCGAGCTGGTGAGCGATACCGAGGCAGAACTGAAGGAAGAAGTCCGGACGACCGTGCTCCATGAGATCGGCCATCACTTCGGACTCGATGAGGATGATCTGGACGAGTTGGGCTATGGGTGAAGTGAATTCTGAATGATGAATTCTGAAAGCAGGAACGGCGATCGGATCAACGCATTTTTTTTCTGAACTCTGAATGAACTCGGAATTCTGAGACGGGGGCCGGGCATCAGATCGGCGCATTTTTTCAGAATTCAGAATTCACAATTTCCCTAAACCGTATCCACTGCAAATAGAGTCCTTCAGGCGGTGCGGTCGGGCCGGCCTCGCGGCGATCGCGGGAGGCGAGCATTTGCGGGATCGAATCAGCGTCGATCCGCCCGATCCCCACCTCGACGAGCGTGCCGGCGATGATGCGGACCATGTTCCACAGGAACCCGCTCCCCCGCACGCCGATCACGACCAGCGGGCCGCGCCGGCTGATGCTGCACTCGTGTACCGTCCGCACACTCGACGCCCGTCCGTGGCCGGGCTTGGCGAAGGCGTTGAAGTCGTGCTCGCCTTCAAGCATCGCCGCGGCGCGGCGCATCAGTTCAAAGTCCATCTTCTGGAACCGATGAAACACCAGTTCGCTGAAGAACGGCGGGCGGTCGTAGTCGTTCCAGATCGCGTACTGGTAGCGCTTCTCGACCGTGCAGTTGATCGCGTCGAACGTCATCGGCACCGGCTCCAGCGTCTTCACCAGAATGTCCCCCGGCAGGCGCGAGTTGGTTGCCCGCCGCAAACCCTCGGGCGGGATATTGAGCATGTGCGTGTCGACGTGCGCCACCTGCCCTTTGGCGTGTACGCCAGCGTCGGTGCGCGATGAGCCGCAGAGATTGACGTGGTGCCCCAGCACGCTCTCCATCGCCCGGCGAAGCAACTCCTGGATCGTCGGCGGACCCGACCCGTCCTCAGGGATCGCGCCCTTCCACGTGTTCGAGTGCCCCTGCTCCTGCCAGCCGTGGTAGTTCGTGCCGCGGTAGGCAATCGTCAGCTTGTAACGCTGCAGCGGACGCTCGATCGGCAACTCGGTCATGGGGGTCGAAAGTATACGGGGATTAACCGCGGTGGCACGAAGCTCGCGAAGAAAGCGTGAAGAAAAAAATATGTCGGAACCACAGATTACACAGATTTCACAGATTGGCTTATTCCGAATCTGTGTCATCTGTGAACTGTGTGGTTCTAATCTTTTCTTTGCTTCGCATTTTCCTTCGCGCTCTTCGCATCTTCGCGGTTGTTCGAATTTCAAAACGCCCCCAGCAGATCGATCCAGGGATGATCGACCGAATCTCGCAACAGCGCGATTCGCAGCCACATCCGCTGGTCGTCGTCCAGGCGCTCGACGGCGATGCGGAAATCGAGCTCGTCCTTCTCACGCGGCTGCCTGGACTTGTACAGCAGCACGATCAGCGGGTTCAGCACCGGGATGCCATCGGGGGTACGGGTCAGCCACTTGGAGAGGTTCATCCGCACGTCAAAATTCGGCCGGTAGATCCAGTCGATGCCGTCGGATTCGTTCAGGAGAAACTCGCACTTTTGCCCGATCCGATCCACGGCGTGCAGCTCGTGGACCGGCAGCATCAGCATCTGCTGCGAGTCCTTCCAGCGCACCAGCCGCTTGTCCATTGTCGCAATTTTGAAAGACCAGTCGGCCAGGTAATGCCTGAGCTCGATCTGGTGGTCGCGCAGGATGGCGACTTCGATGTCCGAGTGAATGCGCGTCACCTGCCCCAGCCACAAGTCCAGCGCCCACCCGCCGGCGATGCACCAAGGACGACGAAATCCCAGCATCCACGACGCCGCAGTGAGCGGTGGGGCGAAATCAGAGTCGGCGAGCAGCGTCATCTATTGCGACAATCTATCCGCAAATCGTCGCACCGCGTACAGAAAACAAGCCTTCGTCATGGGGCAACGCGGTTCACCTCGACCGATACGGATCGCGATTGGTCGCTGTCGCGGTTTTCGATCGAGCCTATCATCGCACCATGATCCAGGAGAGCCGCTGCCACGCCCTGAACGACCGCGCTGCGGCCAAACACGGCAAGTACGTTCTCTATTGGATGCAGCAATCGCAACGCGCCAAGTACAACCACGCGCTCGGCTACGCGATCCGCGAAGCCAACGAACTCGATCTCCCCGTCGTCGTCTGTTTCGGCTTGATGGACGATTACCCCGAGGCCAACGCGCGGCATTACGCATTTCTTCTGCAGGGTCTGCACGACGTCGAGCACGATCTGAAGGCACTCGGCATCAAGTTCGTCGTGAAGCATGGCCAGCCCTACGACGCCGCGCTTCAGTACGGAAAAGACGCCGCTTCAATCGTCTGCGATCGCGGGTATCTCCGGCATCAGCGGCGCTGGCGCGATCACGTCGCCGATCACGCCGACTGTCGCGTGGTGGAAGTCGAGAGCGATGTTGTCGTGCCTGTCGAGGTCGTCAGCGACAAGCACGAGTACGCCGCCCGCACCATTCGGCCGCGGATTCACAGGCAGTGGGATGAGTACCTCGTGCCGCTGAAACAGCCGCACCCGAAGCACGCCTCGCTGCGCCTTCGCATCAGCGGGGATATCGACGTCACCGATGCCGCCGCCGCCCTCGCCAGGCTCACGCTCGATCGCAGCGTCGCGCCGTCCGTTCATTTCGCAGGCGGCGCGCACGCCGCAGAAAAAATGCTCGCCGACTTCCTCGCCACCAAGCTCGATGGCTACGACGCCGGCCGCAACGAGCCGTCGAAGCGGCATCACTCGCACATGTCGATGTACCTGCACTTCGGCCAAATATCCCCACTGGAGATCGCGCTGCGGGTGAAGGAATCGAAACGTGCGCCGCAGAGTGAGATCGACAAGTATCTGGAGGAGCTGATCGTTCGCCGTGAGTTGTCGATGAATTTCTGCAACTTCTGCGTTGACTACGATCGTTACGACTGCATCCCCGCCTGGGCGAAGAAGACGCTGGCGAAACACGCCGACGACACGCGTGATCCGCACTACACACTCAAGCAGTTGGAGCAATCACAGACGTACGACCCGTACTGGAACGCCGCCCAGACGCAGATGGTCAAGACCGGCTTCATGCACAATTACATGCGGATGTACTGGGGCAAAAAGATCATCGAGTGGTCACCGAGTCCTGAGACGGCGTTTAAGTGGACGCTGCACCTCAACAACAAGTACGAACTCGACGGCCGCGACGCCAACAGCTACGCCAACATCGCCTGGCTCTTCGGCCTCCACGACCGCCCCTGGGGCGAACGCAACATCTTCGGCCAAACCCGCTACATGAACGCGGCGGGGTTGGAGCGGAAGTTCGACATGGACGCGTATGTGGAGCAGGTGGCGGGGCTATGACGCACGCCGTAGGGTGCGATTCATCGCACCCTACGTTGCCAGATGTCACGGGTCGGGCGTATTCGCCAGACCTGTGACACCCAACAACCTCACTATCTCCGCGCCTTCTCGGCGCCGGCGTTGTTGGTGATCGCGGTTCAGTAGCGGTCCGTCTCTGTCGGGTCGCGCCTGATCTTCAAACGCGCCTTGAATCTTCGAGTAGATCCATCGCTGCGCTCAGGATGACACTGGTTTCAGTGCGCCCGATACTTTCTCCGTGTCGAGCGCGGTCAACGCATGTCATCCTGAGGTACGCCGAAGGATCTAGTGGCGGCGTCGCGGTGCGCCCGGTTCTCAAACGCGCCTTGAATCGTCGCGTAGCTCCTTCGCTCTGCTCAGGATGACAGCGGTTTCGGTGCGACCGATCACTTCTCCACTTCGGGCGCGATTCTCGCGGCGTACGCCAGCACTGCTTTGTCGACGTCGTCGAGCGACTTCTCGCGCCGGGCCATCATGCGGTTGGCGATCTCGTAGCACTTCTCGACGGGGGTCGATTCATCGCTTTCATCGGTGACGAAGCGGAAGCTGGGCGTGAACTTCGCGCCGCGGTGGCTGACGGCGATCATCGACGCGACGCCGATGTACCCGCCGGCGGGGAGCTGGGTGTGGGTGGCGGTTTTGGCGTGATCGCCGATGCCGGTGCCGAGGAGCATTCGGCCGCTGGGGAGTTGGCGCGGGCCGTGGGTGAGGCGGACTTCGCCGTAGGTGCTTTTGAGATTGCTGGTGGTGGTTCCGGCGCCGCAGTTGACCCATTCGCCGATGTAGCTGTCGCCAATGAAGCCGTCGTGGCTCTTGTTGGAGTAGCCGAGGAAGATGGTGTTGCTGATTTCCCCGCCGACGCGACAGACCGGCCCGATGGTTGTGCCGGGGCGGATGCAACTCAGCGGCTGCACGCGGGCGTTCTGGCCGATGTAGCAGGGGCCCTCGATGACGCTGTTCGCGCCGATGGACGCGCCCTGGTCGAGCAGGATTGGTCCCCTGGAGGCAT
>JBBRFH010000198.1:0-6598 GCA_038224615.1 Tepidisphaerales bacterium
GTCATGGGAGCCGGAAATAGCCGAAGTCGCCACAATACGGTGGTGCCTAAGCTAGGTTCGGTGACTGGGACTAAGTCGTAACAAGGTAGCCGTAGGGGAACCTGCGGCTGGATCACCTCCTTTCTAATGGATTAATTAGAACGTGATCCGGAGCGATCCGGATCGTGAAAGTCAGCGTACATCTCGTCATCGGTGCAGAGCCGGTGAGATGGTGCGGGTAACCGCACTAAATGGTCTTCCGACTATTCTCTTGTCCAAGATCCTCGATCTACAAGAATTCAAAGGCCCACCGCGCTTGCGGTGGGCCTTTTCTTTTTACGCACGCCACCGGTCTCTCTTTGTAGGGCGCGATCGGCGGGCGTAGCTCGAGCAATCTTGCAAGGATCGGCTTCCCAAACGGCGGGCGATCCGGCATAATGACCGTTTTGCCCTTAACGCCGAGGATTTCGCGAAATGGGTCCTACCAATCAGGCACTTGTAAAGCTCTTCCTGGCGGACAAAGCGCTCCGCGACGCCCAAGCCCGGCTCGACGCCGTCACCAAGAACGTCCGCCTCCAGGAACGCAAGGTCACCGACCTCACCGCACGCGAGGCCGTCTCCAAGACCGAACTCACCAAGCTCCAGGCCCGCGCCGGCGAGCTTGACCTCGAGATCAAATCACGCGACGTCAAGATTGAAAGCCTTCGCGCTCAGCAGGCCCAGGCGCAGACCAATCGCGAATACCAGGCTCATCTCGTCCAAATCAACACCCAGAAGGTCGACAAGACCCAGATCGAGGAAGAAGCCCTCGCCTTGCTCGAACGTATTGAGAAACTTGCCGCCGACGCCGTCGGCCTGCTGGTCCAGCGCGACCAGGAGTCGGCCAAGTTCGGCACGATGAGGAGCGAGATTGACGGCCGCGTGGTCGATCTCAACACAGAGATCGACGCCCTCCGCCCGGCCCGCGAAGAAGCCGCCGCTGCCGTTCCCCCCAAGGCGCTGGTCATCTTTGATCGCCTCGGCGAACGCTACGAGGGTGAGTCGATGGAAGGCATCGACAAGCCGCATCCCAAGCGCGAAGAGTACATCGCGACCGTCTGCAACATCGATCTCACGGTCGACGTTTACAATCGCCTGCACACGCGTGACGAGCTGGTCTTCTGCTCAAGCTGTGGCCGAATCCTCTATATTCCGGAGGATCTCACCCCGCAGAAGGCAGTACACAAGCCGAAGGAAAAGAAGGCGCCGCGCATCAAGAAATCAGACCTCGCTGCCCCGGTCGCTTTGCAGACGCTGGCCAGCAGCGTCGTGTCGTCTGTCGACCAGGACGTGCAGGAGCATGAGCGAGATCCCATCGAGGCGTCCGAAGACGCCGCCACCTCCGAGGCGTCTGCCGACGACGCGCAATCAACTTCCACCGAGCCCGCGACGACGCCAAACTCGTAAGCAACCACGATTTTTTGCAGGGGCGGCTTCAGCCGTCCGGTGCTGATCGCCTCGCGCGACGGACCGGCGGGCGATGTCGCCCCTGCGGCATTTCAGCGACCCGTTCACATGTCCGACCCGTCCTCCGAAGCCTCTCCTGAGTTGAAGTTGGTCACCATCTATACCGACGGTGCCTGCGATCCGAACCCAGGCATTGGCGGTTGGGCCGCGATACTCACGCACCCGCAGACGGGCAAGCGAACAGAGATTTCCGGCGCCGCCGCTGACAGCACCAACAACCGCATGGAGTTGATCGCCGTCATTGAAGCGCTGCAGCGGCTCAAGAATCCCTGCCGCGTCACGCTCATTACCGACAGTGAATACGTCAAGAATGCCTTCACCGCCGGCTGGCTCGTCGGCTGGCAGGCCAAGGGCTGGAAGACCGCCGCCCGGAAGCCTGTCAAGAACCAGGATCTGTGGATGCAGCTTATCGAACTTGAGAAGCTCCACGACATCGAGTGGCAATGGGTTCGCGGGCACGCCTTCAACGCGTTGAACAATCGGTGTGATGAGCTTGCCGTCGAAGCCCGTCTCAAGCTCGCCCGGCAACTGCGGGGCTGATACCGGGGAACTTCCAACTCTCTCCCGAGGAGTCTCCGGGAATGGCCGGCTCGGGGCAAGCAAAAGCCCCGGCCATGAATGGCCGGGGCTTTCGGGTTAGCGTTCATGGGGCGCGGTCGGGCGATTACTCGCGACCGTCGCGACGCGGACCGCGGCTGCGGCCACCGCCGCTGCTGCTGGGCGGGCGCTCGCCGTGGTCGCCTTCGTCGCGCGGGCCACGCTCGGGACGGGGGCGTTCCGGATCCTTCTCGCCGAGTTCGGCCATCGCGGCTTTGCGGCTGAGCTTGATGCGACCCTGATCGTCGATCAACAGAACCTTGACCTTGATCTCGTCGCCCATCTTGACGACGTCATCGACACGCCCGACGTACTGATCGCTCAGTTCGCTGACGTGGCACAGGCCGTCGGTTTCCGGGGCGATCTCGACGAACGCGCCGAAGTCCTTGATGCTGACGACACGGCCGGTGTAGATCCGGCCGATCTGCACGCTGGCGGTCATCGCTTCGACAATGTCGCGGCAGCGCTCGGCACCGGCGGCGTCGGTGCTGCTGATGAACACCGTGCCATCGTCCTCGATGTCGATGTTGGTGCCGGTCGATTCCTGCAACGCCTTGATGTTCTTCCCACCCGGGCCGATCAGCTTGCCGATCTTGTCCGGGTCGATCTTGACGGTCAGCAGGCGCGGCGCCCAGTCGCTGATCTGCTTGCGCGGCTCGGGCAGGGTCTTGGCCATGATGTCCAGGATTTTGAACCGGGCATCGCGAGCGCGGTGCAGGGTGTCGCGGACGATCTTGTGGGTGATGCCTTCGATCTTGATGTCGAGCTGGATCGCGGTGACGCCGGTGCGCGTGCCGCAGACTTTGAAGTCCATGTCACCGAAGTGGTCTTCCTCACCAATGATGTCGGTAAGGAGTTCGTACTTGTCGCCTTCCTTAACCAGTCCGACCGAGATACCCGCGACGACGGCCTTGAGGGGCACGCCGGCGTCCATGAGCGCCAGGCAGCCGCCGCAGCTTGATGCCATCGACGACGAGCCGTTGGATTCGAGGATGTCGGAGATCACGCGGACGGTGTAGGGGAATTCGCCGACCGACGGAAGAACCGCCAGCAGCGATCGCTCGGCGAGCGCACCGTGACCGATTTCACGACGACCCGGGCCGCGGATCGGACGCACTTCGCCGACCGAGTAGCTCGGGAAGTAGTAGTGGAGCATGAACTTCTGGTTGTACTCGTCGGTGAGTCCATCGACGAGCTGTTCGTCGCTGCTGGTGCCGAGGGTGACGGTACACATCGCCTGCGTTTCGCCTCGCGAGAAAACGGCCGAGCCGTGTACGCGGGGCAGGAGATTCACTTCGCAAGTGATCGGACGGATGTCCTCGAACGATCGGCCATCGGGACGGACGCCGGCGAGGATCGCTTCACGCGTGACCGCTTCCTCGATCGCCGAGAACGCCGCACGGATCTTCCCGGCTTGGGTCTTCTGGGTGACGATCGAGAAGTACGACGCGTTCGGATCGGTGACCGCCGGGGCGAGTTCGTTCAGGAGCTCTTCCTGAACCTGCTTGATCTTCGCGTTGCGGTCGCTCTTGCCGGCCTGGCCTTTGATGGCCTTGATCTTGTCGCCGACTCGGGCGCGTACGGTGTCGAGCAGGCCCTGCTCCGGCGCCTTGATGTCGCCGATCTTCTGCTTGGGATTCTTGGCGGCGAGTTCCTCGATCATGCCGCAGATCTCGACGATCGCCTTGTGGCCAAACTCGATGGCGTCGGCGATGTCGTCCTCGGGCACCTCGTAGGCGCCGACTTCGATCATGTTGACGAAGTTCTTGGTGCCGGCGACGACGACTTCAAAGTCGCTCGCCTCGACCTGCTCGATGGTCGGAAAGAGGATGAGCTTGCCGTCGATGCGGCCGACCTTGGCGTGCGCGGTCGGGGTGATGAAGGGAATGTCGCTGATGGCGACGACCGCGCTGGCAGCGATGCCGGCGAGCATGTCGGTGTCGTTCTCGTTGTCGAACGTCAGTGCGTTGAGCTGGATCTGCACTTCGTCCATAAACCCGTACGGGAACAGCGGACGAAGGGGGCGATCGATCAGGCGGCTGATCAGCACCTCGCGGGTGGTCGGCCGACCTTCACGCTTCATGAACCCACCGGGGAATTTGCCGGCGGCGGCGCGGCGCTCGCGGTAGTCGACTTGCAGCGGGAAGAAGTCGAGCCCTTCACGCGGCTTGGCGCGGACGACGGCGCCGAAAATGATCGTGTCACCGTACTGGACGGTAACCGAGCCGTGGGCGAGCTTGGCGTAGGTGCCGGTGCCGATCGTGAGCGTACGCCCGGCGATCTCGCGGGAAACAGTTTGAGCTTGCATGAATCAAATCCTCTAGAGCGCCCTGATCAAATTACGAGCGGGGGAGGAAGGCGGCATCGCATCTCGGGTTCGCGGAGGCCGGAGAACGGAATGCCGAATGGCGGACGTCTCGGCGGGAACAACCATCTCCCGGAGGCGAGCGGCATTAGGCATTCTCTCTCGTAATCCTCACGTCCCGGCAGCGGGGCAGCCCGAACCCTCACTCACCACTCGTCCCCGCCCGGGCGAATGGGTGGGGGCTGGGGAAAGAAGTCAGAATTGGTTAATCAGCAACCAGAATGAGCGGGCGGTATGCCTACTGGGTTCTGAATGCCGGCTCCCTGACTTCGCTTCGAAAAAAACAAAACAGGGCACAGCCCGGCCGTGCCCTTTCGGTGTCGTTTTACTTTCGCAGTCCAAGCTTCGTAATGACGGCCTGGTATCGCGAACGGTCTTCCTTCATCAGGTACTTTAGCAGCGAGTTACGGTTGCCGACCATCTTCAGCAGCCCGCGACGCGAAGAGAAGTCCTTCTTGTGGGTCTTGAAGTGTTCGATCAACTCGTTGATGCGCTTGGTCAACAAAGCGATCTGAACTTCGGGCGAGCCAGAGTCCTTCTCGTGGACTCGGAAATCGGTGATGACCTGCTTCTTAATTGTCGGTGCGAGCGGCATTGTGAACCCTTTCTTCGGTGTCACCCAAGGCCCAGCCGGTGCGAACCATTCGCCCAGCCAAGTCAAGGTCAGAGACTCGCTTGCCGGCGAGTCGAGGGAGCAAAGATAAACCCAAGGGCAACCGAACGCAAGCTGCGCCGCGTTAACGGCCGACGCGCCGGCCGGATCGGCTGTTTGCGGCGCGATCCATTTAACCGAGGAAAGGCGGGCGGTGAACGTCGACATCTGCTTCTGAATCGGTCGCCGCTGCCGGTCGTCAACGAGATCGTGTTGCCGGGCGAACTGGTGTCCGTATGACCGAAAGCGTCGATCCGGGAGTGTTGTGTCCGGTGGTGGAGGCGGTGCAGACGAGCGCTTCGATCGAGGTGTGTTCGTGAGTGGCATGGCCGCGCGCGGCGGGCTGTTTTTGGTCTGGCCTGCCGTCGATGGCGGCGCTGGACCGTTCGGCCTCGACGCGGATCTGGCTGGGCACCATGCCGATCGACTTGCTGCGTGGGCTCGTCTGCCCGGAGGAACTGGAATCATCCGTAGCCGGCCATGATCCGCTCGACGGCAACGGCGTGAAGCGGACGGGCCGCCATATCTGTTAGACAATTGAGATCAACAATCGGCAATCACCGGAGGTTTCCGGTGATTGCCGCTTCCCATCAAGGGCATGTCGACACGATAATTCCCCTACCATGCACCGGGATAGTAGAACAAGCAGGCACCGTTGGTACGGGGGGGGTCAAGCCATGTTAGTGGGCCGACTTCAACGTGCCAGTCTGTGAACAGAACAGCGTTACCACCGGGATGGATTGCACTTTTCAGCCCGCCGAAAGACCAAGGCGAGCAGAGCATTCCGTGAGGCCACCCGTGGTTCTCCACCAGGACGGGAAACAGCCGCCGGGTGGTGTTGATCATGCATTGTCCGTTATTGCTGGCAGGCATGTCCTTCAGCCGGACACCGGTCCAGAGGATGGGGGACGATTTCCACCCGAATACCTCCAGCGCTCTATAGCTGCTGTAATAGGGGTTTGACGCGGTATAATCCTGCGGTCGCCCTTGCTTGTCGATGGGGCATGAAAAAACATCGTGCTTGGTTCGGTTTTGTTCAGTGGTGGTGGCGACGTATTTCCGTTCGGCCAGGCGGCTCACCCAGCCGCTGCCATAGATGCCCAGCCAGTAGGAGGGTTCGCTGGTCGACACTTGGACATCGGCCAACGGCAGGGCGTTGCGGTTGTCGAATGTATACTGCATCATGCCCATGCCAACCTGGCGCAGATTGGACATGCACGCGACTCTTTGCCCTGCTTTTCTCGCTTTATTCAGGGCCGGGAGCAAAATTGAAATAAGAAGGGCGATGATGCCTATAACCACCAGCAGTTCCACCAGCGTAAACGCCTTGCCGGTGGCGAACGGTCGTTGAGCTTGCTTGGAATTGCGATTGCGATGAATGTCCAGTGCCATAAAAGCCTCCGGATTGGTTGAACTCTTATCCATTCGACCCCGCCCGTGCTTGAAACTGAAAACGGACGATACGGATTAACTCCGTATCGTCCGAAAGCGTTGGCACT
>JBBRFH010000199.1:0-6593 GCA_038224615.1 Tepidisphaerales bacterium
CCCGTCCTCGCTCGGCGCGGCGTCGGCCTCGGCTTCAAGCTCAAATTCCAGGCCCAGATCAGGTTCGGGAGCTATTTCGGCAGCGAGTTCGAGAGGCACCGGCGCGACGGGCATCACGGCGGGCGGCGCGGGCTTGGGAACCGCTTTCGGCGTCTCGACGACCTTCGGCGCGACCGCGGGCACATGCTTCGCCGCGGGCATCGGCCGCGCAGGTGGGGGCGCGGGGTCGACACCGATTTCGAGCAGATCGTCCAGATCGACCTCGGCGGCTTCGGCGGCGACAGGGGCGTCGATATCGCGCGGCGTTTCGGTGAGCGCAATCGAATCGGCAAGCTCGATCGGGGCGCTGGAATCCGCAGCATCGGCGACAGGCCGAGCCCGCATCTCCGCAAGAACGTACGACAGCGTCGACGGGCCGATCTTCAGGTGCGCGTCGGGAAGCAGCGGTTCCTGGTGAACGGGCTTGCCGTCGAGCCATGTGCCGGTGCGCGACGACATGTCCCGGATCTGTCGGCCGCCGTTGCATTCAAACGCGATCGCGTGAATGTTGCTGACGGTGTTGTCGTCCAGGCGCAGGTCGGCATTCTCGCGTCGGCCGATCACCAGCACGCGCTTGGCGATCGCCAGCGGGCGCTTCAGTGTCGAGACTTCGATTGCCGCCGGCGGAGCGATGAGCTGCCCATCGTCCGCGTCGCCTGGGGTACAGGTGTACTTAAATTGGAATCGGCCGACCAGGACGTGGTCGCCGTCCTTGAGGTCGGCATCGACGACCGGCTTGCCGTTGACGATCGTGTGCGTCCGGCTGCCGAGATCGTGGATGTAGCAGCCCCAGTCATTCTTGACGATGATGCAGTGGACTTTGGAGACCGTCGAGCTGTCCAGGTGGACGCGCACGGCGTCCTTGCGCGATCCGAAGAGGGTCGCGGGACGCTTCAGCGAGATGGGCGGAGAGCCGGCGTGCGAACCCAATGGGATCAGCGCCGCCTCGCCCGCACCGCCGTTCTGTCGGGAGCTAGTCGAAGCCATCACAGATACAACTCACGATCCTGCCAGACGCGATCGTCCGATTACGCTGGCGTGGAGCGCCAGTTTAACAGATCATTCGACTTTTCAAGTCGGGAAAAACGACTAATAGCGGGCCTGAAGCGGTTATCGGGCCTGCCCGTTACCGCACGGATACGTTTGCCTCACGAAATCCGCGCCCCGGCTCAAAGTGTCGAATTTCGGTTAATTGTCAGCCCCCGCATTGCGTTTCGAGAACAATACCAGCCGCGAAGACGCAAGCGACGCTGCCGCGCGGATCGTCGGGTGGGGGCGCGTGGCGCGGGGAATGCGGGAGACGTCTTACGCGATCGGATGAAGGTGCTCGTACGCCGCTTTGGCCACGCCTGCGGCGGTCGTTTCATACGGATAGAGCTCGACGGTGACCCAATCCTGGTAGCCGATCTCGTCGAGCGCGCGGAAGATCGACTTGAAGTCCATCACCCCTTTGCCGGGAGTGAGGTGCTGGTGGACGTGATTGGCGCCGATGTCCTCGATGTGTACGTGGGCGACGTGGGTGCGGTGTTTGCGGATCACTTCAGCGGGGTCTTCGCCGACGCAGAAGAGGTGGCCGGTGTCGCAGTTCATCTTCACGATCGGCTCGTCGTTGAAGAACCGCTGTTTGAAATCGAGGCATTCCTGCGCGGTCTGGATGAGCAGCCCCGGCTCAGGCTCGATCGCGAGGATGACGTTGCAGGCCCGCGCGGTGTCGACGCACTTGGAGAGTGATTCTGCAAAACGGCGCTCTCCTTCGTCGCGGCTCATTCCGGTGCCGATGAGGGGTCCGCCGGGTTGGATGGAGAGCGTCTTGACGCCGAATTCGTGCGCCAGTTCGAGGGAGCGGTTGGTGTGGTCGATGCGGATCTGCAGGCGCGCGGGGTCGGCGGCGATCCAGGTGGGGTGGTAGGTGTCGCCGTGGACGAAGCAGGTGAAGGCGTTGACGTTGGAGACGATGAGCCCGAGATCGCCGAGCTGCTTGTGCGCATCGCGCCTTCGCGCGGCGTCAAACGTGGGTGGCCAGGCGTGGTGCAGGTCCGCCATCAGCTCGACGCCGCGGTAGCCGATGGCACCAATGGAGTCGATCGCCTCGGTGAGGGTGTTCTTCTTGAAGGCATTGGAGGAGAAGGCGAGCTTACGCATGGCGTGTCAATTATAAGGAACTGAGCGCCGCCGGAAAGCCCACGGCAGTCCTGCCATGGGCTTGGCTTGATAGCGCAACCGCGAATCTTCACGAATGGCACGAATGGAAAGGCCTTGGCATTCGCGTCGGTGCATATCCGTGTCCCATCGGTGGCTAAGTTCTCGTGTTGGTTGACCGCCCCCCACGCGCCGGAGGATACTCGCCTGGACATATGTCACTGACCTACGAATCCGCGGGGGTGAACTACGACCGGCTCGACGCGTTCAAGCGCGCCTGCCAGCGCGAGGCGCGCACGACTGCGGGGCTGCTCGAAGCGCACGGCTTCAAGGAAGTCGAGGCCTCGCGCGGGGACAGCGCGTACCTCATCGAGACCGAGCACGGCTATTTGGCGCACGTCGAAGAAGGGCTGGGCACGAAGAATCTGGTCGCCGACGCGATGGCGAAGCTGACGGGCAAGTGCTACTACGACGCCGTCGCGGTCGATACGGTCGCTACGATCGTCAATGATCTGATTACCTGCGGGGCGCTCCCGATCAGCGTCGCGATGCACGCTGCGGTCGGGGACAGCGAGTGGTTCGCGGACGAAGCGCGGGCGGCGGCGCTGGCGAGCGGGTTTGCGGCGGGATGCCGGACCGCCGGCGCGGTGTGGGGCGGCGGGGAGACGCCGACCCTGCGCGGCATCGTCGAGCCGCACGCCATCGTCCTGGCTGGCAGCGCCGTCGGGCAAATCGCGCCCAAGGCCAATCGCATTACCGGCGCCGTGCGCGCAGGCGACGCGATCGTCTTCCTCGCCTCCTCCGGCATTCAGACCAACGGCCTCACGCTCTGTCGCAAACTTGCCGAGCAGGTCGAAGGCGGATACCTCGCGAAGCTGTCGGATGGGCGGTCGTATGGCGAGGCGTTGCTCGATCCGTCGATCATCTATGTCGATTTTGTGCGGGCCGCACAGAAGGCACAGATTCCGCTCAACTACGTCGCCCATGTCACGGGTCACGGGTGGCGCAAACTGATGCGACTGGCGGAGAATTTCGTCTACCGCATCGACACCGTGCGTCCGCCGCAGCCGGTGTTCGACTTCATCGCGCAGTACGCCAAGCTCGACGCCACCGAGATGTACGGCACGTTCAACATGGGCGTCGGCTTCGCGGCGTACGTCCCCGCGACGCAGGCGGATGCAGTCGTTGCGCTCGCGAACGGGCTTGGGCACACCGCCTGGCGCGCGGGAACGGTGCTGAAGCAGGGAGACCGCAAAGCCGTCGAGATTCCGTCCCTGGGGATCGTGTACGATGCGGAGTCGTTGCAGTTGCGCTGATTTTCCTCGCCGCTGAAGCGGCAAGGCGTCGGGGTGTATTGCATACTGCGTTTATGAAAGTGTGCGGGTGTTGATGTCCGACCGATTCCGCATCGGCCTCGAGCAAGAGTGCCAGGTCGTGGCGTTCTTCTGGACAATTCGAACCGCGAAGAAGCGATGAGCGCGACGACAAACGCGAAGAAATACAGGAACCACAGATTGCACAGATTTCACAGATGGGCTTCTTCTGTATCTGCGTAATCTGCGTAATCCGCGGTTCCTCCTGCATTGCTTCGCGTTTTCCTTCGCGCTCATCGCTTCTTCGCGGTTCGCATTGGATTCTGCGCGCATATTCCCCACCGGAAACGCCTGATCTAATGCGTCGAGCGCGCGAACCTCAAGCGCTCAGCAATTCGTTTGACGTTGGGGTGATCGGGCGCAAGCCTTTTTGCTTCGTCGGCAAACCGCTGCGCTTGCTGGGTTCGGTTGGCGTCGAGGAACGCGTCGGCCGCCTGCCAGCGCGGGCGGGCGGTCCTCGGGTCGCCGGCGCCGTACACGGCGTCGAACGCGGCGCCGAGGCGATGGAAGTACGCTTCGGCGGCCGGCGCGTCACCGTCGCGCAGCGCCATGAGACCGAGCGCGCGAAGCGCGACCGGCTCCGATGGGTCGATCGCGATGCTGCTTAGCAGATGGGCCCGCTCGCCGGCGTCGTCGCGGCGCAGAGAGGCTTGGTTGGCGAGATTGTTGTGCGCGACGGTGCTTCGGTCATTGGCCGAAAGCGCGTGGGTCATCAGCGACATCTCATCTTGCCAGACGAAGGTCTGTACAAACGACCGCGCGCCGAGCAAACCGACCCACATGAGCATGATCGGCGTCACACGTGGATACCGGCTGACGACCACGCCCGCGAGCAGCGCCGGGCCCAGCATCGCGAGGTACAGATAGTGATCGGCGACGGTCGAGACTTCCTGAAAGTCGAACCGCATCAGTCCCAGCACCGGCAACGGCGCCAGCACAAAAATCCACGCCGCACACCAGATCGGCGACACGCGCCACACGCGGGCGAGCCATGCGATTGCGATTAGCGCGATTGCGACAAGAATCCATGTGTACCCGATCGCCCCGCTGGCGATGACCTCGGCGGGCTTGCGGCCGTAGTCGATGGTGAGCGTGATGGGAATAAACACTTTCGCGATATAAAACGCCAGCGAATCGAGCGCGATCAGAGGCCTGGCCCACAGCGGCGCCGGCGCGGCAGGGGCGATCTGTACGATACGGGCAATGATCGCGATCGGCACCGCGAGCAAGACCAGCGGCGCGACGCGTGCCAGCGACGCCCGCCAATCCCGCCGCACCGCGAGCACGTCGATCGCCAGCAGCAGCAGCGGCGCCACCATCGCCGACGGCTTGGCGAGCATCGCCAGCACGAACAGCAGAATCGCCAGCATTCGACGGCGGCGCGTGAGAGGCTCATCGCAATAGACATAGAGACAGCCGATCGCCAGGCAGCCCGCGAGGACGTCCTTCAATCCGCTGATCCACGCAACGCTTTCGACCTGCACCGGGTGCAGCGCAAACAGCATCGCCCCGACCAGCGCGGCGCGCCGATGTTTAAGCAACCGATCCAGCAGCCGAAATGCCAGCAGCGCCGCGATCCCGTGTACGAGCACGTTCGCCGCGTGATACCAGAGCGGGTTAAGCGCGATCCCAACTTCATCCGGCGATACCCGAGCCACTATCGCGAGCAGCGCCCACACCGTATAGGTCAGCGGGATGTAGATACTCGCGGTCGAGTGCGTCCAGTTGTAGGCAATGCCGGACCACGTCACAGTGGGATTCAGCGACGGGTTGTGATGCACCGTATGCGCGTCGTCCCACCACACGAAATCGCACATCACGAGCCGGCCGAAGACGAGGATGACCGCAATCGCCAGGATGAGTTGGCAGCGCGCCGGCGCCGGCGAGCGTGCGGGGTTTGACGCGCCGGCGTCGCTCACGCGCAAGCCCCGATCACCGCCGCCATCCGCCCGCTGACGCCGTTGTCGCGGCGGTGGGAGAAAAACTCATCGGCGTGTGCAAATGTGCAAAGGTCGGTGGTGTCGATGCGTGATTCGGGGATGCCCAGGTCGCGCAGTTGCAGGATCAGGGCACGCTGGAGATCGACGTGGGGCTTGGTTCGGCGCTGTTGAATCAGCACGGCCTCGACGGGGAACTGCTCGGCGACATCGGCGTCGACTTCAAAATTCGCGGCGCTGATGTGCGGGCCGATCGCCACGACGACGGGCGTGCCGTGGAAGCACTCGAGCGCGTGTGCGACAATTTTCGCGACCGCGCCGCGCCACCCCGCGTGAACGGCGGCGACGCGGGTGCCGTCGTCGCTGGCGATCAATATCGGCACACAGTCGGCGGTGCGGACGCTGAGCAGGCGTGTCGGGTCTGTCGAAACAATCCCGTCGGCTTTGCCGATTTCCTCGCCGCCGTGGATGGTGTCGGTGACGGGGGAAGTCGCCGGGTCGAGTACGCAGGCGCCATGGACCTGGTGGGCGAAGACGCGCCGGCGCGCTTCGCAGCCGATCGCGGCGTGGAGCAGGCGGTAGTTGGCGCGGATATTATCGGCCGTGTCCTGTTGCGGGATTCCGTTGGGGTTGCCCAGGTTCAGCGACGCGAACAGCCCTTCGCTGACCCCGCCGATCCGGGTTGAGAACGCGTGCGGCACGCCCGCCGCCCGGAGCAGGGGGGATTGGTAGATCACCACGCCGTTTTCTGCCTGCACACGCTCGATCAATGCCATCGCACCAGAAGGTAGACGCCCAAGCCGAATCCGCAAGCGACCGCGAATCGCGTTATGTATCGCAAAACCGGCGGCGGCGCGGTATTTGTGGCGGCATGGCGAAACGGATCGAGCGGCTGGCGGTGTTTCCCGGGCAGTTTGACCCCATCACCAATGGGCACCTGGACATCATCCGGCGCGGCGTCAAACTGTTCGATGAACTGGTCATCGGTGTCGGCGTCAACCCCGACAAACGCGAGATGTTCACGCTTGCAGAGCGCGTCGACATGATCGGCGAACTGCTCGCGGACGTGCCAGGGACGCGGGTGCTGGAGTACAAGGGCCTGACC
>JBBRFH010000200.1:0-6562 GCA_038224615.1 Tepidisphaerales bacterium
GAAGATCGTCGTCGTGCATGCGAACGCGCACATGATGCCCGGGTAGGTGAGCGCTCCCTTCACCTTTCGGACGATTTCTGCCTCATCGCGGATGTACTCGGTGGCACGCTGCAGCATCTTCGGCAGCATGCCGGATTTCTCGCTCGCCTTGATCAATGCTACGTAGAGGGTTGGAAACGATCTCGGGTGCTTCGACAGTGCGGTGCTGAAATCGCCGCCGGACTGCACCTGTGCGCTCAGATCCTTCATCAACTCGATCAGCTTCGGCTTGGCTGCCTGTTGTCCGATGCATTCGAGGGCGTCGACGATCGTGACCCCGGTCTCCACCATGATGGCGATTTGCGTCGAGAGTTGGATGACGTCCTTACGCGAGACCTTGATGCCGCCGCGCGCGCCGGTGGTTACGGCGTGCGACGAAGGCTGAACGTTGATGGGGAACTTGCCCTCCAGCCGCAGCATCCGCCCCACGTCCGCGATCGACGCAGCCGTGAGCGTGCCGCTGACCGATTGGCCGGCGGCGTCACGAGCGGTGTAGGCGAAGGTCGGCATGGTATTGTTCCTGTATTGGTCAGGCCGTCGCGCGGTAGATCTCTTCGAGTGTCGTGATGCCTGCCTTAACCTTGTCGATGCCGTCAACCCGCAGGGTGAGCATGCCCGACTGCTGGCTGCATTGGCGCAGTTCATTCAGTGTGGCGCCAGCGCTGATCTTGTCGATCGTCGTATCGTTCGGCACGAACAACTCGTAAATGCCGATTCGCCCGGAGTACCCAAGGTGCTTGCACTTACCACACCCGCGGGCGCGGTACAGCTTCTGCACGGGACCACCGACCTTCTCCACCGAGTGACGCTCGTTGACCGTCGGCTCGTATTCCTCGCGACAATGCTGGCAGAGCTTGCGGACGAGGCGTTGCGCCAGTACCCCCATGACCGTCGCGCCGACGAGGTACGGCTCGATGCCGAGATTATAGAGTCGCGTGACGGCGCCTACGGCGTCGTTGGTGTGGAGCGTACTAAAAACCAGGTGGCCGGTAAGTGCAGCCTGCGTCGCCAGGCGCGCGGTTTCGCCGTCGCGAATTTCACCGATCATCATGACGTCGGGGTCCTGACGCAGCAGTGCGCGCAGGGCCGACGCGAAGGTGAAGTTGGCTTTGTCATTGACCTGGAACTGGTTAATGCCCGCGACGTTGTATTCGATCGGGTCCTCGACCGTGCAGATGTTGACGTCTTCGGCGTTGATCTCCTGTAAGCACGCATAGAGCGTCGTGCTCTTGCCCGATCCGGTCGGGCCGGTGACCAGGACAATGCCGTTCGGCAAATTGATCAGCTTGCGCCACTGCTTAAGGGTCTCATAGCCGAAGCCAAGCTTCTCGAGATTGACGCTGGCCTTGTCGTTATCGATGACGCGAATGACGACCTTTTCGCCGAACCGGCCGGGCATGGTGGAGACGCGCAGGTCGATCGGCTTGCGGGCCATCATCACATGGATGCCGCCGTCCTGGGCGACGCGGCGTTCGGCGATGTCGAGTCCGGCCATGATCTTGATGCGCGACGCGATCGCCGCCGCCATCTGGTACGGCGGGCGGAGTTTCTCGATCAGGCAGCCATCGACGCGGTAGCGGATGCGCAGGTTCTCGTCACCCGGTTCGATGTGAATGTCGCTGGCGCCGTCCTTGACCGCGCTGTAAATACAGTAGTTCACAAGTTTGATGACCGGCGAATCGCCCGCGGCCTGCTCGAGGTCGGCGATGTCCTGAATCTGCTTGTTCTCGACGAGCGTGAAGTCCTCGGGCTTCATCTCGTCGATGATCTCGTCGATGACGAAGACCTTATCGTCAGGGAGATAGGTCTGCAGCGTCGCGCGAATGTCCTTGCCGGTCGCGGCGACGAGTTGCACGTCTTTGCCGGTCAGCCGCTCGATCTCCTCGATGAGGAAGACATTGCTCGGCTCGGCCGCCGCCACGGTGAGCATGTTCTGCACACAAAACAGCGGCAGGACGACGTGTTGCTCGAGAAACTGTCGTGGCAGCAGATCAATCACCTTGCTGTCGGCCAGCTTCGGGGTGATGCGCGCGAATGGTACGCTGTAGGCGATCGCCAGCGTCTCGCAAATCGCCTCTTCGCTCGCCATCCCCCGTTCGACGAGAATCTCCCCGAGCAGCTTCTGGCTGTTGGTCATCCGCTGCTCATCGAGCGCGCGTTGAAGCTGCTCAGGACCGATGACGCCGCGGTCAACGAGCATTTGCCCGAGGGGTTTTCGGTTGGCTACCGCGATCATCTCATTGCCTTCAGTGCCGTTGAAATATCGACCTCGATCTCAAGGCGTTCATCAAGTCGGGTCATCTCCAATATTTTGCGGCAGGTCTCATCGGGCGCAACAAGTTTCATCATGCCGAACAACTCGTCGCACTTTGCCTTGATCCAGCAGACCGTTTCGAGCCCTTCGCTGTCGAGGTACGTGCATTTCTCGAGATCGACGGCAAAATTGACGACATGCCGCTGGTCGATTGATTGCTCGACAACCGTGCGGACCTTGGCGCATTCATCGCCTGTAAGATCTCCGGCCACGCTCAGCACGCACACGCCGTTGTAGTCTTCACTGTTGATCATCTTGTCTGTGCCCTATGCGACCCGCAGTGTGCGGTGAGATTCGATGAGCTTGGACGCCTGCTCGTGATGACTGCTGGTCAGCTCACGCAGCCGCGTCTCACCGATGCGCATGAACGCGTCGGCCAGAGCCGGATCGAACTGCGAGCCCGCACCGTTGCGGATTTCCATCATCGCTACCTCGAACGGCAACGCGCGACGGTACGTGCGGTTGCTGGTCATGGCGTCAAAACAATCGGCGAGGCAGATGATCCGGCCCATGAGCGGGATGTTTTCGCCTGCGAGCTTGCTCGGGTAACCGCGACCGTCCCAGCGCTCATGGTGGTGCATGACCCCCGGAATCACGTCGCCGAGCTGCTTGACGTCGCGCAGAATTCGGGCGCCGATCTCCGGGTGCTGCTTCATCAGCTCGAATTCTTCAGGCGTGAGCTTGCCTGGCTTCTGCAGCACGGCCTCGGGCACGCCGATCTTGCCGACGTCGTGCAGCAGGCCGGCCATATAGATGCGATCGACGAACTGCTGCGGCAGCCCGGCCATTGACGCCAGTTCCCGCGCCATGAGCGCCACGCGCTCCGAGTGACCGCATGTGTACGCGTCCTTGGCGTCGACGGCGCTGACGAGACTATGGAGCAGGCCCAGCATCAATCCGCGCACGTCCTCGAACAGGATCGCGTTCTCCAGATAGATCGTGGATTCGTTTGCGATGGACGTGAGCAGCTTTGCGTCCACGGTATCGAACTCGCCTTTGACCTTGTCGAAGCTGAAGAGGCAGCCCAGCACCTGCTCCTCGCGTTGCAGCGGCACGGCAAGCATGCGCTTGGCATGCTGATGAAGCCAGCCGAAGGTTTCGTTGGTCGATAGATCGTTGATGAGCAGTGTCCGCTTGTCGGCGCGCAGCGTGGTCATCAATTGCGCGCCGAGTCGTCGCACGGCTCCGGGCGGAAGGCTGGTGGCACCGTAGAGGACGGGGTCGGGGTGCTCGAGCTTGTCGGTGTGCAGGACAACGCCGATGCCCCGGACCTCGATGACGTCCATTACATCGAGACACGCCTGCTTGAAGAACTCGCCCGTCCCCCGGTTGACCTTCATGCCGCTGGAGAGGCGGTAGATCAGGCTCAATTCTTCGTAAGTATCGGCGAGCTGCGTGGAAAGAGATTCGACTTCCTGCTCAAGGCCGCTTACGCGTACCTGGTCGCGGACCATGTTTGCCAGGAGCGTGGCTTCGTTGTGAATCGTGGCCGAATCGAACGCCGGGGTGCTGGCGGCTTCCTGCTGGAGCCACGCCGTGTCCAGGCCGAGATCCTGGCAGAGTCGCTTGGTCGATGAATCAAGCCGGAACGAGCTTGACTTACCGATCAACGCCACGATTGCAGACAACTGCCGTCGCTCGAAGTAGGCGAAGGCGGCCATGATCGTACCGTCGAGCGGCTCACAGACATTGACGCACTCGTCGCTCGATGTAATCGGCAGCGCCACGCCGAAAAACTGCTGCCCACACTCTCCGTAACTCAGAACGGGAATGGCAAATCGTTTGAAGAAGGTCGCGGCGTTGTCATCGCAGTAGCCGATCGTCCCGTCAGGGTGCAGCGCGACGAAACACAATCCCTTGGCACGGAAGCGCTCGGCAAGAGTGTCGAGCACGTGCCGGGGCAATGGTATCTGGTTGCTTTGATTGGAAATGCTCAGATCAGTCACGACATCACCTCATGCAGCTTTGGACAAAATTTCGTCCACGCTCGCGAGTAGCTCGCGCGGGCTGAACGGCTTGGACAACATGCGGTCGATGCCGCTGCGCTCCGTATCAGCCGGATCCAGATGGTAACCGCGTGCCGACAGCATGATCGCGGGGATGCCCGCAAGCCGCGGGTCTTCACGTAGTTTCTGGCACAGTTCGAGCCCCGACAGATAGGGCATGTGGTAGTCGGTAATCAGCAGGTCGGGCACTTGCAGCCGCGCCAGGTCGAGCGCTTCCTGGCCGTCCCGGGCGCAGATGACTTTGAAGCCGGCATTGCGCAGCTTCAACGATACGACGTTCAGAATATGCGTCTCGTCATCGGCGACGAGAATGGTTTTTGCAGCGATCATGGGTCACAACTCATTCAGCTCAGGTCCAACTCGATACCGAACCTGCTTCCTTTTCCAACCGTGCTCTCAAGAAACACGCGGCCGTGGTGGACCGACTCGACAATGTGCTTCACCAACGACAAACCCAGTCCCGTCCCCTTGGCCATCCGACTGTTGGCCTCCACCCTATAGAACTTATCGAACACAAACGGCATGTCCTTTGGCGGAATCCCCACCCCGGTGTCTTCGACGATTGCGGTGATCTTCTTGGCAGACGCGTCCACCTGCGTGCTGACGTTGATCGAGCCGCCTTCGGGGGTGTATTTCACGGCGTTGCTCAGCAGATTGAGCACCGCGCGGTGGATCATGTCTTTATCGGCCGTCACCTGGTAGATCGCCGGGGCGATGTTCGACGTGACTGTGATGTTCTTACCGGACGCCTGCGGCGTGATAATTTCCATCGCCTCATTGATGACGACCGTCAGACTGAGCGGCACCTTCTTGATCTTGACGACACCCGACTCGATGCGGCTGATGTCGAGGATGTTGTCGATCAGGCGCCCGAGACGGTTGGATTCGTTCTGGATCACGTCGTAGAACTCGCGCGTCTGCTTATCGTCATCGGCTTCGCCGTCGATGAGCATCTCGACGTATGCCTTAATGCTGGCGAGCGGCGTGCGTAGTTCGTGGCTCACGTGGCTCACAAAGTCGTTCTTCATGCGCGCCACTTCGGCCTCGTGGGTCATGTCATGCATGACCGCCACGACTCCCCCGCCCGCCTCGCTGCGATCACTGCCCCCCAGGCAAGAAAGAGTGACCTTGAATGTGCGTTCAACGTCGCCTTGCCGGACGCGATGCTCAACGACCTTGCGGCCCCCCGCCGACCGTGTGGCGCGCATCTCGCGGATCAGCGAGATCAGCTTGACGTCCCGAAGCACGCTCTCGATCGGCTGCCGCAATTGTGGTTGTCCCGGCTGCTGCTGCGCCGGTGCCTTGAATCCCAGCACGCGTGATGCGGATTCGTTAGCCAGGACGAGTTCGTCCCACGGGTCGGTAACAAGCACGGCGTCGCTGATCGACTGGATGATCGACTGCGCGTGCTCGCGCTCAAGATGCACGACCTTGAGTTGGATTTCGAGTTCGCGTGCGCGCCGCTGGGCCTCCTGCGACCGCTGACCATAGACGGCAATGAACTGATTGACGGCATGGACGAGTGGTTCGAGTGTACGATCGGTCACGGTGACGGCGCGGTGGGTGCCCGTGTCGAGCATCTGCTGCAGGCCCTGTTGCACCGCTCGACAGCCCCGGCGCATCTGCCGCAATGCCAAGAGGCCCCCGGCCGCCCCGAGCAATACGAGGCTGGCGGCGGTCATCGTGCCGAAGCGAGGGTCGCCAATCTGCGGTATCCGGCGATACAAGTCTGGCACCACGAGTGCGAGTCCACCCAGCACGAGGGCGAACGAGAACATCACCAGAATTTGTACGCGTCGAAGCGACACTGCTATACCTCTGACAGATATTTCGACGGGATCGGAGTGCGGCTGAATTGCAAAACGCCGGTTGCGCAGTGATCCGACCGATCTCAAGCCGGAAACGCCCCAAACGAGAAACCCTCCCACTCGCGATACGCGAGGGAGAGGGCGGGTAAGCGTGCGATACTCCCCAAAAACTGGGCGCGCATTTAAGGTGGATTCGGCACTCCAAACTGGAGACGAATTATGTCAAGGAAGCGGCGAACCTTTTCGGCGGAGTTCAAGGCGAAGCTGGCGGTCGAGGCGATCCGGGAGCGGCGGACGCTGGCGGAGCTGGCGGGCGAGCACGAGGTGCATCCGAACCAGATCACGCTGTGGAAAAAGCAGTTGATCGAGACGTTGCCCGAGGTGTTCGGGCGGCG
>JBBRFH010000201.1:0-6547 GCA_038224615.1 Tepidisphaerales bacterium
CGTGAAGTTCGCCCTGACGAATCCCGCCGTGCTCTTGGGCTACACCATCGACGGCGGAGACGGTGACGACATCATCACCGGTGGTCCGGCCAACGACACGCTCATCGGCGGCAACGGCAACGATCGCATGGATGGCGGCAACGGTGACGACGCCCTCTACGGCGGTGACGGCAACGACGCCCTCTACGGCGGGCGCGGTAACGATATCCTCGTAGGCGGCACGGGCCGCAACATGCTGTTCGGCCAGGACGGCAATGACGTACTCGACGCTCGCGGCGGCAGCCGCGATATCCTGGACGGCGGGGCTGGCTGGGATAAGGCCTGGGTTGATTTGTTCGATCAGCGCTCCAATATCGAGGAGTTGCTGGCCTGAGTTGGTTGTTCCGGGGGCCGCCGTGGAAATCGCGACGGCCTCCTTTTAGACGTTCAGTTGTTGGTTGTTCCTTTTTTTCGGAGGGTTTTATGCGTAAGAGTTTGTTGACGGGTATCGTGTCGGTCGTAGCCCTGACGGCCGGTGCCCATGCGGGAATTATCTACGACAGCACGGTCTCCAGTATTACGGCCGGATCCATCTTCAGTTCCAATGTTCTGGACGATGGTCGTCTGGTCAGCGGGAGCGGGCCGGTGACCTTTCGCGCGATGAACTTCGCGGTACAGAACGTGGATTCGGTTGCCCATACCGTCGATGCAGTGGTCACCTTCTGGAACACTATGAGCCTCGGCGCCGGTGACGACACCGTCGTCAATAGCGGCAGCTTGGGGAGCTTTCAGTATCCCCTGGGCGAAATCGCTCCCGATTACGCGATTCACTATACCAGCCTGTTCAATCTGCCATCGGCCATTACGGTTCCGGACAGCAACTGGGGCGTGCAGATCTTCATCGTCAACGCCGGAACGACCACGGAATCAGGCACCAATGAGGTTGTGCCGCTGCTGACCTATGAGGCTCCCACCGTCGGCGCCACCAGCGAGGCCTATTGGGAAGATGCGTACAATCCCTATGGCTCATTCACGGGCAAGGAACAGGTTGGAGCGAACGGTGCGGCCCCCTACGTCAACCTCTACCTCCAGCTCTCCGACACCGTCGTCCCCGAACCCATGACCGCGGCGGGCATGATGCTACTCACTGGCCACATCCTCATGCGACGTTCGCGACGCCCCCTGTGAGCCCAGCAGCCAGCCGTTCGTGAAACAGCCCGTGGCGCGGTGCAGGCTGGATCATGCGGGCGGACATCACTGCTCTGTCTCGACCCTTCGCCGAGCGCGTAAAGCGAGCGTGACGTCGTGCTTCAGCACCCGCAGTAGCATCCCCATCTCGCGATGCTTCGGCGACCGCGCCCGAAGGCTCGAACCCAGGTTCCGCTTGGTCAAGACGACAGGGACATATTGTTCAAGTAGTGGCCCGCGAGTGACAATTCATGGTCCTTCGCTATTTTGAAGCCAATCGGACTTGGGAAGGTGAAGCCTAACCAATGGAATTGATCGTCAGAGACCGGGAAACCATCCAGGCTGGCCTGCTGGCCTACTACGATCACCCAATCACGACGGCGGCGTTGGAAGGCACGAACAACAAGATCCGGACGCTGCAACGCCAGGCGTACAAGTTGCGGGATCGGGAATTCTTCAAGCTGAGAATCTATGCGCTGCACGAAACCAAGTACGCATTAGTCGGATGAACCAAATTAAAGCTCTCGGTGATGACCGTGGGTTCGTCGATGACATCCGCGCCACGCCGTAGAATGGATGACGCAGATACTTCTCGTCCAGCAGTCGCATCAGTTGAAGATTTCCCATGATTTGACCAGAAGTTCCACCATAGCTTCCTGTTAGCAAATTGCACGGAGCCGGCTGGACGTGTCCAGCCGGCTCCGAGAGTCAGAGTGCTCTGCAAGGCGATGAGAAGCTTAGAAGCCCATCCCACCCATGCCGCCCATGCCACCGCCCATACCGCCCATGCCACCGCCGCCGCCGGCGGGCATTTCGGGTTTGTCTTCCTTGATCTCGCTGATGATCGCTTCGGTGGTCAGAAGCAATCCGGCGATGCTCGCGGCGTTCTCGAGGGCGCTGCGTTCGACCTTGGTCGGAACGATGACGCCGGCCTTGACGAGGTCGCCGTACTGGTGGGTCAGGGCGTCGTAGCCGAAGCTGACGTCGTCGAGCTTTTCCTTGATCTTCTGGGCGACGACGCCGCCGTCGGTGCCGGCGTTGTCGGCGATCTGCTTGATCGGCGCTTCGACGGCTCGTCGCACGATTTCAACACCCATCCGCTGGTCGTCGTTGGCCAGGGTCTTGGAGAGCTTGGAGAGGGTCTTGGCCGCGGCGCGGATCGGGGCGACGCCGCCGCCGGGGAGGATGCCCTCTTCGACGGCCGCGCGGCAGGCGTGCAGCGCGTCCTCGACGCGGGCCTTCTTCTCCTTCATGGCGACCTCGGTCGCCGCGCCGACGTTCACCTGGGCGACGCCGCCGGAGAGCTTGGCCAGGCGTTCCTGGAGCTTTTCCTTGTCGTAGTCGCTGGTGGTGTTGTCGATTTCGTTCTTGATCTGCTCGATGCGGCCCTTGATGGCCTTCTCATCGCCGGCACCTTCGATGATCGTGGTGTTGTCTTTGTCGATGCGCACCTTCTTGGCGCGACCGAGCTGGGTGAGTTCGACGTTTTCGAGCTTGATGCCGAGTTCGTCAAAGATCGCCTGGCCACCGGTGATGATGGCGAGGTCTTCCAGCATGGCCTTGCGGCGATCGCCGAAGCCGGGCGCCTTGACGGCGGCGACCTTGAGCGTGCCACGCAGCTTGTTGATGACGAGCATCGCGAGGGCTTCGCCTTCGATGTCCTCGGAGATGATCAGCAGCGGCTTGCCGGCCTCGGCAGCCTTGGTGAGGGCCGGAACCAGATCGCGGGCGTTACCGATCTTCTTTTCGTGGATGAGGATGTAAACATCGTCGAGGACCGCTTCCTGGGTGGTCGCGTCGGTGACGAAGTGCGGGCTGATGTAGCCCTTGTCGAACTGCATGCCTTCGACGAGTTCGATGGTCGTGTCGAGGCTCTTGCCTTCTTCGACGGTGATGACGCCGTCCTTGCCGACCTTGTCCATCGCGTCGGCGATCATCTGGCCGATCTGCGCGTCATGGTTGGCCGATGCAGTGCCGACCTGGGCGATTTCCTTTGAAGAAGAGACCTTCTTCGACATGTTCTTCAGCTCGCCGATGATGGCTTCGACGGCGAGGTTGATGCCGCGCTGGACCTGCGTCGCGTTGGCGCCGCTGCCGACGGACTTGAGGCCTTCGCTGAAGATCGCTTCGGCGTAGACGGTGGCGGTGGTGGTTCCGTCGCCGGCGACTTTGCTGGTGCGCTCGGCAACTTCCTTGACCATCTGCGCGCCCATATTTTCGTACGGGTCTTCGAGCTCGATCTCCTTGGCGACGGTGACGCCGTCCTTGGTGACGGTCGGCGAGCCGTAGGATTTCTCGAGCACGACGTTTCGACCCGACGGGCCGAGCGTGACTTTGACGGCGCGGGCGAGCTTGCTCACACCACGACGGATGGCCTCACGGGCCTCTTGTTCAAACTTGATTTGCTTAGCAGCCATTGTTGGTATCTCCGAATCACTGCCGCACGGCAGCGGTTACTTGTTATTTGTGACTTGTTACTTGCGGTTCACTGGCATCCTCGTCGCTTCACTGTTGCGCCAAGTAACCAGTAACAAGTAACCAGTAACGCTCTTCACCGAGCCAATTTACTCGACCACCGCAAGGACGTCTTCCTCGCTCATGATCAGGACTTCTTCGCCGTCGATCTTGATTTCGGTGCCGGCGTAGCTGGTGAAGAGGACTTCGTCGCCCTTCTTGACCGCGAAGGGCTGGCGCTCGCCGTTTTCGAGGCGTTTGCCGTCGCCGATGGCGAGGACCTTGCCGCGCTTGGGCTTTTCCTTGGCCGAGTCGGGCAGGACGATGCCCGACTTGGTCTTGGTTTCGGCTTCCACGCGCTTAACGAGAATGTTGCCTCCGAGAGGACGAAGCTTGGCCATTATGATCACTCCTTGTGTCGTTGCTTGATGCTGGTTACTGGTGCCTTGTTACTTGGCTGAACTCGTTTCCGTCTGGCGGTTCGTCCCAAGTAACAAGTGACGAGCAACCAGTGACAATCTTTCGTTTAGCCGGGCCACCGATCCCGGTAATGCCGCTTGATGACCCGCGCCAGCGAGTCAAGCAGCACGTTGAAATCGACCGGCTTGCTGAGCACGCTGAACACATGCAGTTGCAGCGCCTCGTGCATGAGCTGGTCGGTCAGGTGGTCGGCCAGCATGATCGCCGGGATGACTCTGCCCTTGGGAAGCTGGTGCATCATCTTGACCACCTGCATCCCGCCAAGCTGGGGCATTCCCGCATCGAGGACGGCAACATGAATGTCGCCGTGCTCCACGACATCGAGCACGTCCCGACCTGTGCGCACAGACACGGTCCGCACGCCCTGAGGCTCCAGGAGCCCGCGGACGGTGCGGTGCCACTCCTCCTGCTCGTTGGCGAGCAGAACGGTGAGGCGATTGTTGTGCTGGGTCGATGTCGTCATAGGACACCCTTCGCGGACAGCCCGCAG
Organism: Tepidisphaerales bacterium; assembly: GCA_038224615.1. Taxonomy (GTDB): domain Bacteria; phylum Planctomycetota; class Phycisphaerae; order Tepidisphaerales; family Tepidisphaeraceae; genus JBBRFH01. The sequence goes on from JBBRFH010000201.1 coordinate 4,592, forward strand.
AGGTTCCTCAAGACGCAATAACAACGGGTGTGCCAGAACTACACTTCGCCGGACAATATGTAAGTCGTTCTTTGATAAATGTTTACGGAGCTGCGGCTGGATGCTTCCGTGGGCACCCAATGTCAAAGGTGACAGTAAGTCCGGGAGTCCCTGTCAACCTGACAGGATGGGAAACATGCCCTTCGGGCTTCCGCGAAACGGAAATCCCCAGTTCGGAGCCGTCGATTCGCGGGATCTCGAAGGGCACGATCCGATGATTAACGCCGCGCGCCTTGGTCTGTGGTCAGACCGGGAGCGGCTTCCCCAATAGGTGGAACCGGAGCATGGTCAGCGCCATCTTGGCGGCGCGGTCGCGGACCATGTCGCGGGCCCCGTGGAAGACGAACTTGCGGGCGTAGGTTTCGCGCGCCGAGGCAAGCGCCAGGCAAACGGTACCGACCGGCTTCTCGGCGGTTCCGCCGTCGGGTCCGGCAATGCCGCTGATGCTGATGCCGACGTTCGCCCCGCTGCGGGCGCGGGCGCCGTCGGCCATCTCGATAACGGTCTGCTCGGAAACCGCTCCGTGAGCGTCGAGCGTCGATTGCGCGACGCCGAGCTGCGCGACCTTGGCGTCGTTGGTGTAGGTCACCCAGCCCTGCTTGAAGTAAGCACTTGAGCCGGGCGTGTCGGTCAGCAGCTTCGCGAGCAGCCCTCCCGTGCAGCTTTCTGCGGTGGCGATGGTGGTCGCTACGCCGGCGTTGCTGGTCAGCAGTGCATGAATCACGTCGACGAGGGACTGCCCGTCCTCCCCGAAGACCATCTCGCCCAACGCGGCGCGACAGTCATCGACCGTTCGGGTGATTTCGCGCGTCGCGCGGTCGAGCGTCTCGAAGCGGGCATTCACGCGGAGTGAAACGAGACCTGCCGCAACGGTCGTGCCGACGCTGGGGTTGCGCCCGCGCTGCATGAGGGCGCCGAGGCGCTCGGCGACGGTGCTCTCGCCGGCTCCGAAGGTGTGCAGCGTCTTCTGCAGGATGACCGCCCCGCCGCTGCGCTCGCGGACCCAGGGCAGCACGTCGCTGCTGAACATCGCCTTCATCTCGCGCGGGACGCCGGGCGTCGAGAAGATCTCGCACGATCCGAGCTTGGTGCGGATTCCGGCGGCGGTGCCGCAGGTGTTCCATAGCATCGTTGCGCCGCGCGGGAGCATCGCCTGGATGCGATTGGTCTGCGGCATTGTTCGGCCGAGCGTGTCGAAAAAGCCTTGCATCTGGGCAAGCCATTTCGCATTGATCTCCAGGGGCGCGTTCATCACCGCGGCAATGGCCTGGCGTGTGAGGTCGTCCTCGGTCGGTCCGATCCCGCCGGAGATAATCAGGACGTCGGCCGACTGTGCCGCATCGTGGATCGCCTGTTCGACCGCGCGTTGATCGTCGCCGACAGTCTTGTGAGCAACGATGTCGCAGCCGACGGACGCAAGTTGCTGGCTGATCCAGGCGCTGTTGGTGTCGACGGTCTGCCCGAGGACAAGTTCGTCGCCGATGCTGAGGAGGTAGGCGTTCATGCGAGTGAGTCCAGGAGCTGGGCTGAGACCGGGGCGTTACTATTTGGCGGGGCCGAGGGAGGCTTCGATGCGTTCGACGGCGCGAATCAGCCGCCGCTGTTGCGATCCCTGCAATTGGTGGGCACCGTAGCGGACACGATAGAAGACGCGCGTCAACTGCTGGATCGCGCGGTACACCTCGGCGGGCAGGTAGCCCACGGACTGGCTGAACTCCATCGGCGTCAGGTGCGCGCCGCGCCCGATCTTGCGGCGATCGAGGGTTCGCACCAGCTCGTCATAGAACTCCAGTTGCCGCGCGAGCCGACGCTGCTCTTCGGTGGGCAGCGAGTCCAACCCGATCCGCTTCACCCGGCGGCGCAGGCGAGCTCGCTCCATCAGGAAGAAGACGACCGCGCCCACGATCACACAAACCA
>JBBRFH010000202.1:0-6517 GCA_038224615.1 Tepidisphaerales bacterium
CAACTCCTCCGCGAGATCAACGTCGCGCTCGCCAAAGTCCAGGACGGCAGCTACGGCCTGTGCGAAGGCACCGGCAAGCCAATCTCCAAGCCGCGACTCGAAGCGCAGCCGTGGGCCCGCTTCTCGATCGAACACGCGCGGGCGTTGGAAAAGCGCATGTTCCGTCGTGCGTTCTGATCGGATTTGGCGCGGATTTCAAACAATGGTGTGGGAATCGCGCGGTTGTCATCCCGAGGTACTCCGAAGGATCTGCTCGCAACCTAAGGCGTCCTACGGTGCCAGTAGATCGTTCGGAGTACCTCAGGATGACAAACAGCGCATCGAGCGATACGCGCGATTGAAATCGCAGTTATGATGTGAGGACGATGAAAGGATCGTTGAGGTCGCCCGCCGCCTGGGCCTGCTTACTGACACCGCTGCTGGCCGGACTCGCGTTCGACCTCTGGTCAAAGCACGCCGCCTTCACTCGGCTTGTCGTCGGCAGCGGGCTCGACGGACAGGGGCGATACCAGGTCATCTCGGTCGAATACGACTTCATCCCCGGCTTCCTCCGCTTCTACGCCCACGTCAACTACGGCGCGGTCTTCGGCATCGGCCAAGGCCAACGGCCGCTTTTCCTGCTTGTCTCCCTGCTGGCGATTGGGTTGCTTGGCTACCTCTTCGCCCGCTCGGGCAACCAGCGTTTCTATCAGATTTTGCTGGGCATCCTGTTCGGCGGCGTGCTGGGAAACCTGTACGACCGCATGGTCTTCGGCTACGTGCGCGACATGATCTTCGCGTTCCCCGACTGGCAAATCTTCCCCTGGATCTTCAACATCGCCGACAGCATGCTCTGCACCGGCGTCGGCGGGATGTTCATCTACTCACTGTTCAAGCGCGAAGCCCCGGCCGACGAGCCGGCCACTGACACCGCTCCCAAGAGCGACTGATACTGCTACCACCATGCTGAGTACTCTCGATGAATCCCTGCTCCGCCGCGCCTTGCGACTGGCGATGAACGGACGCGGGCGTGTCGAGCCGAATCCGATGGTCGCCTGCCTCCTCGCCCATCCGGACGGGCGCGTGATCGGCGAAGGCTATCACGCCCAGTTCGGCGGCCCGCACGCCGAGCCGACGGCACTCGCGGCCTGCACCGAAGACCCGCGTGGATCGACGGCGTACGTCACGCTCGAACCGTGCTGTCACCTGAACAAGAATACGCCCCCGTGCGCGCCGCGGTTGATCGAGGCAGGCATCGCGCGCGTCGTCATCGGCTGTCTCGATCCGAATCCCGACGTGAACGGCAAGGGCGTCGCCATGCTCCGCGACGCCGGCATTACCGTCGAGCCCGTCCCCGAACCGCTAGCCTTCGAGTTCCGGCAACTCATCGCGCCGTTCATCCTCCAGCAACAGCAGCATCGCCCGTACGTCACGCTGAAGTGGGCGCAGGACGCCGGCGGTCGCGTCGCAGACGCCGGCGGAAGACCCGTGCGCATTTCGGGCCCGGAATCGACGCGCGCGGTCCATCTGCTCCGCACGCGCAGCCACGCGATCGGCGTCGGCGTCGGCACCGTCATCACCGACGACCCGCGACTGACAGTGCGCCATGTGCCGGTGATCAACGCGCCGATCCGCATCATCTTCGACCGCTCCGGCCGAACGCCGAAGACCGCTCAGCTTCTGACCGACCGCGGGCCAGCGACGCGAATCGTGAAATCGCTGGACGAGCTTTCCGACCTACGGGGCAAGCATGTGTTGATCGAGTCGGGACCGACACTCGCGACAGCGCTGCTGCCGATTGCGGACCGGCTATGGGTGATCCAATCGCCGAACCACATCGACGCGGTCGACGCGCCACTCGCGCCGGCAGTCCCTGATTACTACGAGCCTACCGGCGAAGTGCGGCTTGGCGATGACGTTGTCACGGAGTATCTGAACGCCCGCGCGGCGTCGTTCTTCGCGCCTGTCCCGAGCGCGGACCTGATCCTGACAGCGCCATAGCCCGGTGCCACGGTTTGCGGTACGCCGCAAGCCGTGCTGTGAACGCCTGGACGGCACGGCTTGGCGCGCACGCCAAGCCGTGGCAATCAACGCCGAGAAGTCATATCACGCGGCCGCGCGGTCGTCGTCACCGAGGCCCGCGATGCGGTCACTCAGGCTCTGCAGTTTCTCAACGTGCAACCGCAGCGGCATCAGCAGTGAATCCGTCCACGCCAGCACGACGGCCGCCGGGTGACGCGCATCGGTGGCGTGGGCGAGGGCGCGGTCGATGCGCCGGTACGCCATCCAGCGCAGCCACAGCCACAGCGCGACGAAGTAGATCGCCAGCAGGCCGACCGACTGAATCAGGTAGTTCGCGCCCAGCACGTTAACGATCGTCAGCACCGTCTCGCGCGTCATCGCGACGATGTCTCTCTGCAGGACGATCTCCAGGACTGGCTGGACGATCGGAAACCAGAGCGCGACGCCGATGGTCAGAACCGGCGCGATGATGCGCGTCAGGATCGACGGCTTGCCGAGCGTCTTTTGCAGGCTGATCCGGTGCGCGTCGATCGCTGACGCGAGGCGTTGCTGAAGCACGCCGGCCTCCTGCTGGGCAATGTTTTGTTCCCAGAGTTTTTCGTTGGCGTGCAGTTCAAGCAGCATCGGATCGCGCTGGACGAGGTCGGCAAAGACGCCGCGAATGTGCTGGCCGAGATCGCGGCCGGCGATGGGCTGGTCGGTCCACGCCTCGCCACCGCGCGAGCGGATCGCCGACAGCGCCGGGCCGAGCACGGCATCGAGCACGTTGACGATCGGCCAGTACGACAAACGCGACCGCACCGCCGGCTCGATCACGCTGCCGCGCGTGGTCGCGTCGGTCGCGAGACGGCGCGTGACCTGGTCGACCATGGGCTCGGACAGCCGCGACAGCACGAGCGATTCGGCCTCATCGAGCAGTCGCTTGGCGGCCGACAACCGGTCGTCGACGCGTTGCTGCAGCAGCCAGTTCTTCAGCGTCCGCTTTTGCTGCCGGCGTGCGAGGCGGCGTGCGTGAACCAGCGAGGTCGTCGAGCGCTCGGCCAGCACGGTCGATCGCAGCGCATCGAGGTCGAACGCTTCCTCATCGGACCCGGCGACGCTGTTGACCGCAAATACCCGCGGCGGTTGTTCAAGCCCGCACGCCCGCGCGACACGACGGCCGTAGTCCTGCGTGAGGTCGGCGACGGCGTCGTCGCCGTGGCGCCGGGCGAGTTGGTCAGCCTTGGTGACGACGAACAGAAAATTTTCCGCAGAGTTCCCCGCCGCCACTTTCGCCAGCATCTGCAGGGGCTGGGCGTCGGCATATTTTTCGACGCTCTGCACCCACACGGGAAACAGCATGTGCCGAAGTAATCGCCGAGTGACGTCGGCGTGGGTCGTCCATACGCTGTCGATGTCCGGCAGGTCGAGCAGCACGCGACGCCGCGCGTGGGCGATGGTGTGGGTGACGATCTCGAACCGCCCCGCCGCCTCGCGCTCGAGGATGGCTCGGGCCGCCGAGACGTCCGATTCGTGTACGAATGCCAGGGCTTTGGCAGTGCCTTCGCCATGTGCCGAAACTGCCGCGATGGGCTGTTCGAGCAGCGCGTTGATGAGGCTGCTCTTGCCCACGTCCTTGCCGCCGATGACGCCGATGAGGTAGATCGAATCGTCTTGGCGCGACTGTAGCGTCGGTGCCGCTTCGTCCGCCCAGTGCGGCGGCGCGGCGCCGGTGAGGGCGGTCACCTCGTCGATCAGTTGTCGGTCCGCGGAGTCGTCGGCAGGGTCCACATCAGGAAGCTTGCCCGGCCTTGAGCGCACTTTCAATCGACTGCTCCAGCCGCGACTCCATATCCGCCGGGTCCGACGTGTCAGCGGCGTGGATGATCCCGCGTGCGTCGATCACAAAAAGCTGCGGCAGATACTGGACGCCGTAGCGGTAGCCGACCTCGGTTTGCTCGTCCATCGCGACGACCGGCACAGGTGTCGCTGTTTTCTGTTCGGCGAAGAATTCGCGAACCCGCGCCGGCGACTCGCCGAGATTGACGGCATAGATCAGGACGCCGCGATCCGCGAATTTCCGCGCGATCGCCTGCGTCGAGGGCATGGTCTGAACACAAAGCGGGCAATAGGTCGCCCAGAAATCGAGGACGACGACCTTGCCGCGCAGGCTCGACAGCTTCACCTCACCGCCGTCGAGCAGCGGCAGCGTGAAATCAGGTGCCGGCTGGTTGACCAGAAAATGCGCCGGCAACCCCGCGCCCGAACTGCGCCCAGGCGTGTTGCGGCTGATCGCGACGGCCAGCACCGAGCCGACGATGATCGCGATGAGCAGCATGCCCAAAGTGCGTGCGATTTGTTGTTTGCGGGCCATGATGGATCATACGCCTCCGCCGCCGGCGCGGATGTGTTACGGGAACATCCGCAACTGCTCGCGCTCGAAGGTGAACTGCGTCTGCGGGTGGTCGACGGGGATCTTGTACTGCCCCGTCCAGCACGCGGTACACGTGTCTTTCTTGGGGATCTTCGTCGACGCCAGCATCCCTTCGAGCGAGAGGTACTGCAGGGTGTCGACCTCGATAAACTCGCGGATTTCGTCGACCGTCCGCCCGTGGGCGATGAGCTGCTGCGGCGTCGCGAAGTCGATCCCGTAAAAGCACGGATGCCGGATGGGCGGGCAACTGATGCGGAGGTGGATCTCGGTGGCACCGGCGCGACGCAAGGCCCGCATCTTCGAGCGCGTCGTGGTGCCGCGGACGATCGAGTCATCGACGACGATGAGACGCTTTCCCTTCACCAAATCGCTGATGATGTTGAGTTTCAGATTGACCGCACGGTCGCGCGCTTCCTGGTTGGGCAGGATGAACGTCCGGCCGACAAAGCGGTTGGGGACGATCGCCTCGAGGAACGCGATATTCGACTCTTTGCTGTATCCGAGCGCCGCGGTTCGGCCGGAGTCGGGCATGGGGATGACGCAGTCGGCGTCGACGTGCGATTCCCGCGCCAGTTGTCGACCGAGCTCCTCGCGGACGCGCTGCACGTTCACGCCGAAGACGTTGCTGGCGGGGTTCGAGAAGTAGACGTGCTCGAACACACAGCGCGCGCCTTCGTTGGCGGCATCGGTGAAGAACCGGCTGGAAATGCCTTTGTCGTCGAGCGTGACGATCTCGCCGGGCTCGACGTCGCGGACGAACTCCGCGCCGATCGCGTCGAACGCGCACGTCTCGCTGGCGACGACGTATTGCCCTTCGGGCAACTTGCCGATCGACAGCGGGCGGATGCCCCACGGGTCGCGGGCGGCTTCGATGCGGTCGGGAAAGAGGAACAACAGGCAGAACGCGCCCTGCAGATGCCGCAGCACATGTGGGAGCGGGTCGTGCTTTTCCACATGCGACGGCTTGGCGAGCAGGTGGACGATGATCTCGGTGTCGGTGGTGCTCTGGAAGATATGCCCGTGTGCTTCGTACTCTTCGCGGAGCAACTGGGCGTTGATCAGATTGCCATTGTGCGCGACGGCGACCGGGCCCATGCGGTACTGGCGGAGCAGGGGCTGGGCGTTGCAGAGCTTGCTCGATCCGGTCGTCGAATAGCGAACATGACCGATCGCGCCACGCCCGGCGAGTTCTTCCTTCAGCAGCCGCGCCGGAAAAACCTGGCTGACCAGGCCCATGCCGGTGTGGCCGTTCAGATCTTTCCCATCAGTGACGGTGATGCCGGCCGATTCCTGCCCACGGTGCTGTTGCGCGAAGATACCGACAAACGTGATCTGCGACGCCATCGGCGTCCCCCACACGCCGAACACCCCGCACTTTTCCTTCTTTTCGTACGACTCGTAATCGGCAGGCAAAACAGGAAGGCTTACAGCCATAATGCGCATGGTAGACGGATCGCCATGTTCGATCAAACGGAGAAGGGAGAGAGGCAGAGAGGCAGAGAGGCAATGAGTCGATGAGGCGGACCCAAACCCGCGCGCCCTCTTTCCCTCATTGCCTCCGTGCCTCCGTGCCTCATTGCCTCCCTCTCCCTCATTGCCTCCGTGCCCCATTGCCTCATTGCCTTTCCGCCTCATTTTCTCATTGCCCGCTTTTACGGTACGATGTCCCGCCCTATGAAGAGCGAACATCGGCACGAGTTGGAGGCAAACTCGCTGGCAGGGTTTTTGAATAACCTGCCCGAGAACCTGCGCAAGCACAGCAACAAGATCTTTCTCGTCGTCGCCGCCGGGCTGCTGGTGTTCGCGGGATTGCGGTATCGCGACAATCAGCAACTGATCAAGGAGCAGGAGACGCGCACCGCGCTGGCGAGCGCCTGGGATGCCGCCGGGCAGCTTCGCAACATGCAGATCGCCTTCCTGCGAGCTCGCCCGGAGTCGATCGGCGACATCGTCAAGACGCGCAACGAGCTGCTCGAAACCGGCAACCGCAGCGCGCAGCAGGTAATCAGCGATTCGGAAAAACCCAAGGACGCCTCCCGCATGGCCAGCGCCTGGCTGGCGCGGGCCGAACTGTTCTGGACGTTGGCGAACCTGCCGGAGACA
>JBBRFH010000203.1:0-6482 GCA_038224615.1 Tepidisphaerales bacterium
GTGTGCGCAACCGGCTTATGCAGGTTCATGAACACGTCATCCGGCCGCCCGAACGACTGGACGCCAGGGTTCCAGAAGTCGCTGAGGTATGCGTCGGCCCCGGTCGGCAGGTGCGTGGGCGTTGCCACCTTTCCACGTAGCGATCGCAGCGTCAAATGCCCCATCGGCTGCTCCATGACATGTGCGTACAGCACCTTGCCATCGTTGCGAAGGGTCCATCGTCCCCAATCGGGTCGCTCCAGCGCCGCCATGCCGCATTGGTGGATGCTTGCGGCGTTTTGCGACATCCACGTCGCGACTTCCTTCAGCAGCTCGGTCGATTGCCACGGCAGTTCGCCGCGCGCGGTGGGCCCGAAGTTGAGGGTGAGATTGCCGGATTTGCTCACGCAGTTGACCAGCGTTCGGATGATGTCGCCGCTGGATTTCCACGCGGTGTCGCTCGCGCCAAAGCACCAGCTATTGTTGTGGGTGATCCATAGATCCCACGGGAGGATCTTACCCGCGTCGTCGGTGGTGGGTTGGTGTGGCGTATTGAGTTCGCAAGTGTCGAAGTCGCCCGCCCACGCCGGCGCGGGCACTGACTTGATGTTGCCTGCGGTGGCATGACTCAAGCGGTCGTTCAGCACGATGTCAGGCTGCAGCGACCGGATCAGGCGAACGAGTTCATCGGCGCACCACTTTTGTCCGGTGAACTCGCCGTAACTGAAATCGAACGCGAGTAGATCGATCTTGCCGTAGTTCGTAAGCAGTTCGCGCACCTGGCCGTGCAGGTAACGGACGTAGTTGTCCCAATTGCACTGGCGATCCCGCGCGGGCGCGGCGGGATCGTCGCGCAGCGGGTGTTGTCGATCACCCACGGCGGGGTAGTCGGGGTGATGCCAGTCGACGAGCGAGTAATAGAGACCCACGCGGATGCCTTGGGCGCGGAATGCATCGACGTACTCGCGAACCAAATCACGGCGTGCGGGGGTATTGGACGATTTGTAGCCGGTCAGCGCGGTATCGAAAAGGCAAAAGCCGTCGTGGTGCTTGGCCGTCAGGATCGCATACTTCATCCCTGCGGCGCGACAGAGGCGTGCCCAGGATTCCGGTGCGTAGCGATCAGGATTGAACTCTTCAAAGTACCTCGCGTACTGCGCAACCGTCATCCGCTCCGCCGACCGAACCCACTCGCCGCGCGCGGGGAGGCTGTAGAGTCCGAAGTGAAATGACACACCGAAACGGGCGTCAGTCCACCACTGCAAAGCCGGCGACGACGCTCGAACTCGCTCCGCCGACACGCTCATCGCCATCGTCATCGTCAAGCCTGCCTCTTCACTAAGTCAATTCGGTATGTGTTCCGACGCCCAATATGTCAAACTGGGTTACCATTATGATTACCGAATTCAACGGCTCTGGGCAACTGAAGGCTGCACGCGTGTCCTGGTTCGGGGGGGTTCCCGGGGGCGTCGGAAAAGTGTCGAACTTTTTCCGCGTGCGCAAATCCCCCTCGTGCAGCGCTTCGGCGACGTGATTGACTTCCTTCGCTTTACCGGCGCAACGTCGTCGCCGCGTGATGGGAACGTCGATTCCGTCGCATTGCTAAGAACAAGCGAATCGGCGGCTTTGAATAACCCTGGAAATCTTCGAAGCAGGAGACCGAACCGCAGATGACGCAGATTATACGTTTCCGGTCTGAAACCGGCGCCCAAATGCCAAGGCGAACCGCGAAGCAGCGAAGAGCGCGAAGGAAGACGCGAAGAATGCCCATTTCGTTATTTCTTTGTGTTTCCCTTCGCGTTGATCATGGCGCTCATCGCATCTTGGCGGCTCGTATGGTTCTGAGGTCGCAATGCTGGGGCTGATAATTACTCGACACTCGACACTTTGTGCCGGTGCGCGGGGTTCACACCTGAAACGTATTGCGCAGATTTTCAGGCGGGTTCCCTAATCTGCGTCAGGTGCGAAAGCTGCGGTTCCATAGCATTTTCCTGCTTCGCGGTTCTCCGCAGAATCGCGCAACGCGTCATCGGAACAAAAAAAGAAAAATTGCAGCACATTTCCTGTGAAAGACCGGCGAGCGTTGCGCATTTCACTCCGGATTGGCGCAACGGCGCTGTAGATAGGGAGGCGCTCCGCGCCGACCGGCTCTTTGACAAGTGAAGATGATGTATCAGTGATGCATCACCGATGTAGCAGGTGATACATTGGGTTTGGGCCCTAAAACCGCGTTTCCAGCTCACGGCGGGGGTTTTGGAGACGGGGCAATGTATCAAATGTATCAGTGGTGCACGCGGGCGGCGGAGGGTGCAGAGGCGGGGCGTCAGGGACGCTCCTGCGACCAATCGCCACGGGCGTGCGGTTTTGCGTGCTTGGTGGCGGGGTCGATTGCTACACTTCGGAACTCGGGTTCCAAGGCACGGCACCCCAGTATCTTGCGATGACGCCTGACTACGCTGCTCCGACAATCCCGCCCGGCGCCGGACCGCTGTACCGTCGACTGCTGCACCTGTGTGCATTGGCGGTGGCGATCTCGGTCTTCCCGCTCATTTGGATGGGCGGGCTTGTCACCACGTACGGCGCAGGCCTGAGCGTGCCGGACTGGCCGAACTCGTACGGGTACAACATGTTCCTGTTCCCCCCGAGCCAGTGGCTGGGCGGGATCTTCTACGAGCACACGCACCGGCTGCTGGGCACGCTCAGCGGGTTCCTGTCGATCACGCTGGCGCTGATGGCATGGGGCCCGGCGCGGACGCCGTTGCGGCGGCAGTTTATCGGGCTGTTCGCGATCGCGATGTGGGCGACCTTCATCCTGACGATCGGCGCCAACCTGCTGCTGAACCGGGTCGGACAGCAGCGCACGCTGCACCTGTCGAACGTGGACGTGTTGTTCGCATCCCTGGCGATGATTGGCACGATCGCCCGCTTCTGCATCGCCCGCGACGACCGCCGCTGGGTCCGCTGGCTGACGATCGTGCAGTTGCTGGTGGTCATCATCCAGGGACTGCTCGGCGGGCTGCGCGTGACCGAACTCAGCATCGAGCTGGCGATGGTCCATGCGTGCTTCGCGCAGTTGTTCTTTTCGCTGGCGGCATTTACGGCGTTAACGCTCAGCACTTGGTGGCGCAATGCGGCAGATCAATCGCAGGTTCGTGAGGCATCATCAGGTCGATGGGCCGGGCGGATCGCGATCGCGTGCTTCGGAATCATCTTCTGCCAGCTCATCGCCGGCGCGTTGATGCGACATAACCTCGCGGGCCTGGCGATCCCGGACCTGCCGCTGGCGTTTGGCAAACTCCTGCCGCCGACGAACGAAGCGGGACTCGAAGCCGCGAACCAGATGCGGATCGAGTCGTATCACATAGGCCCGACGACGCTCACCCGCGTCTGGCTGCACTTCGCCCACCGCTGCGGCGCGGTGCTGGTGACGATGGGGATTCTGACGTACGGCGTTTTCGTTCTGATGAAAGTTCGTCAGAGCCGTGCGGTCGTCGTGACGGCCGCTATACTTCTGACGCTCGTGACGGTTCAGATCACGCTGGGCGTGCTGACCGTCTACTGGCAGAAGCCTGCCGACATCGCCTCGGGACACGTGGCGGTCGGCGCACTGACGCTCATGGCGAGCGGCGTAGCGATCGCGGTCACGGCGCGTCTCTATGCCCATCGCAAACCGATGTCGACGTCAGCGGCTGCCGCAGTCGAGGGATATCCGAAGGCACACTTGGCTACCGCATAACGATGAAAGCCATCACCGAAGTCACCGATTTTTCCGAGCTCGAGTCACCACTTGCGCCTGCGAAATCGCGCGCCGCCAGCGATTTTGCCGAGTTGATCAAGATGCGTCTGAACATGATGGTGCTGATCACGACGTTGATCGGCTTCGTCGTGGGCACGGTGGGTGCGATCGACTGGCGTCTGCTGCTGGAGACGGTGATCGGCACCGGCCTGTGCGCCGCCGGCGCCAGCACGCTGAACGAGGCGTGGGAATATGTCCACGACCGCAAGATGACCCGCACCGCCGACCGCCCGATCGCCGCCGGGCGAATGACCCCGCGCGACGCCACGATGCTGGGCCTGCTGATCGCCACCTGCGGCGTGACGACGTTGGCGGTGACGGTCAACCTGCTGTCGGCGGTGATGGCGCTGTCGACGATCGGGCTGTACGTGCTGGTCTACACGCCGCTCAAGCGGATCACCACGCTCAACACGCTGGTGGGCGCGATCCCCGGCGCCATCCCGCCGATGATCGGTTATGCGGGGGCCGCCAACGGGCTGGGGCTCGAGGCGTTCGGGCTGTTCGCGATCCTGTTCTGCTGGCAGATGCCGCACTTTTTGGCGATCGCGATCCTGTGCAAGGACGACTACGCCGCGGCGGGTTTCAAGATGATGCCGGTCGTCGATCGAACCATGACGCGGACGGCGGTGTGGATCGTGGCGTTCGGGGTGCTGCTCATCGGGGCGAGCCTGATCCCGCTCGCAGTCCAGAAAACGAGTGTTTTGTACACAATTGTCGCCTGTCTGCTCGGAGGCGGCTTCCTGGCGGCGGGCATCCGCTGCGCGATCCTCCGCACCCGACCGGCGGCGCGGATGGCGTTCTTCGCGTCGATCATCTATCTGCCGCTCACGCTGGGCGCGCTGATGATCGATCGGTTGCTGTGACCCTCTCGACCGTGCAACCCGCCGCCCAACCCAACTGCACACGCGGCCGTGAGCCGGTCACTCTCCGAACGGGCGAGGTTGGGTACGGGTCGCCGACTGCGTTGAACTCAGTCCGACTTCGGACCTTGGTGTCCGCAAGTAGATCCATCGCTGTGCTCAGGATGACAACGATTGTCGTGTCCGCGGTGGCGACGATGCTGACGACCCTCGACTGCACCCATCAACCGCCGGCGGGAGAACCATGAACAAGGTCGCGTCGTCCGTCGCTCTGCAAATCAGCAGCGTCGCTTACCGCTACGGCGAGCGCGTGGCGCTCGACGGCGTCACGTTCGACGTCGGTGTCGGCGAAGTCTTCGGGCTGCTCGGTCCCAACGGTTCGGGAAAGAGCACGCTGTTTAAGCTGCTGTCGACGCTCGTCCCGCTGCAGAAGGCCGGTGAAATCCGCATCTTCGACCTCGACGTCCGCACGCAGGCGACACTGATCCGCCAGGGAATCGGCGTGGTGTTCCAGCACCCGGCGCTCGATAAGCAGTTGACTGTCGCCGAGAACCTGCGCTACCACGGACGGCTGTACGGGATGAAGTCGCCGGCGATTTCCAAGCGCATCGACGAACTGCTCGAGCGGTTCCGGCTCGCCGACCGCGCGAAGGAGATCGTCAACACGCTGTCCGGCGGGATGCGGCGCAAGGTGGAACTGGTCAAGGCGATGCTCCCGAGTCCCCGCCTGCTGATCCTCGACGAGCCCAGCACCGGCCTGGATGTGAACGCCCGCATCGACCTTGCCCGAACGCTCGACGACCTGCGGGCCCGCGGCGAACTCACCGTCATCCTCACGACCCACCTCATGGACGAGGCCGATCGCTGCGACCGGCTGGCCGTGCTCGACCGGGGCAAGCTGCTGAAGACCGGCACGCCCGACACGCTCAAGGACGAGATCGGCGGCGACGTCATCACCTTTGGCGGGCGCGACCTCGACGGATTGGAGTTGGCGGTCCGTGACCGGCTCAAGCTGCAGCCTGCGCGGGTGCGCGACCGGCTCCGCATCGAGCGTCCACAGGCGCACCTGTTCGTGCCGGAACTGATCAACGCGCTGCCGGGGATGATCGATACCGTCTCGATCGGCCGACCCACACTGGACGACGTCTTCGTCCACCTCACCGGCCGACAGCTTCACGACGTGGGGGCCGAAGTCACGGACTCAACGTCACGTCGGCGATAGTCGGCGTCGACACCTGCGACGGCGCCGTCCCGATCCTGACGACGAACCGATCGGTGTGGATCGCGAGTTCAGCCCGGTCGTCATGATCAATACGTCCGTTGATCCGGTAAAAAATCTGCTTGCCCGCCCGGCGATTGTCGAGCACGTTGTGAAGTCGCAGGAGACCCAAATGATGGCTCACCGTCGGCTGCGGCAAGTTAAGCTCGTTGCAAAGCCAGGTGACGTTTTGCTCGCCAGGCGATAGCAGCAGCAGGATGTTGAGACGGGTCTTGTCCGACAGTAACCGGAACAGCGCGGAGAGCTGTTCCAAGTCCAGATCTGTGTCGAGGGCGAGATCGATCGGCACGCATTGCTCCAGGGTAAACGAACTGCGAAAGTCTATTCGCTGCGCACGGCCGCGGCAGAGGAAAATACGATCGTATTGACGCATTTACATAGATAGTGCCTATATCGGTTTGTTGCCATCTCTATACGTCGATATGACCAGGGCGATCGCATTTAGGCCATCAGTGCCTGTAGCAGGAATTCGCGGCTCCAGCCGCAGGCTTGTTGTTTGAGCTTTAGGCCGATTTTCATTGGCTTGCCGTTGTCCTTGAGCATCTGTGCCCGCTGGAGCTTGTTCAAT
>JBBRFH010000204.1:0-6445 GCA_038224615.1 Tepidisphaerales bacterium
GGCATCGTCAAGGAATACCAGTCGCTCCCCGGCCTGGACCCCGAGATCAAGTCGGCGATCGACCACGCGGTCGCAACGTACAAAAAAATGGGCGCCGAGATCGTCGAAGTCTCGCTCCCCAACAGCGCCTACGGCATCGCGGCGTACTACGTCATCGCCCCGTGTGAAGCGTCCAGCAATCTCGCCCGCTACGACGGCGTCCACTTCGGACACCGCACCGCCGAGCAGGTACACGACATCGTCGAGCTATTCTCCAAGAGCCGCGCCGAAGGCTTCGGCGACGAAGTCAAACGCCGCATCATGATCGGCACCTACGCGCTCTCCAGCGGCTATCACGATCAATACTACGTGCGCGCCCAGAAGATTCGGACGCTCATCAAGGACGACTTCGACGCGGCGTTCAAGCAGTGCGACGTCGTGCTGACCCCGACCTCGCCGATCCCCGCGTTCAAGATCGGCGAAAAGAGCAGCGACCCGCTGTCAATGTATTTGTGCGACGTCTTCACCGTGACGTGCAACATCGCGGCGCTTCCCGGCATCAGCGTGCCCTGCGGATTCACCGCCGGCCCCGAGCCGCTGCCGATCGGCATGCAGTTGCTCGGACCCGCGTTCGGCGAGGAGAAGCTGCTCCGCATCGCGAACATGTACCAGCACGCCACCGACTGGCACAAACGCCGCCCGACGCTCACGCCCCCGGTCGACCCCCGCGTGGGCGGAACGTGGAAAACGGAACTGTGAAGCCGCCGCGAACGATCGCGTTCGCGGTCGCGGTCGCCTTCGCGGTTGAGTTCGCGGTAGTGTTCGCGTTCGCGCGCTCGTCCTTGTCATCCTGAGCGCAGCGACGGATCTACTCGCCGACGCTGAAGCCCTTGCGCCGCACGGGGAGGTCGGAGAGCGCGCTCCAAGTTCCCTCTGTTCAAACATCGCGCCTTGATGACGGCGAGTAGATCCTTCGCTGCGCTCAGGATGACCATGTCGTTCGCGCGCCCGCGCCCGCGCCCGCTCCTGCGCCGTGTCCTGTGCCGTGTCCTGTGCAGCCCGGTGCAGTCCTGTGCGCCTTCGTCCCCGGCGCGCCCGTCCTCACGCGTGCTGGCGCGACGTTTCCCATTCTTCAAATCGGCGCGTCAGTTCGGGCGTGACGCTGCGCGGCGTTTCGGTGATCGCCTGCTGAAGGACCGTCAACGTGATTTGCTCGGTCGGCCGACCCGCGACGGCTTGCATGAAGGGGATCAGGGCGCTGCGGTCGCAGATGTATTTGATGTCAGCGCCGCTGTAGCCGTCCAGGTGCGACGCGAGGGCGCCCAGGTCGATGTCGTCGGCCAGCGGGCGCTTGCCGAGATAGAGCTCGAGCAAGCGGACGCGGGCCGGGTGGTCGGGCAGCGGGATGTAGATTTTTTCGTCGAACCGCCCCGGGCGCAGGACGGCGGGATCAAGTTGCCAGGGAACGTTCGTTGCGCCCAGGAACAGCACCGGATTGCTGCGATTCTTGTCGAAGCCTTCCATGCCTTGCAGGATTTGCGGGACGACGCGCTGCATTACGCTCGAGCCGTCGTCGCGCCGCGCGGGGACGAGCGATTCGATCTCGTCGATAAAGACGACGGCGCGCGTTTCGCTCGACGCCGCCGAGAAGAGTTTCTGCACGTTCTGCTCGGCCTCGCCGACCCACTTGCTGAGCACGTCGGCGGCGCTGACTTTGAAGAACGTCGCGTCGAGTTCACCGGCGGTCGCGCGGGCGAGCAGCGTCTTGCCCGTGCCCGGCGGGCCGTACAGCAGCACGCCCCCACCGGCGCGGATGCCGAATTTTTCGGCCAGATCCGCGTGCGCGAAGGGGTAGATCATCTTCAGGCGGATTTCTTCCTTCACGTCGTCCAGCCCCGCAACGTCGGCAAAGCGCACGTTGGGTCGCTCTTTGACGATCCAATCGTTGGCACTCGACGACCCTTCGCCGCCGGATTGCTCGGGCGCCGCCCCGCCGCGCGAGGTCTTCTGCGGGCGCGACTTGGCGTCGACGCAGTCGCGCGCCAGATCAAGCAGGCGTTCGGCGGTCGCGCGGCGCGCTTCCTGGAGGTCTTCGGTCTTCGCCTGCTTGGCCAGTTCGGTCATGGTGCGGGCCGCTTCGAGCAGGTAAACGCGGGCCGAATCGAACTGCCCGGCGTTGCGCGCGTCGAGGCCGCGCTGCTTGTAGCGCTCGAAGATGTCCCAGGTGGCAGGCATATGAATCAGTTTCGCTCGTCGAGTTTACCCTCGACCAGTCGGGATGCAGCGTACATGTAGAGCATCATCGCCGCGACTATTGCCTGCGCTGGTCGATCGCGTGACCTTGGCTTGTCGCGCTGCGCCTGGCAAATTGGATAAACCGCGCCGTTTCCGATACACCAACGGATCAGGTCACAACCAAGGACAACCATGCCCGATCCCGGACTTGCGACGGCGGCGGATTATTCGGAAGCGCTCTCGGTGGCGCGGCGGGCGAAGAGCCTGATCGCGTTGCTGCTCGTGCTCATGCTCGTCACCCAGCTCAGTGCGTTCCTGCTGATCAAGTACAACGTCATCACCATCGCCGAGCAGCACGGCGCGACTGTCGTCAACGTCGCCGCGGCGCAGACGACTGCCACACAGCCGGTCGAAGCCAGCGATCGCGTCACCGACATCCTTCGTTATGTCACCGGCGTCACCCTGCTGGGAGGCGTGGCGCTGGGCGTGGTGATGACTTTGGTCATCCTGCTGATCGCCAACATCATGCTCGTCGGCCGACTCATCGGCGTCGGGAAGGTCACCAGCGCGCTCGTCTGGGCGTTCGTCCTGGTGTTGCTGCTGTTCCCGTGGCAGGCGTTTATGAACATCGCCTGGCTGACCAACGGCGATTTCCGAATCCCCGGCGTGCTGTGGACGTGGGACGAGATGGTCGCCCGCGTACACATCGCCGACGCGTTCGACGGCGGAAGCTGGGCCGAAACCGTCCTGCGCTGGACCCGATTCGTGGTCGGTCCGCTGGTGGCGATCTTCGTCACCCTGCTCATTCAGTTGAAGAGCAACCGCGGCCTCCGCATGGCGCTCGGGGAGGACGAAATCCTCAACGAAATGATGCGGGCGGAGTAGTAGCCAGCGTGACGGAACCGGATCAGCACAAGGCAGAGAAGACCTGGCGCAGGTCTTCTCTGCCTTGTGCATAGCGATTTGGGCGTACACCATGAAACAAGAACGCGACAGCCTCTTCGGCGACCAGGTCATCGCCGAGCCGTACGAATTGTGGGGCAAGATCACCGGGGACGTCCGCGTCGTCGAAGGGGGAAAGTTCTACCTCCGCGGCGCGATCCACGGCGACCTCATCGTCGATGAGGGCGGCCGCGTACACATCTTCGGGTACGTGTCCGGCAACCTGTTCGTCTTCAAAAAAACCAAGGTCATCCACAGCGGGCTGGTCAGCGGCAACGCCACCAACGACGGCGGTCGCCTCTACATCGACCGCGACGGCGCCGTCACCGGCCGCGTCAAGACGCTGTCGGGGGACACGCAGATCGAGCCGAAGGACATCCCCCCGGAGTACGAAGTCTAGCGACGCGCATTTCGGTGCCTTCCGCTTCGGAGATTTTGCTCGAATAAGCCCGCGAAGGCGCAAGCGACGATCGTCCTGGAAAAAGGTCTCCGATCGTCGCTTGCGCCTTCGCGACAGAAACCCGATCAAATCGCACCACACCCAACCATTTGTCATCCTGCAGTGCAGCGAAGGATCGACTGACCCCCACAAGGCCCGATGTCGCACCGCACCGCATGGATAACGAGTTCGGTGCGCCCGAATTCGCTAATTTCCATGAGGGATGCTCTGTCGGAAACAACCCCGATCAACGGTATTCGATCAGGTCGGCGGCATCATAGCGCACTTTTTTGTGCGCGGCATGATGATCCGTAGCGGCGCGGTATCCGAGCGGACACGCGACGGTCGTGGCGTAATCGGTGCTGGTCAGGCTCAGGATGTCGTCAAATCCCTGCGGGTTTAAGCCTTCCATCGGGCTCGTGTCGATGCCCAGCAAGGCGGCCGTCTCCATCAGGAAGCCCAGCGCGATGTACACCTGACGCTGGTTCCACGCGAGTTGCGCTTCAACCGACACGCTGCTTGCGAATCCGCAGATGACGTCGCGCATGCCCTGCAGCTTGCCGGCATCGACGCCGCGCACCCTCGACATGTGGGCGACGTAGCGATCGACGAACTCGGGCCTGATGTGCTTACGCGCCGCCAGGATGACAACGTGCGATGCATCGACAATCTGCCGCTGACCCCACGCGGCGGCGGTCAGTTTTACGCGCAGCAGCGGGTCGTTCACGACAATGAACTTCCACGGCTGCAGCCCGAAGCTGCTCGGCGCCAGCACGAGCGCGTTCAACAGCGTCTGCCAGTCCGCCTCGGGGATCTTCCTGTGCGGGTCGAACGTCTTCGTCGCATACCGCCAGTTGAGCTGGCGATTGATAATGTCATTGGAAACGTGCTGCGTGGTGGACATGGCTTCCTCTGTGTGAGCAACATCATACGCACACCGAGGACGAGGCGGTACTGGTTTCGGGGAGGGGGACAGGGTACTGGTTACTTGTTACTTGTTACTCGTTATTTGTTACTGGTTACTGGCGGGTGGCGGGTGGCTGCTTGCTGCTTGTCGCTGGATGCTGGCGGTTCAGTGGCAGCTTCGTCGCTTCACTGTTGCGACAAGTAACAAGTAACAAGTAACCAATAACAAGTAACAAGTAACAAGTAACCACCCACCGCCCACCCTCCCCAATCCCCCGCCATCTCTCCGCTGGACTTCTCCGCTCGGTCATGCGAAGACCAGCGCCGGGCCGGTGCCGCTTTCGCGGCTGGCGATGTTGATGAACGCGGTCGAGTTGGATGTGCCTTGCAGGTTCAGCGTGATCGACGTCTTGCCTGAGGCGATTGCGGATTTCACGTAGGCGGTCAGGTCGATCTCGACCTGGGTCGCCGTCGTGCTGTTGATGATCGTGGTCGCCAGCGCACCGCTGCCGGCGGCGGGCTTGTTGGTCCACGTCAGGCCCGTCTCATTCCACGATGAATCGCTCACCCCGAAAATCACCATCTGCACGCTGTCGGCGGTGTTGAGATTCGCCGTCATGCGCAGCTTGGCGCTGCCGATGTCGACCAGGCTGCTGATGTCGAACTTCAGGTACGCCTGACGGTTGTAGCCCGCGCCCGACTTCTTGACGGCCAGGCTCGTCCCGGTGCCGAAGTTGATCGCGGCGCTGGCGCCGTCGTAGACGTAGGCATCGGCGCCGGTGCCGATGGGGTCGGGAATGCTCGGCGTGGTGGGCGTCGGGTCAACCGGGGGCGGCGTGGTGTTGCCGAGGTTTGTCGTGCCGATCACCGCAAGCTGCGCCGGATTGGCGCTCTCGCGACTGGCGATGCGGACGAACGGCGAAGTCGTCTTCGTGCCCTGCAGCTCGAACGACA
Source organism: Tepidisphaerales bacterium (assembly GCA_038224615.1). Classification (GTDB taxonomy): domain Bacteria; phylum Planctomycetota; class Phycisphaerae; order Tepidisphaerales; family Tepidisphaeraceae; genus JBBRFH01. Next base: position 5,456 of record JBBRFH010000204.1, read on the forward strand.
CGTCGCTGCGCCCGGCGGCGATCGCGCCTTGCACGTAGCCGGTGACGTCAAACTCGATCCACTGCTCGGTAGTGCTGGTGATGGTCATCTGTCCGAGCTTGCTGCTAACCGGCGGCTGGTTGGCCCAGGTGACCAGGCTCTCATTCCACGTCGCTGTCGAGCTGATGCCGTAGAGCGCCAGGGGCACCGAGCCGATGTCGTTGAGCCGCACATACAGGCGCAGCGTGACGCTGCTGGCGGTGGCGAGACTGCTGACGTCGAAATTGAGCAGCGCCCGGCGGGCATAACCGCTGCCGTCGGCTTTCACTTCCAGCCACGGGTCGGACGGATTGTTCTTCTGATCGTACGCCGGGCCGTTGCGGATAAACGCATCGCCGGTCGGGTTGAGCGTGATGCCGCCGCTCACCGGGTTGGCTTGTGTGGTGACGGTCGACTCGTTGCTCGCCGCAGAGTTTGCCGTCGAACCGAGCGCGATCACGCGATAGGTGTAGGTGGTGCTCGCGGCCGCGGTGGTGTGCTGGTAGCTCGTCACGCCGGCACCGAGATTCACCAGCGTGCCCCACGCGCCGCTGCCAATTTTGTACTCGACGCGGTAGCCGGTTTCGTTGGTCGCGTTGTCGACCCAGTTGAGCGTCACCTTGGTCGGCGAGTTGGCGGCGGAGGTGAGGCCGGTCGGCGCCGCGGGCGTGCTGGGCGTCGTTGGCGACAGCACGGTGTCGCCAAAACCGCGATAACCTGCGGTGACGGTGCTGGTCGTGCTGTGCCCGCTGGTGGCCATGCCGACGTAGATCGTCGAGCCCATCGACACGTTGATGGTGCTGAATGCCGACCAGTTCACGCCGTCGGTCGACGTGTAGGTCGTGAAGGTGTTGCCGACGCGCTGCAGTCGGACGTAGGCGTTGGGGACGGTCGATGCGCCCGAGCCGGCGCCGACGGTGCTGCCGTTGGTGCTGGTGCGGTAGGTCATGCGGAAGCCGTCGGGCTTGACCT
>JBBRFH010000205.1:0-6436 GCA_038224615.1 Tepidisphaerales bacterium
AGTGCGCAAGGTGGATGACCAGTACATGATCGGCGAATCACTGATGGCCGCGCCGATGGTGGCGGGGCAGGCAGAACGCACGGTCGTCCTACCCGCGGGAGTCTGGCAGGATTTCACGACCGGCCAACGCTACACTGGCGGCCAGACGATCAGTTACGCCTGCGGTCTCGATCGCGTCCCGCTGTTCGTCAAGGCCGACACGCTCCTGCTGTTGGCCGAGGTCGTGGCGCATGTGGGCGAGGCGATCAGAATCGTCCCACACATCTACGGCAACCCGACTGGGGGAGCCCTCCAATACGAAGACGACTGCGAGACGTTTGCGTACGAGAACGGCGCGTTCGGCAAATACACGGTTGGCCTCGATGGCGCTTCCACGGCCAAGGAAGGCCGCTACCGGTCCAAATGGACGGTGGGACAATCCGTCCGGGTCGGAATCTGATTCTCTAGTTGCCTATCGGAAAACTTGGGAATATCATGAATGCGTTGTATTTGACCTCGAAAGCGTTGGAAACGATCCGCGCCACGTCGCGGGCCGGACGTCCTCTGGAGGTTTGCGGAATCCTCGTCGGACGCGCTGACCCAGCGGGCCCGAACGTGGTGCGGGTGGTCGAGGCGAGCAACGTCTGGTCGGCTGATGCCGAACGGACGCACCGCTTTCTCCTGGACCCACTGCAGCAGATGCGCGTTGAGCGGGAGGCGGAGGCGGACGGATTGGCAGTCGTCGGCTTCTATCACACGCACCCGGATGCGCCTGCGGTCCCGAGCGCGTTCGATCTCGACGCGGCGTGGGCCGTCTACAGTTACGTCATTGTCTCCGTCCGCATGGACGGCGCCTGCGACGTGCGATCATGGGTGCTCGAAGAGTCGCCGACGCGGCGGTTCATCGAGCAGCAGGTAATCGAAGTGGCTCAGTCGTAAATAAATTTGCAGCCGGCCCGGCGATCCACTATCCATAAACCCCGGCACACAGGAACACATTAGCGAAACGAAGGAGACCGACATGCCTCTCAAACCACACGGCAAGATTTACAACGACATCACCGAAACCATCGGCGGCACGCCGCTGGTCAGGCTCAATCGGATCATCCCCGAAGGCGGCGCGACCGTCCTCGCCAAGCTCGAGTTTTTCAACCCGCTCGGCAGCGTGAAGGACCGCATCGGCCTGGCGATGATCGAGGCCGGCGAGAAGTCGGGCGACATCACCAAGGACACCGTCCTGGTCGAGCCCACCTCCGGCAACACCGGCATCGCGCTGGCATTCGTCGCGGCGGCCAAGGGTTACAAGCTGATCCTGACGATGCCCGAGAGCATGTCGCTCGAGCGGCGCAAATTGCTCAAGGCGCTGGGCGCGCAGCTCGTACTGACGCCGGCGGCGGACGGAATGAAGGGCGCGATCAACAAGGCCAAGGAGATCGCCGCCGAGACGAAGAACTCGTTCATCCCGCAGCAGTTCGAGAATCCCGCCAACCCCGAGATTCATCGCAAGACGACCGCCGAGGAGATCTGGGTCGACACCAACGGCACGGCCGATTTCATCGTCTCCGGCGTCGGCACGGGCGGCACCATCACGGGTGTGGCGGAAGTGATCAAATCGCGCAAGCCGTCGTTCAAGGCGGTCGCGGTCGAGCCGGTGGCCTCGCCGGTCATCACGCAGACCCGCGCCCACCAGGAAGTGAAGCCCGGGCGTCACAAAATCCAGGGTATCGGCGCGGGTTTCGTCCCGGCTAATCTGCATCTGGACGCGATCGACGAAGTGATCCAGGTGACCGACGAAGAGGCCTTCGAGTGGGCCCGCCGTCTCCACAAGGAAGAGGGCATTTTCGCTGGCATCAGCAGCGGCGGCAACGTCGCCGCCGCCGCCAAGCTCGCGGCCCGTCCCGAGAACAAGGGCAAGATCATCGTCGCGATCCTGTGCAGCATCGGCGAACGCTATCTCAGTACGCCGCTGTTTGAACAGGAGTAATGCGGGCCTTTGCCATACAAACAGCGTGAGCGAACCTGACGGCGGCCCACGGGTCGCCGCCGGTTTTCCGTCGGGTAAAAACTGCTTCGCGGCCGGTCATTGCTCTGCTAAACTCCATCTGTGGCAACACTCGTCCTGACCGACATCCCCGATGACGTCATTCGCGAGCTCGAATCGAGCGCGCTAGCACGCAATATCCCACTTGAGCGCGTGGCCATGGAACGATTGGCCACACGAAGACTTCGTATCGAACCAAGGGTCAGAACCCCAGACGAAGTTGAAGAATTGGACCGCAGCGCGGCGGCTCTGCGCGCTAAGTGCGTCGGCGAAACCAGTGACGAACTGATCCGTCAGGCGCGTGATGAGTGGCAGCAATGATCGTTGCCGACGTTAACCTCGTCACCTATCTGCTCGTTCCCGGTCCTCACACCGCCGCCGCCAGGTCGGTACAGTTTCGTGACAGCGACTGGATCGCCCCGGGTGTATGGCTTTACGAGTTCGTCAACGTGATGGCCAGCCATGTGCGAACGAAGCAGTTCGATACCGACCACGCGATGAAACTCATCGCGGATGCCAAATCGCGGATTCAAAGCATCGATACGCAGGCGTCGTGACCGGAGGTGATTCGACTGGCGGCCACCGCATCTCATGCGACTTTCGATTGTGAATTTGTGGTGCTGGCGAGGGTGCAGATGGTACGCGTTGTCACGGCCGACAAGAAGATGCTTGCACGGCCCTGACGTCGCCGTTGGCATTGAAGATTTTGCCGCGGGTCGATAAGACTGGACGGCCTTGGCAACACCGCTGACCAACACGGAGACGAACATCACCTGGCACGAGGGTGCCGTCACGCGTGAACAGCGCCAGCAGGTCCTGAAGCAAAAAGGCGTCGTCCTGTGGATGACCGGCCTGAGCGGATCGGGCAAGAGCACGATCGGTTCGATCGTCGAACAGATGCTGCTACAGCGCGGCCGGGTGACGTATCGGCTCGATGGCGACAACATTCGCTTCGGGCTCAACAAGAGTCCGAAAGAGCTGCAGGAAAAATCCGGATACACCGAGGCCGCTTCCAAACGTTTTGGCGTGGCGTTCAGTCCCGACGACCGCATGGAAAACATCCGCCGCATAAGCGAAGTCGCGAAACTGTTTGCCGACGCGGGCGTAATCGCGATCACAAGTTTCATCAGCCCGTACCGGCGTGATCGCGATTTGATTCGCACGACCTGCAAACGCGGCGAGTTCGTCGAGGTCTATGTCAAGGTGAGTCTTGATCAGGCCGAAAAACGCGACCCGAAAGGGCTGTACAAGAAGGCGCGTGCCGGCGAGATCAAGGGTTTCACCGGGATCGACGACCCGTACGAAGCGCCGGAGAATGCCGAAGTGGTTGTCGATACCGAATCGCAGTCGCCTGAGTCTGCGGCCAAGCAGATCGTGGCGTACCTGGAGCAGAAGGGCTACCTGACCGCATGAACTCGTCACCTGCCTCTATCGTTCGCGTCGCCAGCGGCTGCGCTGTGCTCTTGGCCGCGCTGCTGGCCGTCGGTGGTTGCGCCGGCGTCGGCACGCCCGAGGTCGTCACCGAAGCGCCAGGAAACTGGCAGGTGTACGAGAATCGCTCGGTGACCCTGCAAGGCAACGCCGCCAATAGCCCGAGCGGGCCGTTCCTGCGGCTGAAGGACAACGCCCGGCTGAGCATCATCGGCATCCCCGGCTGGGGTATCGACTACGTCGGCCGACCCATCGGCGTCGAGGGCACGGTCGTCAAAGGCACCGACGCCTTCGCCGACCGCTACGTCTTGAAACTTGCCAAGTACTACCGGGTGCAGACCGACCAGCAGCCGATCAGCATCACCCCGCCCGAACCAGATCCGCAAGATCTCCCGACAGGTCGCAAGAAGCCGGCGAAGAAGCCCTAGCGTCCCGCGCGAACCGCCGTATGTCGTACGTCGATCTCCACTGCCACTCCACCGCGTCCGACGGCACGCTCGCGCCGGCGGACGTCGTGCGACTCGCAAACGATGCCGGGCTCGTCGGGCTGTCGCTGACCGATCACGACACCATCGGCGGCATCGCCGAGGCGGCGGCGGAAGCGAAGAAACTCGGGGTGCGTTTTCTTGCGGGAATCGAGATCAGCGCCGAGTATCCACGCCCCGGCACGATGCACCTGCTCGGTTACGGCGTCGACACGAAAAATCCGGCCCTTGGCGATCTCACGCGCCGCCTTATCGCCGGGCGCGGCGACCGAAACGTCCGCATCATCGAGCGACTGAATCAACTCGGCGTAGCGATCACGCTTGCGGAAGTCGAAGCGCTTGCCGGGGGAACGATCGGCCGGCCGCACTTCGCGGAGGTCCTGGTCCGCAAAGGGTACGTCAGTTCCCGCCAGCGCGCGTTCGATGAGTATCTCGGGCAAGGCGGCAAGGCGTACGAGGACAAAGAGACCATCACTCCCAAGCGGGCGATCGAGATGATCAAGGCGGCGGGGGGCGTCGCCGTGCTCGCACACCCAATCCAACTTCGCGCCGACAATGATTCCCGGCTGGAAACCGAGCTGAAAAACCTCGTCGACTTCGGCCTGGACGGCATCGAAGTGCTTCACTCCGATCATAACGACCGTACGATCGAGTATTTAGCCGCGTTGGCGGCGCGCTGGAACCTTCTTTCCACCGGCGGCAGCGACTTCCACGGCGGGAACAAGCCGCACATCCGGTTCGGTTTTGCCGCAACCCGTAGAATTCCTGTAGAGTTCATGGATAAGATCGAAGCGCGACTCGCTCTTGGATGAAACAGCCGTTCGCAAACTACCGACCCCATGATAACCGCCACGACCACCGACCTCGATCTCCCTGAGATCAACACGCTGCTGGACACGCGCACGCCCCCAGAAATTGTGGCATGGGCGGCGGCGGAGTTTGGCGACGGGCTGATCATGAGCAGCAGCTTCGGTGCCGAGTCCGCCGTCATGCTGCACATGGCCGTGCAGGTGATGCCGCGGATCCGCATTGTCATGGTCGACACGGGCTATCTCTTCCCCGAAACGCACGCGTTCATGGAGCAGCTGCGGAAGCGTTTCGATCTGAACGTCTGGATTTACCGCACCCGCAACGACCCGGTGAAATATCTCCACGACGTCGGCGAAGAGCAGTATGACTGGCGGAACAATGTCGAACCGTGCTGCGCCGCCAACAAAAATGAGCCATTCGACCGCGCGATGAAGGAATTGCAGCCCGGCGCCTGGCTGCGCGGGATCCGCCGCGATCAGGCCGACACGCGCCAGAGCCGGCAGATTGTCGAGTGGAGCAAGCGGAACAACTGCTGCGCCGTCAGTCCGTTGCTTCCATGGAGCAATCGCGAAATCGGACTGTACATGAAGCAGCACCAGCTCCCGTACCACCCGTTGGTCGAGAAGGGGTATCTGTCGATCGGCTGCAACCCGTTGAGCTGCACGCGTCCCGTTCTGCCCGGCGAAGACCCGCGCGCCGGTCGGTGGGCGGGCCAGGAAAAAACCGAATGCGGCCTGCACGTCGACAGCTCCCTGGATTCCGCGAAGCTGTAACTGCGTCCACGCTGGCACATCGCGCCGGCTCGGGGCCTCACGCACCTTCGCACGGTAAATGAGGCTCGGCATTGAGCCGCTGCGTGTCCCGGAGGGGCCTTGGAGCAGTCCTAATCGCGCTGTGTCGCACCGCTTATTTTGTTCCCGTTATTCGGGTCGAGCCGTGGAATTGACTTTGCACCCCGCGGATTTACAATGCTCCGCCCTAACGCTTTCGGTTTAGCCGGAGCGTTGGTTGTGTTTATGCGAGTTGTGCATTGAGCGCTCGCACGCTGGTGTAGCTCAGTGGCAGAGCGCGTCCTTGGTAAGGACGAGGTCGAGAGTTCAATCCTCTCCACCAGCTTGGTATTGCCGGTTGCCGATTTCCGATTGCCGATTTCGCAAGGCTCAGGAATGGCAGGCCAACTGGCAATTGGCAATGTTTGAGAAATCGGCAATTTTGGAGATTATCCAATGGCTAAGGAAGTATTCGAACGTAAAAAACCGCACGTGAACGTCGGTACGATCGGTCACATCGATCACGGCAAAACCACGCTGACCGCAGCGCTGGCTGCCCGCTCGGCTGCCAAGTACGGCACGAAGGCAAAGAGCTATAAGGATATCGCCAAGGGCGGTATCGACCGCGACGCCACCAAGACGGTGACGATCGCAGCCTCGCATGTGGAATATGAATCCCCGGAGCGTCACTACGCTCACGTCGACTGCCCCGGCCACGCCGACTACATCAAGAACATGATCACCGGTGCCGCCCAGATGGACGGCGCGATCCTCGTCGTCAGCGCCGCTGACGGCCCGATGCCCCAGACCCGCGAGCACATCCTGCTCGCCCGTCAGGTCGGCGTTCCGAAGATCGTGGTGTTCCTCAACAAGATCGACCTCGTCGACGACGCCGAGTTGCTCGACCTTGTCGAGATGGA
>JBBRFH010000206.1:0-6434 GCA_038224615.1 Tepidisphaerales bacterium
CTGTCAGCAACGCGCGGACGAAGATCGCCTGGGAGCTTGCGCGGGCACAATTCCTTGACGCGACCAACGACCCGACCTCCGCCGAAACCTGGAAGCGCCTCGGCAATGCGCAGGCCGGCTCACTCGATGTGCAACGGACGATCCTTTCGTCAGCCACCACGGTTCGTTCCGAGCGCGCGTTTGTCGCCGACACGATCGAGCGTCTGCACCAGCTCACCGGCGAGGACGGGCAGCAGTGGAAGCTGCAGCGCGCCCGCTGGCTGATCGAAAGCCCCGACGTGATGAAGGACGGTGTTGAAGCCGTGACAATCCTGACGGAAATCGTGCGCGAATCGCAGCGGCAGATCGAGCCGCGACTGGAGCTGGCCCGGGCGCTGGAGCGCACCGGCAACGCGGGGAGCGCCATCGATCACCTGCGTGCTGCCCAGTCGATTGACCCGCGCTCGGCGACCGTCGTGCTCGAACTGGTCCGGCTTCTTCAACAGCAAGGGCAGGTCGACCAGGTGCGCGACGTGCTCCGCCAGCTTGCCAGCGGCGCGATGATGACGGCGCGGCAGCGTGTGCTGCTGGCGTCGATGTACGCCGACATCGGCGAGAACAAGCGCTCGATCGAACTGCTGACCCCCGAGGAAGAACGGGGCGTGCTCGCCCCGCCGGGTCGATTGCTGCTGGCCGAGATGTACCGCCGCACACAGCAACCGGGACTGGCCGACCCGATTTTTGCGGCGCTGCTGGCCAGCCCCGACGTCACCCCCGCCGCCATCGGTTCAGCCGCTGAGTTCTACGCGACGCGCGGCGACCTGGATAAGGCCCGCGCCACGATCGCCCGCGTTTGGAGCGCCTCCGTCCCCGTCCGCGACGCAGCCATTGCTGCCGGGCGATTCGAGGAGCGTTTCGGCGATTACGCGCTGGCCGAGAAGGCGTTCCACCGCGCCTTCGACGAAGGCGGCGACCAGGGCGCCTTGGCGTTGATCGATTTCCTTCTGCGGCGCCAGAACGAAAAAGACGCCTCGTCGTACGCCCGCCAGGCCGCCATCAAGTACCCCGAGAGCGCCGCCATCGCCAACCGCGTGCTCGAAACACAGGCGCTGCTGGCGCAACAGAAAAACCCGAACAATCTTCAGCCGTTGATCGATGCACTGGCGCGTGATCCGAGCCGCGCCCCCGAAGTCGAAACACTCAAGGCGATCGCCGAGGTGCAGGCCGGCAGGATGCCGCGCGACGAGTGGACGCGACGGCTTCGCGCGATCGCCGACAAGTACCCGCGATTCCTGCCGCTGCAGGAGGAGATGATCGACCAGTACCTGTTGCTGCGCCGTTACGACGACGCCGTCACGCTGGCGCGCCGCGCGATGGAAGCGCTGCCCACCGATCCGGCGGCGGCACGGCTCAACGTACACACGATGCGTTCGGCACGCCGCTGGGCCGACATGCGCGTCGCCGCCGAGCAATGGAAGCAGCGGTTGCCTTCCAACCCGCTCGACGCCGATGCGGCGATCGCCGAGGCGTTGGTCGAACTCAAGCAGCCCGACGCGGCGATCCAGCAACTCGCACCGCATCGGCAGGCGATCGAGTCCGACGTCCGCACGCAGCCGCAGGCCGCCGTCACACTCGCGCGGGCGATGATCGCATTGGACAACGGCGCGTCCGCCCGCACGCTGCTGACGCCGTTGCTTCAGGACGGCACCGGCCGGCGCACATGGCGCTCGCTGGCGCTCGCGTTCTCGCCGACGACCGCTGAGGCCCACGCATGGTGCCAGCCGATCGAGGATGCAACACCCGCCGACGCGTGGGACGAGCGCTTCGCGTTGCTGTCGTTGCGGACGCAGTTGGCACGCAATGTCGACGACCGCGTTGCGCTCGCGGCGGTCGCGAAGAAGCTGCAGGCATTTCTGACCGAGCGCTCGAGCGATGTCGACGCGCTCATGCTGCTCGCCGGGCTGCAGGCGCAGCTCGACAAGCCCGCCGACGCCGAGCGGTCGGTGCGATCGGTCCTCGCCGTCAAGCCCGATCATCCCGCCGCCGCCAATGATCTGGCCTGCATGTTGACTGCGCAGAACCGCGATCTGGACGAGGCCGAGCGTCTCGCCCGCCTCAGCATCAAGGCCGACCCCACCGCCCCCACATACGTTGACACGCTGGGTCGCGTGTTGCTGGCCAAGGGCAAAGTCGCCGAAGCGCAGGCCGCATTTGAGAGCGCGCTCAAGCAGAATCCCGATCTTCTCGAAGCCCGCGTCGGCCTCGCCCGCGTCTACCAGCAGAAGGGCGACAGCAACGCCGCCAGCGCCGAGTTGAAGCGCGTCGACGCGCAGATCAAAGCCAATCCAAACGCCGGGCGATTCATGCAGGACGAAATCACGTCCCTGCGGGCCTCTCTACAACAACCGTAGCAGTTCCGAGCAATCAGACATTGAGAAACAGAACGCCCCGGTCAGGCCTGACCGGGGCTTTCGATTTCGCTATTGTTCGACAACCGTGCGACCGATCACTTCTCGCCGGGCAGTTTGTAGAGGTGCCCGAACTCATTGAACCATGCCACGAACCGCTTCAGCCCTTCGGCAAGGGAGATTTTCGGCTCGTAGCCCAATTCCGATTTTGAACGGGTCAGGTCGGCGAAGGTTCGTTCAACGTCGCCGGGTTGGGCGGGCTTGCGGTCGAGGTTGGCTTTCTTGCCGATCGCCCGCTCGAGCTCGGCGATAAGCTCGTTCAGCGAGACGGGGTTGCTGCCGCCCAGGTTATAGATGCGGAATTTTTCCACCTTCTCGAGGGAGGCGATGATGCCGCTGACGGTGTCGTCAACGAACGTGTAATCGCGACTGGTCGTTCCGTCGCCGAAAAACGGCACCGGCTTGCCCGCCGTGATCAGGCGGGTAAACTTGTGGATCGCCAGGTCCGGCCGTTGGCGCGGGCCGTAGACTGTGAAGAAGCGCAGGCTCGCGATCGGCAGCTTATAGAGATGCCAGAACGTGTAGCAGACAAGCTCGCCGGCCCGCTTGGTCGCGGCGTAGGGGCTGATCGGCTCTTCGACATTATCCTCCTCGCTGAACGGCACCTTCTGTGCGTTGCCGTAGACGCTGGACGATGAGGCGAACGCGAACTTCTGCACGCCCGTCTTCACGGCGGCCTGGAGAAGATGGGTGGTGCCCTCGACGTTGACCTTCGCGTAGTAAGCGGGCTGCTCGATCGACGGCCGCACCCCCGCCATCGCCGCCAGGTGGATGATGCCCCACGGCCGCACCAGGCGCACGAGCTTGGCGATCTCGTCGCCGTTGGTGATGTCGATCTCCTCGACGTCGATCTTGTCGCCGGTGATGGATTTGAGGTTCATCTCCTTCCACGAGCGGTCGTAGAAATCGGAGAAATTGTCGACGCCGACGACGCGATAGCCCTTTTCGATCAGCCGCTGCGCCGCATGCGACCCGATAAAACCGGCCGCACCCGTGATGAGGATTGTCTTTTCCATAAGCCTGACATCGTCCGCAACTGCGTGAGAACTGCAAGGCACCGCGACGGCTATCACATGACCAACGGGCGGCTCAACCCCGTGCTGACAATCCTGTCGTTTGCGTGGCGCACACCGGAGCGCGTAACGACAGCAGCCCAGGAGCGCGTAGCGACAGGGGTTTGAAAGCGCGAGATTTGTGATCGCTCATAAAGCCGCCGGCCTTGGCCAGCGTACGCCGGGTGAACCCGGCGGCTTCACAGGACGACACTCGATCACGATCGTCAGAATTTTGGCCCAAGCCCGTGCTCGCGGACGTCGACGACGACCATCCCCGCCGCCCGCGCGCTCTGCACGCCGAGGTTGGCGTCCTCGAATGCCATGCACTGCTTCGGGTCGATCCCGATGCGTCGCGCCGCTTCGAGGAAGATGTCCGGCGCGGGCTTGCCGCGGGTGATATCCTCGGCGCAGACGATCGCCTGGAAGCGGTCGATGACGTTCATCGCGCGCAGCGTCTTCTCGCAGATCCGCCGAAAGCCACCGGTCGCAACGGCCATGGGAAGCTTGCCGCTGTACTCCTTGATCAGGCACACGATCGGTTCGATCGGCGTCACCTGCGGAATCATCGCTTCAAACAGGTCTTCCTTGTAGTGGGCGGTTTCTTCGACCGGCATCCTGGTGCCGTGGCGTTCATTGAGGATCTCGACGATCCGGCCGGTCGGCATCCCGCCGAACTCGTAGAACATCGCCTCGGGTAAGTTGACCCCGTGCTCGCCCAAGGCCTGTACCCACGCCTTGTAGTGCAGGGGCATCGTGTCGGCGATGGTGCCGTCACAGTCGAAGACGAGTCCGCGGATAGTGTCGGGGATGTCGATCATGGTTGTTGACCCAAGCCTAGTCGGGACGCGGATCAACTTCCATGCACGCGTGTCGATGAAAACAACCCCATGAAGCCGCCGGGTTTCCCCGGCGCTCCCGCGGGGTAAACCCCGCGGCTTCATGTGCGATGCGGGTGGCAATAGCATTGCGCTGGCGACAACTCGTCGCCCGGACGATACCATGCGGCCCTCCATGAGCGACGCGGCTGCACACGCCAACAAATCTGACACCAACGTCAAGGAAACGATCGAGTCCATTCTCGTTGCGTTCATCCTGGCGTTCATTTTTCGCTGCTTCGTGATCGAGGCGTTCGTCATCCCGACGGGGTCGATGGCGCCGACTCTGCTGGGGGCGCACATGCCGATGCGCTGCCCGGATTGCGGGTATCGATTCACGCTCAGCTCCATCGACCAGACCGATGCCACCTACAGCATCGACGCCAATTCCCGCGCCGTCTTCACGATCTTCTGCCCCAACTGCGCGTACCGGTTTCCGCGCGACAGCAAGGACGACCCGGATAACGACGCCACCAAGCCGCCGCTGCGGTACGGCGATCGCATCCTGGTGATGAAGTACCTATACCTGCTGCACGACCCGACGCGCTGGGACGTGGTGGTTTTCAAGACCCCCGCCCCGCCGATGCCGGGAGATTATTCGATCAACTACATCAAGCGGCTGGTCGGGCTGCCCGGCGAGTCGCTGATGGTTGCAGAAGGCGATCTCTACGTCGCCCCCCGGGGTGCCGACCCCACCAAGCCCGAGAGCTACCAAATCCAGACCAAGCCGCGGCCGGCACAGGACGCGCTGTGGCGGATCGTCTCCGACGCCGATTATGTGCCGATCGGACTGTCGCGGAAGTTTGAGAACATCAACGGCGCGCCCAGGCAGGATGCGCCCTGGCAACTGCCGTGGAAGCCGACGATGGGCGACGGCTGGCGCGTCGACGACGGACGGCGCTTCACCTTTGACGATTCCGCCGGGGCCGGTGAACTTAGCTTTCTTCCCGAGACCAACCCCAACAACAGTGCGCTGACCGACTGGCTGGCATACGACCAATCCTATCGCCCCGACGGCATGGGGCTCGACATGTTCGGCCTCGATGGCTACGGGCTGATTAAGGACCATCGCTTCGTTCAGCCCGTATCCGATCTCAAGGTCTCCTGCGTCATCAACAAGCTTGAAGGCCCGGGGGTGATGCAGCTAATCCTGGAGAAAGGCGTCGATCGGTTCACCGCCGAGCTGTCGCAGAGCGGCGCGAAGCTGACGCGGCAGACGTCACGCCCGCAGGCGATCGTCCTCAGCGAGGCCAAGCTCGATATGCGCATGCCGATGTGCGTATCGCTGGAGAACGTCGATCATCGCGTCGTGCTGCGGATCAACGATAAGGAAGTGCTGGCGACGACCCCGCAGCAGTACGCCCCGAATGTCGCTGAGGTGATCGACCGCGTTAAGAACGGCACCCCGCCGCCGCAGGGGAGGGTTCTGATCCGCGCTGATCGGCTCAAGGCAGAGGTCACGCACCTGCAACTCTGGCGCGACGTCTACTACCTCGACCGCGACGAGAACAACGGCCGCGACGCTCGGCGGGCGTCGAGCCGAGATTTTCCGAACCACGTAGTGACGCTCAAACCGCACGAATTTTTCGTGCTCGGCGACAACTCGTACCAGAGCGAAGACGCCCGCTTCTGGAACGATGACGTGGACTTGAAGGACGAAAACCTGAAAGCCGACGCCGGCCGCGTGCCGGAACGGTTTCTGCTGGGCAAGGCGTTTTTCGTCTACTGGCCCGCCGGCTACCGACCCGTGAGCGCGGTGCCGCCTCTGATGCCGAACTTCGGCGAGATGCGGCTGATCCGCTGAGCAGCGCCGGAGCGCGTTATGCGCCGATGATTTGATCGATCACGCCATCCGTCGTCGTCTCGAACGGCAAGATCGTGACGCATGGCCCGACCGGTGCCCACGCAACGGCATCGCTGGTCGGCCCGAACATCGCCACCACGCGACGCCCGAGCATGGCGGCGAGGTGCGTGGGGCCGCTGTCGTTACCGAGGTAGGCGCTGCCGCTCAGGATCGCGTTGCACAGTTCGTCAAGCGCCGCGCACTGCCTGACCGG
>JBBRFH010000207.1:0-6406 GCA_038224615.1 Tepidisphaerales bacterium
GAGGTTACGACCACTTTCGCCGAGCCGACGCGGGTAAGCGTCCAGGCATCGCTGACCGATTGGCTTACCGTTCTCCCTCTGCGCGACCTGTACACGCGGACGGGCGGGTCGATTGACGTGAAGGCCGACCTCGCCAGGCAGAGCGCGGTCGGATCGATCGCGCTCGACAGCATTTTCGGCGCACACGAAAGTGAAATCGGCAACACGTCGCTCGTGCTCGGCCTCGATAATCGCACCGCCACGCTGGAGCGCCTTACCGGGCAGGTGCTTGGCGGGACGATTTTCGGGCAAGCAACGGTCAACATCGACGAGATCGAGCGGGCTCGCCTGTCGATCGGCGCGACGGGACTCAGCCTCGACCGGCTGGCCCAACTCGCCCCGCAGGTCGGCGACGTGAAGGGCAATCTCTCGGTGCGTCTGCACGCCGAGCCCGCGCGCGAGGCACGCCCGCTCGGGCCGATCGAAGCGCGCTTCACGGTCGACAGCGACCGCGCTACGTACAACGGCGTCGAGATCGGCAACACGCGCGTGCGGGCGTTTGTCGATCGTGACCGGGTTGTGCTTTCGGACGATCCACAGGAGCCGAACCGAATCGCAATCGCGGGTGGATCGGTCCGGTTGTGGGGTCGGTTGTCGGGCGTGCCGATCGACGCCGCGACGACGCAGCCGTCGGTCTCGAATGCGCGGCAGCAGCCGTCAGTCTTCGTGCAGTTGCGGCCGGAGGGCCTTGACATTGAGCAACTGAATCGCATCGCCGATCCCAGCGGAAAGCCCGTTCCTGGTCGGGTGAGCGGGGAGATCACGGCGTTCGGGAATCCGTTCGATTACCGGGCCATTAGCGCCGACGGCCGCCTTGCGGTTACACAGAGCGACTTCGCGAATGTCGGAATCTTCGCCGTCCTCTATGACGCGATGCGACTGGGCCTGAGTGCGGGCGAGCCAATCGGGTATGGCGAGCTTTCCTTCCGCCTGCAGGCGGGCCGCCTCGTCGTTCCGGTCTTCAGTTACTTCAATCGCAGTGTGTATGCGACTGCTGCGCTGACGCTCGACGACGTCTTCTCGCTGCGCGCGTCGCCGATTAAAGGATACATCATCGGCACGTTCCGTCCGCTGAAGGATCTGGAGCTTCCATTTCTCGCCGACCTCGACAAGATCGGCGACGCGCTGCAGCGCAACGCCACGACGCTCGCGCTCGATGGCACGGCGGGAAAGGTGAAGGCCGTGCCGTCCTCGCTGAAGGCGTTCGGAAGCGATTTCCGAAACCTGCTGCTCGGGCAGACCCAGCGCCAGCAGTGAAGCGACACCGTCCGCGCCGGCAATGATCAGGCGAGCATCGCTCGACCGCGCGGTGCGGATGCGACGTGCTGGCGACGCCACTGCTCGAGCGCGACCAGCAAGCGGACGCCGCGCGGGACGTGGGCAGTTGCGGCGAGTTCGCTGAAGGTGATTTCGCTGCAGCTCAGGCGGTTCATGGCGTCGGCGTCGGCCATCCAGCCTTCGCCGCAGCGGACGAAACCGGCGCGGCAGAGCCAGTCGATCAGTTCATCGCCACCGTCCTCGCATTCGCGGCTGGTCATCAGGCGTGTGTGCAGTTGGCCGAGGTCTATTTCGACGTAATACATGCCGTCCATCCTTGTCGTCTGCCGCTGGATCTGTCGGTCGTTCCGCCGACCGGGAAGCGAGTGTTGCCTCCCCGCAAGAACGTCGATTGAGGTTCCCGTTAGCGATCGGCTAAGAATGGCGAGCGCGCTTGCAGCCCGCGCGGGGTCAGAAGTGTCGAATGTCGAGTGCCAGATGTCGAATCAGACCGGACCCGACGGCCGACTCCCCGCATTCCGCCCTCTGCCTTCCGCCTCCGCATCAAAGGAATACGACCTGCTTATGCAGCCGAGGGGACTGCGAAAGGTGTGTGTAAAGCAGAGGCGAACTGCTAAGCGAATGGGATTCGGGACAGGTCCACATTAAACTCGTTCGCAAAATCCGCTTCCCGTCGGGTCGTGGCTGCGTTTCCATCAAATGCATCCATCCGAGATGGTTGCTGCGGGTTTCGATTCCCGCGGCCGGCCGGAGGGCGAACAAAAGGGAGCACTCGCCGCTTCCGCCGCCCGTGCCAGCATCGGTGCCATCGTACCATTCCCTGTGGCGCTCGGTGATGTCTTCGCGGGGTGCCGTATCATTCTGTCGGAGAACGGTTTAGCAGATCGACGGGGAGGGAGCCCCAAAGCGGGCGCGCATTATCGTGGCGTTGACCCGGGGTTAGCGAAACGCAAATGATGACTTTTCACCATGGATCACCATGCGTGACCGATTGCTCAGCGAACTGCCTTGGATGCTGGGAAGCATGCTTCTGCTCGGGGCGTTTCTCGGGGCGCTCATCGCGTTCGCCCGGTAGCGCGGCTACCAGCCGACGTCTTCGCGCGGGGTGAGCGGGTGCTTCTTCTGCATCTCGTGGACGAACGCCTGCTCTTCGTCGGCGAGCGACTTCGGTACGATCACCTTGATCTGGCAGAACTGGTCGCCCACCTCGGCGGCGCGCTTGACGCCGCGTCCCTTGATGCGGAGCTTGCTGCCGCTGCTCGTGCCCGGCGGGATGGTGAGGGTGACAGGCCCGTCGAGCGTCGGCACTTCCACGCGCGTTCCCAGGAGCGCTTCGTACATGCTGATCGGCAGGTCGAGAAGGATGTCGAGCCCGTCGCGCTTGAAATAGCGGTGGGGCGTGACGCTGACGACAATGAACAGATCCCCCGGCTGATTGCCGGAGCGGTCGCCTTTGCCTTTCACACGCACGCGCGAGCCGTCTTTTACGCCTGAGGGCACCTTCACGTCGATCGTCTCGATGTGTCCGCCGATGTCCATGCGAAGCGGGAGCGACGTGCCACGCGCCGCCTGCTCGAAGGTGAGCGTGACAGGATGCTCGATGTCCTGTCCTTTGTCGGGCGCGCCGGGATGGCGCCGTCGTCCACCTTGTCGTCCAAACGGGCCGGCGCCGCCGAAGAGTTGTCCGAAGATGTCGCCGAACTGCCCGCCGAATTCCGCTTCCATGTCTTCGGCCCGCGCCCCGCCGGTGTTGTACCCGCCGCCCGCCTGTTGCTGGCGACGCATCTGCTCGTACATGGCCGCATCCACGCCCCCCATGCCGGGCGCGGCGTGGCCGAACTGGTCGTACTTCTTCCGCTTGCCCTCTTCGGACAGGATGTCGTACGCCTCCTGAACTTCGGCGAATCGCTCCGCAGCCTTCGGGTCCTTGTTCGCATCGGGGTGATACTGGCGGGCAAGTTTGCGGTGCTGCCGCTTGATCTCATCCGCAGGCGCAGACTTCGAGACGCCGAGAACTTCGTAGTAATCACGCTTGGCCATAGACGCATGCATGGTACGCGGGAGGGGCCGTTCATTCGAGTGCGGACGCGAAAGCCTGCCGCGAAGATGCGATGGGCGCGAAGGTGAACGCGAAGAAATGCAGACGAAACCACAGATTGCACCGACTTCACAGATTGGTTCTGGTTGAATCCGTGTGAGCGGATCGATCGGTGGTTTCCTCTTCTCTCTTCTTCGCGTTTGCCTTCGCGCTCAGGGCATCTTCGCGGCCCAGGCTCGCACAATCACGTAGCGGTCTGGACTTCGGAGTAGATCGCGTTGTGCCCGCACAGCCAGTTGATGGCGCGATGGCGGTGGACGATGGTGGCAGCGGAGTGTTCGACAAGGCGCGGGTCGGCGTTGCCGATGGGGCGCGCGTGGAACGCGAGATCGTTGCTGCGCAGCGGGACATTCGACACGTCCATCGAGCCGAACCACGTCTCGCTCGCCACCTTCGCGAAGTCGACCGCGACGGGACGGAGTTGCCATTCGCGCAGTCGCCAGTGGATCGCCATGATGCGGTCGGCCTGGGCGCGCAGGTCGATTGCATCGCGCAGGTCGGCCGAGTCGACGATGAAGTGCGCGTCCTCGCTGAAAAGCCCGATCGCGTCGGTGAGATACCTGCGGTCGATGAAGCAGTCGTGCGAGGGCATCTCTGCCAGCCGCAACGCCCACGCAAGCACGGCGACAGCGTCGAAGCTGTCGCCGAGTGTCTGCACGGTCCCCGGGTCGAGGCCTCCCAGCGGCGTGTCGAGGATCGTGCGCTCGTGGTCCTCGAGCTCATGCCCGATCTCCTGTGACCAGAACCAGTCGGCCAGTCGAGCAAGGCGCGCAGCACGCTTCGATTCGGCGATCTCCGGCGATTCGATCAAGCCGCGATAGGCGACGACCGTCATCACCAGCAACCGTTCGGCGACACGACGCGGCGACGGCATTTCCATGTGGGCGTGCTCGTCAAGCGGGTCCTCGACGTCGTCGATCTCGGGCAACGCCGGCACACGCGCTTCGGGGTCGTACGTGCCGTCTTCCATCAGCAGCGGACGGCTCTCGGCATCGAGGAAGCCCGCGGGCACGGAGAACATGCCGTCGATCGTGCGCGCGACGAGGGTGATCGCCTCGAGGAAGTCAGGATGATCCGAAAACCTCGGCATCGCCGTCATCCCGATGCAGGTGCCGAGGCGCGGCACCAGTTGTGTCATCGCCTGCTGCCGCTCCGGGACGGAAATCCCCAGCCGGCGGATCTGTCCGGCCATCGCGGGGAGCTGCTTACGGAAATAGACCGAGTCGGTCAGGCGCGTCTTGAGTCGCAGCACCAGGGCATGATTGCCCTTCACGCCGTTGCTGCGCGGGCGGATGGTGATGCGGCGCCAATCATCGTCCGGGCCGGCGACATCGACCGGAAGCTCCGCCCGGCGCAGCACGTCAACGACGGCCCGCGGGTCGATGGCGATGCTGAAGATGCTGCCTTGTTGGAACACGCTGCGAGATGGCCTCCGCCACGGGAAACTATATGAGCGCACGTCATCGAAATCGACAGATGACGTCATACAGCTTGCCGCCCAGACGCTTGGCGATGATGAAATCCTTGATCATTGCGAGGTTGATCGCATCGCAATCGAACTCCGCCATCAGGTTGCTTTCGACACCCCGGCCCATCCCTTCCAGAACAACGAGGTCGGCATCCGCTGCGGCGCTGTTCAGTGCGGGGGATACGCTCAGCAGATCGATCAGCGGCTCACCTGTTCCGGTAGATACGATTTCGATCGGCAGGCCCGCGATCGAAGGTTCCTTCTCCAACACGCGCGGCCACCAGCGGGTGACGTCGGCGAAGGTCATGTCGTTGAGCGTCGGTCGCTCGTTGCAAGCCAGGACGATCCGCGTCCCGAGCTGCCCCAGCCAACGCATCATCGGCACGGCCCCGAGCAGGAAGTCGGCCCCGGCGTTATCGACGAAAAACACGCACTTCTTCCACGAATGCGCCAATGCTTTGGTCGTGAAGGCGTCGAGCGAATCGATCAACCACGGACGGGCAGGCAGCTTCTTGCGGGTGTGGAAAAAATCGAGTTTGCCTTCGAGCAGTAACTGCGCGCTGCCGGCCGCTCCCATGTCGAAGATATTGCCGGCGAAAACGCCTTCGATGATGGCGCGGATCTGTTCGGGCCCTTCGAGCGCATCAAGCCCCCGGCAGACGCGGGGAAGCAGGTCGATCACGCCGGCGTTTTCGTTGTCCTTGAGGTCCTGGAACGGGTCGATGAAGCCGTGCTTGCGAAGCAGGTCGTCGCGCCAACCGTCGAGGACGAGGATTGTCACCCGGCATTCATACGAAGCGGGCGAGCGCAGGAAGGCGTCGAAGACATCGTAAAACTCAACCCGCAGCGACTCTGCCCGTGCCTCGGCCGACGCCTGCGATTCGCCGCGCGCCGTGGCGACGCCGATGCCCAGGTTGCCGATCGTGATGATGTGGTGCTTGAAGAACTTGACCCAGTAGTCGCGCGCCTCCTCGTCCTCACGCAGATCGAGCGGGCAGGCAACGTAGGTCTTCGGATCGCGCAGGCGAACGAAGGGGACGAGAGAAGGATCACGATGCGGTACGGGTGGGGTGATGTTCATCGGATCGACATGCCCCCATCGACGTGAATGGTCTGCCCCGTGATGTACTCGCCGGCCCGGCTGCACAGCAGCAGCGTGATGCCGGCACAATCTTCTGCGACTCCGATGCGCGGGATGGGCAGCCACTTGGATTGCTTGAGCTTGTCCTCGTCGTTCTTGAACGACTCCCGATTGCGGTAGGTGTCGAACCACCCGGGCGCGATGCAGTTGATGGTGATGCCGTCGCGCCCGAACTCGCGGGCCATCGCCTTGGTTAGATTCTCCATCGCGGCCTTGCTCATGGCGTACGCGGGGGCGTGCGAGTTGCCCTTGATTCCCTGGATCGAGCCGAGATTGAGAACGCGGCCCCACTTCCTCGCCTGCATGAGCGGAAGCACGAGCTGACACAGCCGGGTGACTGCCAGCACATTGGCGTCGAGCTGCCGGCGCATCTGCTCGATGG
>JBBRFH010000208.1:0-6400 GCA_038224615.1 Tepidisphaerales bacterium
TTTGGGCAGACCGCTTCTGACGTGACTGTCGTCCCCGAACCAACCACGCTCGCAGCGCTCGGCTTGGCCTCGGCTGGCCTGTTGCGTCGTCGCCGTCGGTAACACACGCTTTCGCCTCCTCTGTCGCCCGGGGCCTGATCGTCGCGGGCGGCATTTCACTTAGTGGCGGCTGAAGCCTACAATTTAGTGCTGACGAGCGTAATCCTCCTCAGCCGGCGCGGAGGACTTATGAAACGGCATGCCTTTACCCTCGTTGAATTGCTGGTCGTCATCGGCATCATCGCGCTGTTGATTTCCATACTGCTGCCTGCGCTGGCCAAAAGCCGGGAGCAGGCGAACCGGATCAAGTGCGCGTCGAACCTTAAGACGCTCGGGCAGGCCTGTTTTATGTTCGCCAACGATCATAAGGGCGTGTTCCCTGCTGCCTGGGGCTATGGGCAACTGGCGAATCCGGAAAACGCCGTCGCGTTTCCCGTGCTGCTTAATTACAACCCCGCCAACGATGACAATACCAATGTGTGGCGTCGATTCGGCTCGTCATACCAGGGACTGCTTCGCTACGCCCCGGCAGGCCAAACCGTCGATGTGCAGTTCACGGACGTTGCCACCGGCTCGGTCAGCAAAGTGCCGCTTGCACTATGGCTCAATTGCCCGTCGGTGGTGTACAAGGCGGACATGTCCTATCAGGCCTGGGTAAACAACGGTGGCTACGGCTACGCCATTCAGACGAGCTACGTGTACGTCGCCGGCGTACAGACCCGGACACTCGGCGCTTTCCCGCAAATTTCAGCGATCACGAACGCCAGCGGCTTCAACTGGGGCGCTCGACAGCCGGCACTCCGGCTCAGCGACAAAGGCGGCCCTCGTGTGCTTGCGGCCGACACCGTCTGGTGGGGGGGCGGCGGCGCGCAAGGCAACGGCTATGTCATCAATCATGCCGATCGCCGTAATCCCAAGATTGCGTCGTTCCAAAATATCCTTTACGCCGACGGGCACGTCGAAGGCGCACGGCCTGGATACAAGGACAGGGTAACCGGCGCGGTCGGCGAGACTCTTACCGCGAATAACTGGTCGCTTGCTCACGAACAGTCCGGGACGTACCAAGGCCACTACTTCTATTGGGGTCAGTAAGCGGATTTCGCACATGATCATCCAGACGATTCGGGACATCTCGCAGCGTCGTCAGGTGCTCTCGGTCGTATTTGCCCTGTTGCCTGTCGCGCTCGCGGCGGTGTTAATCGCAACCTACTACTGGCCGTCATCGCCCCCCGAATGGCCGGCGGCCTTTTACATCGACGAAGAGACCGGCAAGATCACTACGCGCGCGTCAAACGAGCTTCCGCCTTTGATCGGCGAGTCAGGCAAGCCAACCGTCGTCCGCGCGATTTATCTCACGCCATCGGATATCGGGCATAAGTTTGTGGCCTATTACGAGAAATACACCGATGAAGCGATCGCACGCGTCAAGGCAGTGGCGAGCACAAGTGCAATCGGTGCACCGCCGCCTGTGCGTGGCGGAATCTTGATCCGCCGACCTGATGCGGGTTCGCTTTGGCTTAATGCCGATTCTGCGGAAGGCCAGAAACTCCTGGAGGCGATCTACAACCCGCCCGGCCGGAAGGAATCGGGAAGCGGCCCGCTGCGCCTATGCCCGCCCTGATCGCAAGAACACGCCGCCTGAATCTGAACCCGTAAAGTGCGATCGTTCCGTATCTTTCGACCTGGTGTCGAAACGTTCCCTATGCACCTGAAGTCAGCCATTACTGCCATTGCCATTGCGCTTGCGACTTCAGTCGCGCAGTGCGCGACCAGCAGCGAGTCGATCGCGCGCGGCGTGGCAGCGCTGTACGGCACGCTCAATGCGGCTGGCAACTGGGAAACCGTCGAGCAGCGCGATCCGTACAAGCCCGACGAGAACATGCTGCGCACGTCCGGCGCGCAATACACCGGCCGCACTGCGTTGGCGGTGTACGCACTACTCAGCGCAGGCGAACGCGTCGCCGACCCTCGGCTGGAGAAGGCGATCGCGTTCCTGAAAAGCTCGCCGTCGCCGCGGGGCACCTACGCGCTGGCGTTTCGCTGCCTTGCGTTTTCCTCGATGCCGCAGTGGCCGGAGATTAAGAAACTCGCCAAGCGCGACGCAGAGAATCTGCTTGCTGCCGTCGCGCCCACCGGTTGGAGCACTTATGGGCAGGGCATCCACCACGAGCCCGACGCCAGCAACTCGCAGATTACTGTGCTTGGGCTTTCGGCGGCGCGAGACTGTGGTGTCGAGATCCCGCTCCGCTACTGGCGGCAGGCGGACAAAGCCTGGCGCGACCGTCAACGACCCGAAGGCTCCTGGGCCTACGCGCCGGACGACCGCGAGAACGAGATGTACCGCAAACCGCACCCCGGCATGACCGCAGCCGGCATTGCGACGCTGTTGCTCATTCGCGACGCCGTCGCGACCGGAAGTTCGCCCAAGGACAAGAACGACCCGAATATCGACAACGCCATCGCGTGGCTGTCTACGAATTTCGATTCGGTGTTCTCGTTCGATTTCAACGGCCCTCGGTCCCTTTACGCCCTCTACGCGCTCGAACGCGTTGGCGTCGCCGGAGGTTTGAAACGCCTGGGCAGCCAGGTCTGGTTCGAGCGCGGATCTGAATTCATTCGCTCGCGTCAGAGCGCGCAGGGGGTTTGGGTCGGCGGTGTCGACGGGGCCGGCGATCCGACGATCGACACCGCGTTCGCCTTGCTGTTCCTGACTCACGCGGACGCCCGGGTCGCGCTCAACAAGCTTCGTTACACCGCCGTCAATGATGACAAGGAGTCGGCGAGCTGGAACTTACGGTCGCGCGATGTGGCGAGGATGACGCAATGGATTCAACGTCAGACCGAGGCCATTTGCCGCTGGCAAATTGTCGACTTGGCGACACCCGCGGACCTTGATGACGCGCCGGTGCTCTACGTCACAGGAGAACTCGCGCCTATTTTCTCTGATGCCGACGTCGTTTCTCTAAAGGCGTACATTGACCGCGGCGGCTTGATCGTGTTTTCACCCGAGAACCGCGC
Organism: Tepidisphaerales bacterium; assembly: GCA_038224615.1. Lineage (GTDB taxonomy): Bacteria > Planctomycetota > Phycisphaerae > Tepidisphaerales > Tepidisphaeraceae > JBBRFH01. The sequence goes on from JBBRFH010000208.1 coordinate 3,058, forward strand.
CAAGACCTTCATTGATGCCGTGCGCGCATTGGGAAGGAAGCTCTACCCCGGTATCGAGTGGCGGACGCTGCCCGACGACCATCCGCTATACACCGGACAGCAGTTTAAAGCACAACAATGGAAGCGAAAGCCAACCGTCCAGGCGATGGGCAACGGAACACGCGAGCTGATCCTGCTGCTGAACGACGTCGATTCGTCACGCCTGTGGCAGGCGGGGGCGTCGCCGGCCTCGGCCGAGGCGCTTGAGCTGGGCGCCAACATCGTCCAATACGCGGGCGGACCGCTACCGACGCGTTCCGGCCCGGTCGCGGTGTCGCCGGAGCCGACGGCCCGCGTGTCGATCCTCCATCTCCAGCGCAAGAACGAAGAGCCCAACGCGTTTCCGGCGCTGGTCGCAGCGCTTCGGGAGAAATCAATCGGGCTGACCGTGCTGACAGCGCCGCTGGGCGCCGCGTTGGATCCGCAAATACGCCTGGTGCATCTACCCGTGGACGAAAATACGGCGATCGACGATGCCCAACTGAAGATGCTGCAAGCCTATACCGAAGCGGGCGGCACCGTGCTGCTTGAAGCCGCCACGGGTAGCGAGAAGTCGTCGGCGGCGATTGACACATTGATGGCGCGCGGCTGGCCGGTTGCGACCAGCACACCGCTGCCCGCGCCGCTCGCAAATGTTGTGCGACTGCGGACCGGCGCCATGCTCATCGAAGGCGGCGGAAAGCCGGTGACGATGCGCTCATCCGCAAAGGGCCGGGTGATCATCAGCAGGCTCGACCTCTCGGCGGGCTTTGCCGGGCTGCGAAGCGAAAGTATCGCTGGACTGACAACGGAGTCGGCGCGCCAACTGTTCGCACTGCTGCTCAACTAGCAACGCCCCGTGCGTGCGGCCGTAGGTGATTTTTGAAAGCACCTGTATCGATGTGACAATCTCCACTCCACCACCAATCCAGTGGGTTAAGAGAAGGCGTTAGCCGGCGATCGGACCTTCGACCATTGCAAGCGGATTCAACATTATCAGTCTCCATTTCCTGAGGACGTCGATGCATGAATTTTTCTCGATGCACTGCCTGTCGACTTCGTTCGCTCTGACGTTGGCCATCCTGAGTGTTTTTCACTGGGTTCCCGCGCAGGCGGTCGGCGCTGCGCCGAAATCCACGCTCGCCGTCGCACCCGCACCGGCCGGTGTGGAGCCGAATCCCGATTACCGCCTCCGGGTACGCGTGCCCAACGGAGAATGGAAGGAGGTCTTCATTTATCGCGTGCTGGTGGTGAAGGAATTCCGCAGCAACGAGCAAGGCCACGACAACCATTTGGCATCGGCGGCTTCGGTCGCGATGTTCGACTTCACGGGCACTGTGGAAGTGGAAGTGAACGTCGACTACGCACCGCTGCAATCGTGTACCGTCCGACCCATCGCCCGCGAGGTGACGGGACGGATCGACGGTTCGGCAATCCGCTTCACCCTCGATCGCCCCGCGAAGCTCGTCATCGCCGCCAACGGGGACAAGGCCCGCGAGTTGCACCTTTTCGCCGGCGAGCCGGAGCACGGCGCGCCCACCCGCGGCGGGCGCAACGTCACCTACTTCGGGCCGGGCGTGCATCAACTCGATCCGTTCGAGTACAAGGTCAAGTCGAACGAGACGATCTATCTGGCGCCGGGCGCGGTCGTCCGAGGTCAGTTCACATGCGATCACGTCGAAAACGTCGTGATTCGCGGCCGCGGCGTGATCGACCAGACTGATCGATTCACGCCCGGAGGCCGCAAGGGATCAAACGGCGTGCGGATTGACTTCGGCCGCAACATAGCGATCGAGGGCATCACCATTCTCGACGCCGTCGGCTATCACATTGGGCTGGGCAGCAGTCACGACGTGCGCATCCGCAACACGCGCAGCTTCAGCGTGTCGCAATGGGCCGACGGAATCGACGCGATGTCATGTACCGGAGTGAAGATCGACGATGTGTTTATTCGCAGCTCCGATGACTGCATCGCCTTTTACGGCGGCCGCTGGATGTTCGCAGGCGACGGACGCGATATCTCGGTTACTAATTCGACGTTTTGGGCCGACGTCGCACATCCGATTTTCATGGGGATTCACGGCACGCCCGGAAAAGCCGAGACGCTTTCCAACATCACTTTCAAGAATATCGACATCCTCGAGCACAACCAACCCGGCCCCGGATACCAGGGCTGCATGACAATCAACGCCGGCGATGGAATTCTCGTCAAGGACGTCACCTTTGAAGACATCCGCGTCGAACCCTTCACGCTCGGGCAGCTAATCAATCTGCGCGTGTTTCAGAACGGAGCCTACAACACCGAGCCCGGCCGAGGCGTCCAGGGAATCACGTTCAAAAACATCTCGTTCACTGGCGTTTCGCTGCCGCGGTCTGAGATCAGTGGTTTTGCGTCGGACCGGGCCGTACACGGCGTCGTCTTCGAGAACCTGACCATCAACGGCAAGCGCGCCAAAAACCCCGCCGAGGCCGGCATCGAAGTCGGCCAGCACGCCTCGGACATCCAGTTCAGGTAGCGCATTTCAGCCGACGAATTGCTGAAGCCCGAACCCGTTGTTCGACTACTGTTTTCGACCCGTCGCTGAGGGTGGTGGCATCGTGTTCTCGGCCGGCTAGATAAGCTGATAGGACTCAGGACACGCCGGCGAATCTGCTGGTTGATGGAGCCCCGAGAAAGCCCGCGCTGGGTCAGAGTCTCACGTACGGCGGCGAGTCGGTCGTAGGCGGCGCGGCTGCCCGCGCCTTCCAGCATCTTCAGGTCGCGGTAGATCGTCCGCTCTTTTACCCGGCATTCCTGCGCCAGCCGTCGCTTCCTTCGATGAGAATGAGGATATTTAACAAGCGGTGGATGCGTCCGTAGTCGACAGCCACGGCGAGCGGTTCTCCCCTCCCAAGTGGATCGGCGTGCGCCAGTGTGGCACGTCCGTGTTGGATTTTCCAGAATCTATTCGTTGCACTGACAGGCTCCTGTCAGTGGGCCGCGGCATGATCTGCGTCGGCTTGTGCTTAAAAGGAGCGTGTCCGCCACACGAACTACACCCCGCGCATCGGCGGTTGCCATTGGTTTGGCAGCCACTTGTCGAGTTGGCTCACCGGGGTGGTCGGTAGATTCGTCAGCAGTTGTGTGAAGTAAACCTGCGGGTCGATGCCGTGCCGGCGGCAGGTGCTGGTGAAGCTGCTGAGGATCGCGGCGGTTTCTCCGCCGCGGGCGTTGCCGACGAACAGGCTGTTCTTTCGGTTCAGCGCGATCCGCTTCATCTCCTGCTCCGCGACGTTGTTGTGGATGGCGACGGCCCCGTCGGTCAGGAATACCGTCAGCGGCTTC
>JBBRFH010000209.1:0-6348 GCA_038224615.1 Tepidisphaerales bacterium
TGTTCATGGCGGCGGAGTGGCCGCGGTCGTAGAGGGTGACGCTGGCGCGGACGCCCGTGCCGACTTCGGTGAAGTTGAGGCCGATGCGGTCCGCCTTGCCGACGCCGTCATACTTCGCCATTGCCACATGGGACATATCGACGCCAACCGCGCGTCCATGGTTGACGATGATCCGGCCGACGGGGTTGTCGACGAGGCGCGACAGGAACCCGGTCCGAAGGCCTAGTCGCGATAGCGCGTAGGCGACGTTGTACTCGCCGCCCCCGACCCAGACCTCGAGCGTCGGGGAAAACTCGATCCGGCCGTGTCCGGGGGGGCTGAGGCGGACCATGCACTCGCCAAGGGACATCAGGTCATACTTGCACGACTCGGCGGGGCGGAGATTGAGGGACATGAGTGCGTTTCCTGTATTTGAGTGAGTTCCCGAATGTACACGTCGTCCGCCGCGTGTCCAATCGCGTCGCGCCGGACTATACTCACTTCAGTTTATGGCCAAGATTCAACCCAAAGCGCTGGGCAAGATGTCGATCCTGACGCCCGGACAGATCGACGCGCCCCGCACGATCCTCGATTGCTTCCCAAACCCCCGTCCGGAGCGGGATTACGAGATCAAATTCGTCTTCCCCGAGTTCACCAGCGTCTGCCCGGTCACCGGCCAGCCCGATTTCGCGACGATCACTATCGTTTACACACCGAGCAAGTCTTGTGTGGAGATGAAGAGCCTCAAGCTGTATTACCTCGCCTATCGAAACAAGGGCATTTTCTATGAGGCAGTGACGAACACGATCATGGACGATCTGGTGGCGCTGCTGAAGCCGCGTAAGATGACGGTGACAGGCGAGTTTGCGGTGCGAGGCGGGACGGCGGGGATCGTGACGGTGGAGTATCCGCAGAAGCAGCGCTGATGATTCGGTGATCGTGAATCCCGTGTGTGTTAACGAGACGCTATAATATCTCCGATGCAATTACCGCCCGGCAACAACCTCCCGCCACCGCCTTACCCACCGGGCGGCGCGCCGATGCCGCCTGGGGGAATGCCGCCCCAGCCGATGATGTTCTATCCGCCTGCCCCGGCGTACTACCCGCCGCCTCCTTCGCGTGGGGGATTTGCCCGTGCGATCTTCACGACGCTGGCGGTGTCGATCCTCGGTGTATCGGTCTCACTGAATCTGTACTTCCTGATTTACAAGGTTGCGACCAGCGGATCGGCAGAGCACGTTGCGAAGGACGTGATTGAAGCCGGCGACGCCAAGAACACGATCGCGCTGCTGCCAATCACGGGTGTCATCACCGATGCCACCCGCGAACAGACCGATCTCCTGCTGAAGGAAATCGAAGCGGACTCGACCGTGCGGGCACTGGTCGTCCAAGTCGATTCGCCCGGCGGATCGGTGAACGCATCGGACGAGATCTACGAACGCCTCCTCCGTTACAAGAAGGAGCATGGCGTTCCTATCATCGTTTCGATGGGCGGGCTGGCGACCAGCGGCGGGTTTTACATTGCCTGTGCTGCCGATCACGTTGTTGCCCAACGCACGACCTGGACCGGCAACATTGGCGTGCTGCTTCCGCGCTACAGCTTGGCGAAGCTCGCCGAGAAGTACGGCATTGAAGACACAACGATCAAGTCAACCGGCACGCCGTTCAAAGACGCCGGATCCATGTTCAAGGACGACACGCCGGCGCAGACCGCGTACTGGCAAGGATTGGCGGACGAGGCGTTTGTCGTCTTCAAGAATGTCGTCCAGAAAGGCCGCAAACTCGACGCCAAGACCGTTGATGAGATTGCGAACGGCAAGGTCTATACCGGACCGGAAGCACTGAAACTGAAATTGGTGGATTCGATCGGATATCTCGATCAAGCGATCAGCGACGCCCGTACCAGAGCGGGCCTCACCGGGAGCGCGTCATCGCGCGTGGTGAAATATTCGCGTGCCGCATCAATGTGGGACGCGATCAGCGGCGAATCGGGGCAGTCATCGATGGTGAAGGCAAAGGTGGGCCAGATCGAAATCGGGATCGATCAGCGCACCATCAATGAGATGCTTTCGCCAAGGCCGCTTTATCTTTGGCGAGGGGAGTGAGTCGCGCTCGCGATCGAGGTGGGATCGCACCGTGGCTTCAGGAGCACGCGTAAGGACGTACACACGGGATTGGCACGAGCACTTGAGATCGACAACCTTGGACAGACGCAGAGGACGACGTTCATGAACTTCAATCGCATCACCATCGGAAAGGCCGTAGCGGCACTCTGCCTCTTTGCGGGCGTGACGACAGTGATCCCCGAGGCGCGGGCGGCAACGCCCGAGCAGATCGAGGAGGCCATTAAGAAAGGCGTCGCATTTCTCTACAAAACGCAGAATGACAAGGGGCACTGGGAGAAGACCGACACCAAGCCCGCCAACGCCAGCGGCTCTGGCGCCGATGAGGGCCAGTGGGGCGGCCGCACAGCACTGTGTACGTACGCGCTGCTGGCGGCCGGCGAGAATCCGCTCAACGACAAGATCGTCAAGGCGACCGATTTCCTCCGCAAAGCCACCATCACCGGACATTACGCGATTGGCTTACGCGCGAACGTCTGGTTGAACCTTCCTGAGACACCCGAAAATCGCGCGGCCATGACCAGGGACGCGCGTTTGCTCCTGACAGGTATGATTCCGCCCGGCCCGCCCGGCAAGATGAATAAGGCCACCGGTTTTTTCGATTACCAACCCGGGCCGAGCAACCGCATCGACCTGTCCTGCTCGCAATACGGGGTCCTTGGACTCTGGGCCGTCTCTCAGCGACTCGAAGGCGCGGCGAAGGACAAGTGGAAGACCATCGAGGATGCGTGGCACGGTGTGCAGGGCGCGGACGGCGCGTGGGGATATGACGGCAAGCCCGATTCGACCAAGCCGCCGGGAACAACCGGCAGCGCCACGATCCAGATGACCGCCGCCGGAGTGGCGACGCTGTTCATCACGCAAGAGTACGTCCACGCCGAAGACGGCGTCGATGGGACCAAGGGCAACATCGTCGATAACTACATCAACAAAGGCCTGGCCTGGGTCTCGAAATCCCTCGAGGAATCGATCAAGAACCCCGGCAACTACGCGCTCTACGGCATCGAGCGGACCGGTGTCGCCAGTGGGTACAAGTATTTCGGAAACATCGACTGGTTCCAGAAAGGCGCTGACCTGTTGATCAAGGGCCAAAACAAGTCCAGCGGCGCCTGGGGGGACGAGATCAATTCTTCCTTTGCGTTGCTGTTCCTCTCAAGAGGCCGTGCCCCCGTGATGATTAACAAGCTGCAGTACAATATCACCGCACCCGATGGAAAGTCGGTCGAAGCCAACTGGAATCAACGCCCGCGCGATATCGCCAACATCACTTACTGGGTCGGGGACAGGACTGAACGCAAGCTCAACTGGCAGATCGTCAATTTCGGCGTCGCCAAGATCGAAGACCTGCACGACTCGAACATTCTTTTCATCGCCGGCAATCAGAAGCTGAGCTTCTCCGACAAGGAGAAGGCGATGCTCAAGCAGTACGTCACCGAAGGCGGGATGATCGTCGGCAATGCCGACAACGGAAAGGCCGACTTCGCGATCGCGTTTCGCGCGCTGGGCAAGGAACTGTTTCCGGCGTATGAGTTCAAGCTGATTCTCGACAAGCCTGACGACTACGCGCTGCTGAGCAACCAGACTTACCAGGCCTCAAACTGGAAGAAGAAGCCGAAGGTCGAAGCCCTCACCAACGGGGCGCGGATGCTGATGATCCTCCTGCCCAGCGACGATGTCAGCAAGGCTTTCCAGCGGCGTGACACCAACCGCTCGCAGGAGCAGTTCGAGCTGTTCGCCGACATGTTCCTTTACTCGATCGACAAGACGGGCGCTCGCTACAAGGGTGAGTACCATGTCGTTCGGCCAAACCCAGCGATCCAGACCACGACGACGATCAAGGTCGCCCGTCTGAAGTACGGCGGCAACTGGGATCCCGAGCCGGGTGGTTGGACCCGGCTTTCGGCGGTGCTTCAGAATGAAAACAAGATCAAGCTCGAGGCAACGCCTGTCGAACCGGGTAAGGACGCGTTGGACGGTTACAGGATCGCCCACATTACGGGCACCAGCAAGTTCACGCTGACCGACCCCCAGCGCAAGGCACTCACGGATTTCACGACCAGTGGTGGGCTGATCGTCGTGGATGCGTGCGGCGGGGCGGACGAGTTCAATGAGTCGATGCAGGCGGAACTCGCCAAGATGTTTCCCAACGACGCGCCGCAGCTTGCTGTGTCGCTCAAGAAGGATCACCCCTTCTACACGGCCGGCGGCGCGATGACCGTGCAGGCGAAGTACCGCGTCTTCGCACTCAACAAAATCGGCGAAAACGCGATGCGCTTCCAACTCAAGGGCATCGAGAACGGCGGCAAGCTCCGCGTGCTGTACAGCGGCGAAGATTTGAGCGTCGGACTGGTCGGGCAGCAAGTCGACGGCATTACCGGCTACGAACCGGCCGTCGCTACGGCGCTGATGAAGCGCATCGTCATGCTTAAGAACGATGGGAAGATCTAGCGCACGCCCGGTTGCCAACGTGCGCCGGAGCAAGGGTCGGCTTGAGCCGACACGCGCTGCTGATCTGGTGTCGGTGTCTGGCGAACGCGCGATACGCGATTCGCGCCATCGCCCGGATCGGGGGGATGCGCAACGCGAGTTGAACGGGAAAGGCCCACCAGAAGTGCCCGGCAATGAATGCAATCGCATCAACTCCGCCCAGTAGTCGCCCGTCCGTTGTCAGCAACTGCATCTCCGGCGGGAGCGGGTCGGCTGGATTGCGGGCGAGCATCGTGGCGGCCAATGGATCCTGCAACGGAATGAGCGTAAATCCATGTCGCGCCAGGATCTGGCCCCAGCGTCGCACGCCCGCCGAGCAAATGCCGCAGCCGCCGTCGTAGAAAATGTGTCCGCCGCGCTGTGGCACCGCGATGATCCTATGAAGCTTGGCCAATGCAGGGGAAATCCCCACCTGTTTCCACGATTTTCAGATCCACTGAACCGCTAAATTTTCAGCAGTTGCCTACCCTAAGCATTTGACTGCCTGTTCAATGGGCGAAATAATCTGGCACTTTGAGGCGGCGTCGCCTATAATTTGGGCATGCAAGCCGACACGTCGCCCGTCGTTAAAGCGGATGCGCCTGATTTTGCTCAAAACTTGGCCATCCTTCAGGATGTCGGGCAAATTCTCTCCTCTTCGCTCGAGCTCAAAGACATTTTCAACCGCATCATGCAGCTCATAAGTGACAAGCTGCAGATGCACCGCGGCACACTCGTGCTGCTCGACGAATCGACCGGCCGACTGCGCACTGAAGCAGCAGTGGGTCTATCGGCGGCGGATATCGACCGCAACCGCTTTGCGCTCGGCGAAGGCGTGACGGGTCAGGTCGTCGCAACCGGGCGGGCGCGCGTCATCAAGGATCTGCGTGCCGAACCCGACTTTCTCAACAAGACGCATCGTCTGGACATCGCCGCTGTCGATGGGCCGATCGCGTTCTTCTGCGTGCCGATCCGCATCGAGGGGCGTGTGGCTGGCGCCGTCGCGATCGACAAGCCATTTGTCTCCGATGAACAGACCGAGACCGACCAGCGCTTCCTCGTTGTCATCGCCGCGTTTCTTTCGCAGGCGATCCAGATCAATCGCATGGTGATGCGGCAGAAGGAAGACCTGCTCGAAGAGAATGCCCAGCTTCGTTCGCAGGTTCGCGACCGCTTCCGTTTTGAGAACATCATCGGCGACTCCCCCGCGATGCACGACGTGTTCAGCGTCGTCGGCCAGGTCGCCAACAGCCGGGCGACGGTGCTGTTGCTGGGCGAAACCGGCACGGGTAAGGAAATGATTGCCAAGGCGATCCACTACAACTCGCCGCGCCGCGACAAGCCGTTCATCCGCGTCAACTGCGGCGCGCTCACCGGCACACTGCTGGAATCGGAGTTGTTCGGTCATGTGAAGGGCAGCTTCACCGGCGCGATCAAGGACAAGCTCGGCCGCTTTGAGGCGGCGGATGGCGGGTCGATCTTCCTGGACGAAATCGGCACGATGGAGCCGCAGCTTCAGGTGAAGCTGCTGCGCGTTCTTCAGGAGCGTGAATTCGAGCGCGTCGGCGACAACCAGACGGTAAAGGTCGACGTCCGCGTGATCGCCGCGACCAATGTCGATCTCCAGGAAGAAGTGGCGCGCGGCAACTTCCGCGAGGATCTCTTTTACCGCTTGAACGTCGTGAGCATTTACCTGCCGCCGCTGCGCAATCGTCGCGAAGACGTCCCTCGGCTGATTGACTACTTCCTCGACAAGTACAACGCCGTCAACACCCGCTGC
>JBBRFH010000210.1:0-6309 GCA_038224615.1 Tepidisphaerales bacterium
CGCGCCCGCGTGCGGCCCGACCGTGCCTGCCAGCCCCGCTCCGGCTGCGCCTGCGCGGGGCTGGCAGGCGGGAAGAAGAAAGGCAGGGTGACATTTCTACTTCGGGCTTAGGGGTGACATTTCTATTCCTTGACAACAGTGCGTCGGTTGCTTGGCAAATCTCAGCCAGCGACCGACTCGCGTGTCATCCTGAACGAAGTGAAGGATCTAGTGAACACGTCAGGGCCCTGACGTTGCGAGAGGATCCTTCACTGCGTTCAGGATGACACGGGTATGTTAGAAGGCGCGCTGAAGTTGCGGACGATCAGTACCCGCCGCCGGACTTGGGGTCGGTGGGTTCGTCATCGTCGTCGACGCGGGTGGGGTCGGCGAGGGCGCAGCCGAGCAGGCCGTTGTTATTGACCTGGATCATCCGGGCGATGCGCTGGTATTCGCTGTTGCGTTCTTCCCGGGAGATTGTCGCGGCGCACGGCGTGCCGAACTTGGGCTGGGCGAACGGCAGGTGCGTGTCGCCGCGGGCGAGGATGTGGCTCGCGTTGGTCGATCCGGTGGCGGTGTCGCGGCCTTCGGCGCCGCGGGTCTCGTCGTAGCCCCACTGTGTATAGCTGCGGGCATTGCAGTAGTGGCTGACGAAGCTGCGGCGATAGCGGTCGGTGGACCAGTTTTTCTTGCTGCGGTGCAGGACGTGCCCGTTGAAGAAGGCGACATCGCCGCGTTTGGCGCTGGCGAGGATCTGGTCGTACTTGTTGGCGGTCGGGGTGAGGAGGTTTTTGGCGTCGTCGGTGTTGCTGACGTCCTTAACGTACTTGATGTCGGCGACGATCTTGTCGCCGAAGCCGTAGCCGGCTTCCGGGCACGGCGGGTAGACCGGCTCGACGCCGCTGCCTTTGGCGAACCACATCGCGCCGTTCTGCTCGTCGCAGTCGTCGATGGCGATCCACGCGCCGCAGAGGGTGTCGGGGTGACTGGGGATGTAGAAGCTGTCCTGATGCCACCCCTGCCCGGCCGACTGCGGGGGCTTGAGGAAGAGCATCGTCTGCAGCGCCAAGAGGTCCGGGCCGATGAGCACTTCGAGCACGTCGAGGACGCGCGGGTGCAGCAGGTAGCGCTCGTGCAGCGCCAGCTTGCGGTGCAGCATGTGGATGCGGAGGAAGTAGTTGGCCTTCTCCTCTGGCGAAAGGTGCTCGGGCGGCGCGCCGAAATCGTTCACCTGGACGGCGCTGCCGCTGCTGTTGAGGTGCTGCGACTTGCTCGCCTGCTGCTCGGGCAGCTTGCCCTGCATGAGGTCCTCGGTGTGCTGCTTCAGCTCGGCGACCTCTTCGGGCGAAACGAGATTTCGCACGACGAGATACCCGTCGCGGCGAAACTGTGCGTACTGCTCGATGGAAACGTGGTAGCGATCGGCGCGATCGGCGCTGGCAAGACTGGAAGGCGATGCGGGTGCTTTTGCGACTGCCGAAACCATGGGTGCTTTCCGCCTGTAATCTGTCTTCCTGAGGTACTCCGAAGGATCTACTGCGGAGCGTTCGGGCCATGCCAGCGTCCAGAAGGATGACCGGGACAGCGCCGAACCAGTGGACAAAAAGTATCACCACAATCCCTGCGGCAGAATGTCCACCGGTGGCGGGTTTATGCCTGAAATTGATTTGACGACCGGCGGACGGGATGGCGGATCAGGCGCGGCAATGGCGGCGTGGCGCCGTCACGGACGGCCTTGCGAAGCGCTGTGGGCGTCACGTTGAACGCCTCCTTGAATCGCCTCGCGAAGTGGAACTGACTGGCAAAACCGCACATCTCGGCGATCTGCCCGACGGCGTAGTTGCTGCGCGACAGGAGCACCGCGGCGCGGTCGAGGCGGGCCAGTCGCACGCACTCCATCGGCGAGCGGTCGATCGCCTTCTGAAACACGCGGCACAGGTGCTCGGGCGTCACGCAGGCCGCGCCCGCCAGATCGTCCAGCGTGATCTCGGCCGCGGCGTCGATTTCGAGTGTCCGATAGACGTGGGCGATCGCCCGCTCGACGGGGTCGGGCGGAAGTTCGCCCGCGGGTTCGGCGGTGGCACGCTGGCCGGTGATCGTGGCGCGGAGCATCGTCGCGATGATGTGATGCATCAGCTCCGGGTCGGCGTGAACGTGATGCGTCAACACGTGCTGAAACAGCGCCAGCAGCACGTCCCCCGCCACCGGTCGCACCACCGCCGGCCACTGTTTGACCGGCGGCCAGTCGGGCGGCGTCTGTTCGATATCGAAGTGAAAGTACGCGTGTCGCGTCGCGCGACGCTGGTCCCACTTGAAGGCGTCGACCGTGTCCGGCAGACAGAGCACGATCGACCCGGCCGGGGCTGCCCAGGTTTGGTCGTCGCGCGTGTAGGCGGCGTCGCCTTCGATGATCCACACGAACTCAAAATCCCGCATCCGCCGCGGCCCGAACGACGCCCCCGGCGGGTAGATCGCGACCCCGGCGGCTTTGGGCGGGCGGAGGATGAGGTGCAGTTCGCCCAATTCGTAGCACGGGCGTCTCGCCCGTGTCCTCGTTCAAAAAGAACACGGGCGGAACGCCCGTGCTACGGAGTCAGGCCCGCGCCTTCAATTTCGCCGACAGTTCTTCCAGCCACTCCTTAGGCGGCAGGCCGTAGGGGCGGAACTTTTCCATGATGCCTTGTTCTTCGCTGTAACTGAGGCCGCGGTTGAAGCCGAGGCGGTTGGCGACGGGCGAATCGATCAGGTTGCTGGAGTCGTTGGCGCTCATCTGGAAGAGGATGCGGTTGTCGAACTCGCGCATCATGCCGCGCTCGAAGGTGCGCTCGATCGAGGCGAGCGTATCGCACCAGGTGAGGACGTGGATGCCGACGTTCGGACCTTCCTTGATGAGGTCGACAAGTTGCTTGGAGGAGGCGACTTTCTTCGGCGCGTCGTCGTCACTGCTGAGCGAGAAGCCGAATCCGCCGCCGTCGTCGTCGGACTTGCGGAGCGTGCGGTAGCGTTGCAGGCCGTTGATGACCAGGAAGATCGCGGGGTATTGGCCGGTGTCGTCGGCGCGGCGTTTTTCCATCTCGACGGTGAGTTCGGTGATCGATTCATCGACGGCGCGGTAGTCGACGTGCTTGATCTCATTCGGGATCGCTTCGACGGCGTTCTGCATCAGGCCATACAGGAACGAATCGTTGGGCGTGCCGTCGAGCAGGATGAAGCTGCCGCGATCGGGCGTGAGTTGCGTCGACAGCGACAACATGCACGCGGCGAGCGTGCTCAGCGCCTGCTCGTCCTGCTGGCCGATGATCAGCACGTTGCTGCCCGACTGGCGGCGGAAGGTGACGCTGGTCGGGTCTTTGATCGCCACCGGATCGCCGATCCACGCGACCGGCGCGTTGACGGCATCGGTCGACTTCAGGGCCGCGAGCAGGCGATGGTTTTTGGTGATGTCGGCGGGCGCGTTGCCCTCGAACACCAGAGGCGGAATCACCGGGCGCCTGGTGCCTTCTTTGGCGAGCTTGTCGTTGACGGCCTGCAGATATTTTGCGCGCCGCTCGTCGGCCAGCCACGCCACCTGGAACGGCGAGTTGCTCTCGACAAGCCCGCCTTGGTCGTTGTAGATCGCTTCGCCGGGACGCGTCAGCAGGCGGGCGGCGGAGTTGTTGTCGCCGAGGATAAGCTGGCTGTCCGCTTCACTGCACTGCAGCGCGATGCGGATACCCATCTGGCTGATGGTCGTCCGCGCCAGCCCCCCGGTGCCGCCGATCGTCTGCGAGCCGAGGAACACATGGATGCCAAACGCACGGCCTTGGCGCACGAGCCGGTCGAGCAGCAGTTGCGCGTCCTGCGCCAGCTTGTCGTCCTCGGTGAAGAACTCCTGGAATTCGTCAATGATCAGCATCACGCGCGGCAACACCAATGCGCCGTCGGTCTTGCGATACGAGGACAGATCCTGCACGCCCGACTTGCGGAACATCTCGCCGCGCCGCGCCAGTTCGGCGTCGATGCGCTGGAGCACGGACAGGCCGAACTCGCGATCGGATTCAACGGCGATCGCCCGGGCGTGCGGCAGTTGGAAGTCGGCGTAGGTCTTGAATTCAACGCCCTTCTTGAAGTCGATGAGATAGAACTCGACTTCGTCCGGCGAGTACCACATCGCCATGTTGGTGACCATGGCGTGCAGCAGCGTCGATTTACCCGAACCGGTCTTACCGGCGACGAGTGAGTGCTGGGCCATGCCGCGGCCGCAGCGGAAATACTGCAGGCGGGTGGCGCCCATGCGCCCGATGGGAACGGCAATCTCGGTGGCGGCGGACGCGGTCCAGAAATCGCTGAGCTTGGGCGCGATGTTCGCAAAATCCACTTCGACGCGGGCCGCTTCCTTCGCCGCCTTGCCGACTCGGTGGACCAGCTTGGTCAGCGTCTCTTCGTCCGGCGGCGGGTCGAGCGTGAGCGGGAACTGCCGGTAGATCTCGTCTTTCCACACGAAGCGCCCGTTCTCGCGCACGATGTTCGTGCAGGACGACTCGAGGTCTTCGACCATCAGGTCCGGCGGGAGCGATTGGCGAATGTCGCGGAGCAGGAGCAGGTAGACGCCGCACCGCGCGCCCGAGCGCGCGATCGACAGCAGCCGGCGCCACGATTCGCCTTCAAACCCGCTCGGAAAATCCGCCACGATCAGGAACCGGTACGGCTCAGCCAGTTCACCGGCCTGGGCGTTGTATTCGTCGATGGTCGCGAACTCGTTGCGCAGGTACTTCTGGATGACCGTTTCCATGTGCTCGGTCAGATCGGTGAGGCGCTGCTCGATCTGCTCGGGGGTCGTCCAGATGCGGCTGGTGACGAGCTGGTCGTCGTGATCCGCCAGGTGCATGAAACCGGCGAACGACTGGCCGAGACCCACCGGGTCGATAATCGTGAACCGTGCCCGGCCGGCGGGCAGGTGCGTGATGAGCTTGGCCATCAGCATCTGCATCGCGCGCAGGCCTTCTTCGCGGCCGTCGGGGTCGGTCTGGATCAGCACCGACGCCTGCCGCGGGAACGCGATCATCGCCGGCACTTCAAATTTGTTCGGCAGTGCGACCGAGTCATCCCTGGGGATACCGGCCGAGATCTGGTTCATGTCGATCGAGAGTTGTCCGAACGGGATTGTCTCCGGGAAGATCTTCGACGCTTCGTAGGTGCGCTCGATCCCCTGCCAGTCGGTCTTCAAGCCCTTGCCCGAAGACGACCCGGTGTTGATCGGCGCCTGGATGTTGGACAGGCCATCGCGCCAGCGATCCTTCAGCGATGTGTGGCGCTCGGCGTAGCGCGTCTCCAGTGCCTTCAGATCCGCCTCGTACTGCGCCTTGAGCCGGGCCTGTTCGGCGTGGACCTTGCCTACTGAGTCTTCCAGTTGCCGCTGTTTCCAGGTGACCAGCTCGGCCTCGTTGTGCGCCTTGGACGCCTTGATCTTGGCGAGCATCTGCTGCTGCTCTTCCTGAAGCTTGCGCAGTGCGGCGTCGCGGGCGGCGATGGCTTTCTGCTGCAAGGGGGCGAGGCGCAGGCGGGCGGCGTCGACCTCCTCGTTTCGGCGGCCAGTCGCTTCCTTGATCGCCTGCTCCCGCTTCTTGGCGGCGTTCTGGTTGACGACGGTGCTGGCTACACCCGCGTCGGCGATCGCGAGGCGGAGCGGCGCGTAGACCTTCTTCACCGCAGAGCTGGAGACGAGCTTCATCACCAGGACCAGCAGGATCGTCCCCGCGAACGTCCCGCCGACCGGGTATAGGAGCTTGTCCCACTGCGGATCGTACGTCCCGAGCCGGGCCTGCACCGCGACGCCGACGAGCGCGCAGAAAAAGATTACCAGCACGATCGGCCAGGCACCGACCGCCAGCTTCGCCCAGCCGAACTTGCCCAGGCGCGCGATCAGCGTGTCAATCTGTTCCTGCTTCTCGGCGAGCACCGCGTCGGCGTTGGCGGTGATGGTGTTGGGCTCGAGCTCGGGCTTGTCCGCCGGCTCAGGCATCAGTCCGTACTTCTGAACCAGCGCCGCGGCGTGCTTCTCGGCGCCGGTCAGGTTTTCCATCTGGTCGTTGTGCCGGTCGGTGTCCTTGCGCAACTCCGCCCCTGCCTGCTGCTCGGCGGCCTCCAGCACGCTGTCGGCCAGCCAGGCCGCCTGATCGAACTTCTTCTTCAGATCCTGCTTGGATGTGTCAAAATCGTGGCTCAGCTTCGATTTTTTGTCCGTCAGTTGCTCCTTGAGCGCGGCCATCTGCTGCTGGTGATGAGCGGCCACCTGCTGCGTCTTCTCAAGGCCTTTCTCCTCGATCTGCTTGCGGAGCGTGTCCAGGCGAT
>JBBRFH010000211.1:0-6250 GCA_038224615.1 Tepidisphaerales bacterium
GGTGCGCAGAACGTATTCCTTGACGACTTCAAACCCGCCGTCGAGGTAGATCGCCGCGACAGCGCTCTCGTACACCGCCGCCGCCAGTGATGAAGGCATCAGGGCGCGGTTGGTGATGCCCTTGCCGATGATGAGCAGGTCGGCGAGTCCGGTTTCGATCGCGACCTCAGCACAGATCTTTCGCGACACGACGGCCGACTTGATCTTGGTGAGGTCGCCCTCAAGCAGCGTGGGGAAGCGCTTGAAGAGCTGTTCGCAGATGATCAGATCCAGGACGGCATCGCCGAGGAACTCCATGCGCTCGTTGCTTTTGAGCCGCGAGTCGGCAATCGAGGCATGGGTCAGGGATTCTTCGAGGAGTTCGAGGCTGTTGAACTGGTAGCCAAGCACTTGCTGGGCCTTGGCCTGTTCTTCTGGAGACACGCGCAACGCTCGCTTTCATCCACCGGCCCGCATGGGCCAGGGATCGTGAGGACAGCCCCATCATCAACAGGCGGAACGGCGACATGAGGCGATCGAAGCGCGACAGCAGCGAGCGTGTCCGGAGCAATTCGCTACGACAACGATCCGTGGCAGACAACCACTTCGTAGACGTAGCGACGGCTGCGAGGCACGCCAACCATGCGCAGATCACCCGAAATCGGGCTCCGCCTGAGTCGCGCCATCGGGACTGCGGCCTCCCACCAAGGACCCGTTCCCACTCGCCGGCATCGCGATTTCGCTTACGGCTCCTACCCCACCAGGGGTCGGAGTCGATGCCGGGGCGTCGACTAAACGTGACGACAAAGCTAGCTTTCTACAAAACATCGGTCAATGACCAAGTTTCGGTCGCTACAGATTTTAGAGTTCAGTACGACATCATGTCGCACCCCGGAAACCCCGATCCCCGGCCCGACGGAACCCGGACCCGCCTTCAGCCGTGCATAGTGCAGCGGGTCGGTTGGTTTGTTACAATCTGACTTTTCGCCGTACCGAACGCCTGCTGGAAGCCGAATTATGCCGACCGCCGCCGCCGATCTTTCGACCAAGCCTGCTGTCCCGCTGACGCCAACCCAGAACCTCAATGTCGCCGCAGTGCGGCCGATCCTGACGCCGCGCGAACTCGAGCGGATGCTGCCCATCACGCCCGCGGCGCACCAGACCGTCGTCCAGGGTCGGGCGACGATCCGCGACATCCTCAGCGGCCGCGACCCGCGTCTGCTTGTCGTGGTCGGGCCGTGCAGTGTGCATGACGTCGACGCCGCCCGCGATTACGCCGAGCGCCTTGCCGTCCTGCGCGACCGCGTGCAGGACCAGATCTTTATTGTCATGCGCGTCTATTTCGAGAAGCCACGAACGACCGTCGGCTGGAAGGGTTTGATCAATGACCCGCACCTCGACGGCACGTTCGACATGAACACCGGCCTTCGCCTGGCGCGGGAGCTGATGCTCTTTGTCAGCAAGCTCGGCCTGCCTTGCGCGACGGAGTTGCTTGACCCGTACGTGCCGCAGTACATCGACGACCTGATCGCCTGGGCCGCCATCGGCGCGCGGACGACTGAATCGCAGACGCACCGGCAGATGGCGTCCGGGCTGTCGATGCCGGTCGGCTACAAGAACGGCACCGATGGCAGCGTGCAGATCGCGGTCGACGCTCTGAACGCGGCGCGCAGCAGCCACCATTTCCTCGGCATCGACGAGGACGGCAAGACGGTCATCGTCCAGACCCGCGGCAACAAGGACGGCCACATCATCCTGCGCGGCGGGCAGGACCGCCCGAACTATCAACCCGAAAACGTCGCCGACGCCGTCGAACAGCTTAAGAAGGCCGGCCTCCCGCCGCGCCTGATGGTGGACTGTTCGCACGCCAACTCATCGAAAAAGCACGAGAACCAGGCCGTCGTCTGGCAGAGCCTGATCGAGCAGCGCGTCGCCCAGGGCAAGCAGTCGCCGATCGTCGGCGTGATGATCGAGAGCAATCTCCACGAAGGCCGCCAGGACGTCGGCCCGGATCTATCGACGCTTAAGCGCGGGGTATCGATCACCGATGCGTGCATCAACTGGGAATTGACCGAGCAACTCTTCGTCGACGGCGCTCGGCGCCTGCAAGAGAAAGCCTAGCACACCACACCCACGCCGCAGGCGCTGGTGCGCATAACAGGAGGACAGACCATGTCGAAACATCTGCTGAAGGTTCTTGTTGCGATCGCCGCCGTAGGCATCGCGGTTCCATTTGCGGGCGACGATTTGATTGAATCACGCACTGCTCCCCCGCTGTCATCCTGAGCGCAGCGAAGAATCGACTGGCAGCGGCGAAGTGCGCCGGGGACCGAATGGGCCTCAACCGTGCGAGTAGATTCTTCGCTGCGCTCAGAATGACAGCGCGGGATGGCAGCGCGGCATGGCAGCGGCGGCATCACAGCGGGGGCATGAGAGCAAGCCTTTGTAGTCGATCGTTACCTGCGTGAGGATCGCCCACTCTCGGCGTCGCGGTCGAGGTTTGCGCCGTGCGGGCCGGGGCGGACGGGGGAGCGATTGTCGCTTCGGCTGCTGTCGCTTCGATCATCGCTGTCGCTTGAGCGCGGGCGAGCGGCGTCCTGTGAGTTGTGTTGCTGGTCTCGGTCGCGCACGCGGTCGTCGGTGTTGCGATCGCGATGATTGTCGTCGCGAGAGTCGTTGTTGCGATCGCGGCCCCGATCCCGCTCGTGATCGGAGTGATCGCGATCATCATGGTCACGGTCGTCGCGATCGCGAGACGGGTAGTAATACGGGCGGCCGCCGTAGTAATAGTGCGAGTAGACCCCGGAGCGGTAATACGGGCCGTCGACGTAGGCGTCGTAGGGGCGCGGGTCGTCGTAGTAGTACCCGTCGGCGACGACCCCATCGCTGCCAAGGCCTTCACCGTTGTAGTGGCGGTGATCGTGGGATGACGCGCATCCGGCGCTCAGCAGGCCGGTGAAGAGGATGGACAGAGCACGCCGCATTCAGAATGGTAGACACCCATCCGGCGGCAAGGATGGGCTGCGCGCGAATTCGTGCGATCTGCAAGTTTAGCATCGCGGTTTACCGCGGGCTCGAGCGGTCGAAAAGCCTGCGGTAAAACGCGACGCTAAACGAGCGCATCGTCACCGCAAGCAATCGAGATAACTCGGACTACTTGAACCAGCCCGATTCCAGCCCGCCACGCAACTGCTTGGGCTTCTTCGGCTTCACGGGCGGCGCGGCGGCGGCGGCGGCTTCGTCGGCGGCGGCCTGAGCCAACGCGGCGGCGACTTCCTTCACCTGCTTGATCGACAGGCTGATCCGACGCTTCTCGGCGTCCACCTCCACGATCCGCACCTCGACCTGTTGCCCGGGCTTCGCCACTTCGCCCACACTCTTGATGCGCTGCGACGCCAGTTCCGAGATGTGGACCAGGCCTTCAAGGCCCGGCTCGAGCTCGACGAACGCGCCGAAGTCGACCGTGCGGGTGATCGTGCCGGTCACGACATCGAACTTGTGATACTTCTCAGAGGCCGTCTTCCACGGGTCCGGGCCGGCCTGACGAAGCGACAGGCTCATCTTCTTTGCCGACGGATCGAGCGAGATCACCGACAGCTTGATGATGTCATCCTGCTTCAGCACATCGCTGACGGTGTTGATGCGCTGCCAACTGATTTCGCTGATGGGCAGGAGCGCCTCCAGGCCGTCCTCGATCTCGATGAAGGCGCCGAATTTCTCGATCCGCGCGACGCGGCCGGTCACCGATGTGCCGACGGGGTACTTGGCTTCCACGCCCGCCCACGGGTCGGCCATGAGCTGCTTGAGGCTGAGGCTGATCTTGCCCGTGTCGCGATCGAACTTCGTCACCTTCACGTCAACGATGTCACCTTCGCGCACGACGTCGCTGGCCTTGGTGCCGCGGCGGTGCGTGAGTTCGCTGACGTGGATCAGCCCGTCGGCGCCGCCCAGATCGACGAACGCACCGTACTCCATCACGCTGCGGATCGTGCCACGGCGCGTCTGGCCTTCGGCGAGTTCCTCGAAGAGCTTGCCCTTGAGCTCGTTCCGCTCGGCCTCGACGATTTGTCGGCGCGAGACGATCAGATTTTTTCCGCGGCGATCGACCTTCTGCACGGCCACCTTGATGCGCTGGCCGAGGAAGACCGAGATGTCCTTGTGAAACTGCACGTCGATCTGCCCCGCCGGCATGAAAGCGCGGAGCGTGCCGATCTGCACTTCGAGCCCGCCTTTGTTCACGCCGGAGACCTGGCCTTCAAGCACCTGGCCGGGCTGGATCAAGTCGATGTCCGTCGTACTGACGGCGGCACCTTTCTTGTTCAGCCGGTAGATGCTTTCCTGCTCGTCGTAGCGCTCGACGTTGAACTCGACCACTTCCCCGACGTGCGGCTCGACCTCGAACTGGTCAAGCGGCGCGACGCCCTGGTTCTTGCCGTCAAGCTCGATGAGGATCTCGTTCTTGGGAAGGTTGATTGAGTGAACCGTCCCGGTCACGAGGCCCTTCATCCGCTCGCGCCCCTCCTTTGTGGGGTCAGAGACGCCGATCAACTCGTCGATCGACACGCCCGCGAGGGCATCGTCGATGGATTTGTCGAGTTCGGGGTCGACGTCGATGCGGAACTTCTCTTTACTCTGGTCTGCGAACGAATCTTGGGTCATAGGGGCTCGCGCGTGGCGAACGGGGAGTTTAACGAACGGATCGAAAACAAGGTAGTCCGCAAAGCGCCTAACTTCTGGATCCTCTTCCCCCCCCGCCGGAGGAGGCCCCTGCGGGGTGCCGTTCGGGGCAATCGCCGGAGCACGGGTCGCACCCTGCTATCCCGGCGCGCGGGGGCTGGGGTGGGGGATGCCTGTCGCGATCGCTTTCGATGAAATGTCGGGCGTTTGCCGCGAGGGCGCAAGCGATGTTCGACTTCGGATGCGGCGCTGGGGGTCGCTTGGGTGGACGATTGACGGCGGCGGCGGTAACTTCGCAAACCTATGCCGATTGCCCGACCGCCGCGGCTTAACGTTCGCACCATGATTGCCGAACAACTTGAATCTCGAACTCACTTTGCGCTCGACGCCAGCACGTTCCCGTCGACGTACGGGGGTTCGGCCGGATTCGACAACGCGCAGAAGATTGTCGCAACGGCTGACGGCGGGTACGTCGTCGCCGGACTCTATTCGGGCGTGTTGGCCATTCCCGGCATCGGCTACCTCGTTTCGGTCAGCGGACCCACCCCGGCGCGAGGCGATTCTGACATCTACGTCGCGAAATTCGACGCCGCTGGAAGCCTTCAGTGGCACCAAACCATGGGCGGCGACGGCGTGGACCGGGTGATGAGCGAGTTCAATAAGCGCGATATGCCGATCAACCCGCGCCGGCTCTACAATACCGTCGGCAAGGTCGGCGACCAGCCGCGGGCCGCGGGTGAGTACGTCAACGACCTCGCCGTCGACGCGTCAGGCAACGTTTATCTCGCCGGCGCGTTCCGCGGGACGATGACCGTCGGCAACATCTCCCTGACCGCCGACGCGACTTTTGACAAGAATTTTTACGACGCGATGGTCGTCAAGATCAGCAGCAGCGGCGCAATCGCCTGGGCCCGGCAGTTCGGCGGGTCGTTCGACGACGCGGCGCTGACAATCGCTGTCGACGGCACGGGATCGCCGATCATCGGCGGATTCTACGGGCGCAGCACCGACTTCGATCCCAGCAGCAAGGTCCACCTGCTTAACACCGGCAACGGCCGCAACGCCGGCTATGTCGCCCGCCTCACCACTGACGGCGGATTTGCCTGGGCCTACCAGTTCACCAGCGAAGCGATCGGCGCCGCCGAACGCAACGCCGTCAACGACATCGCCGTCAGCTCGCACGGCGACGTCTATTTCACCGGCACGTTCGCCGATGTCGCCGATTTCGACCCCACCGCCGCCCGCTACGAGTACAAGTCCAAAGGCAAGGACGACGCCTACCTCGGCCACCTGACGCGCAAGGGCCAATTCCAATGGTCCATCCCGGTCGGCGGGAAGCAGGAAGACGGCTTCAATAACATCGCTCTGGACTCGGCCGGCAACGTCTACACCGCCGGGTATTTCAGCGATGAGGTCGATGTTAACCCGCGCAAGGGCGTCACCAATCTCTTCAAAGCCGGCGCCGATTCGAGCAAGGGCTCGGACAAGTTCACCGACATTCTGGTCAGCAAGTGGGCAGCGGACGGCAAGCCGCTTTGGCAGGCGCAGATGGGCGGCGCGTATTATGAGACCGTCAGCGACCTGCAGATCGGTG
>JBBRFH010000212.1:0-6203 GCA_038224615.1 Tepidisphaerales bacterium
TCAGCAGGAGCACGATGAGCAGCGTCTGCATGGGCAGGTCGAGGCGGGTCGGCCAAGTCGGGTAGACGCCGATCGTCGCGAGCATCGCGCGCGTTGCGTTATGGAGCGGCACCGTGCGCTGCACGACGAGCTGCTGCGGCCCGCCACGACGGAGGAGTGTGTCGATCAGGTCGGGAAGCTGCTGCAGTCGATACGCGTACCCGCCGGTCGCTGTCGCGATCTGCTGCATCAACGCGGGGTCGGCGGCGAGCTTGAGCATCTCGTCAGCGGGCGGCAGCACGCTGAAGTTGACCGATTGCCGGCCCAGTTCAGCGCCGTCCTTGGTCGCGATGACCTCGGCCGTCCACTCGCCTTTCTTCAGGTTGGCCAGCATCAATTCGTACATCCCGTCGCGCAGCGCGATCGGCGTGAGCGGCAATGTCTGCTTTTGGGGCTGCGACGCATTTCGCTGCGTGAGTTGTAACGACACTTGCGCGTACTTGGTTGCGTCGCCTTTCTTGTCGCGCACGAGCGCGCGCAGTCGTGATGACTCGCCGATGGAGAAGACGGTCTTGTCGACGATCACCTCGACGCCGGCACCCGCGCCGCGGTCCTTGACGTCCGAGCCGGCGAGCCATCGCACGAGCTGGCCCCAGAAGACGGTATACGGGCTCTGCTGCCCCAGCCCGCGCATCGGCAGGTACCAGCGGTAAGTGGTGTCCGCCGTGAACGCCGCAGAACGGCCCTTGCCGTACCGATGAACGGCCAGGACGGTGCCCTTCCCGTCGGGATGCGTCAGCAGCACTTCGGCGCCGGCCTTTGTCGCGCCGACAACGACGTTACCCAACAGGGTCGGCAACTGCTTGTCGCCCGCCTTCTCGGCGACCCCGAACCAGCCGGCAAGGCCTTCCATCGCCGCATGCGTCGAGCCCACGGTGGTGAGCCGCGGGACGAACTCGTTCTTGTCCTGCTGCGTGCCGGCGTCGCCCATGTTGACCGGCAGGACTGTCTCGATCGACGATCCCGCGTACCCACCCGGGCCGAACGTCGCCTGCCCGCCGAGCATGACCAGACCGGAACCTTCGCTGACGGCGCGTTCGATCGACTGCAGTTGTTGAGGCGAGAGGAAACTCCGCTCCAGATCGCCGAGCACGATGACGTCGATGCCGCGCCACTGTTCTGCGGTGACAGGCACCTTGTCGACAGGCTTGCCGTCGATGGCACCCGTCGCGGCGAAACGGTCGCCGGTGACGCGCAGGAGAGTGGCGACTTCAATATTGCCGTCGCGCGCCAATGCCCGCGACAGTTCGCGATACTCCGGCCGGGCACGGCCTTCGACGTAGAGCACCTTGATGCGCGCGTTGGTGGCCAGTTGCTGGAAGATGCGCTGGTTGTCCACAGTCGATCGTTCACCACCGATCGGGTCGATCGAGACGCGCATGCGGTGTACGCCGGTGCGCATGGGCGTGTAGTCGAACTTCGCTTCCTGCCCGCCGGGAGACGGATCGAGAATGAGCGTCTGCGTGAGCGGCGCTCCCACGGGCTTGTCGGCCGAGTCAATCTCGACCAGATTGACCGTGACGACACGGCCATTCAATCCGGATGATCGGACGGTGGCCTTCACCGTGGCGGCCGAGCGGACGGTCCATTCCTCGCCACCAGCGTCCACGCGTTCGATGCTCACATTCACCATCGCCGCGGGCTGGGCCTGCTCGGACCCGACGAGCACCGTATGCACCGGCCGCCGCGACGCGCGGATCGCGCCGACGACATCGGCCGACGTGTTGTCGATGCCGTCGGAGATCAGCACGATCTCCGCGTCCTCACGCTTCGCCTGCGCCAGCGCCGCGGCCACGCCGCTTACGAGGTCGGTCGCTGGCCCGTTGGCCTGAATCTCATTGAGTTGCTGCGGGCGAGTGATCTGCTTCTGCGGGGCACTCGAAATCGGGATGATCGATGGTGCGAAGTTGTCGCTGATGCTCGTCCATCGCCCCGCCAGCGCCTGGGTGACCGCCTGCGTACGCGTCGGACCATTGCTGACATCGGCCACGGACATCGAGCCTGAGGTGTCGACCAACAGCAGCAGCGGCCGATCGGGCGTCTTGTGCTGCGCGTAACGCACGACCGGCTCGAACAGCATGGGCACCGCAAGCAGCAGCGCCACTGTGCGGATCGAGAGCAGGCTGAGCATCCGACGGGCCGGGAGGCGCGGGCGAAGCTGCACGTATTGCGAGATCGACAGCGCCACGAGCAACGTCAGCGTGAGCACCAGGCCGAGGCTCGGCAGACGCAGCGCCGGCATCGCCAGCACAACCGCCGCGACCGCCGCCAGCACTACATAGATGCCAACACGACCCTGCGCGACTCCGCCGCCTCCGCGCCGCGCCACAATCCGGCCCAGCACCGCCTGCGCCACCAGCGCAGTCGCCGCCGCGAGGCAGACCCAGCACCACAGGTCCCAGGAGGTTTGGCGATCGATATCGAAGGACCAGTTGTTCATTGGAGTTTCGTGGCGGGCTCGGCGCGCTCAGGAAGCAGCCCGGTGACGACCGGCTGCATCGGTGGTCCCCGGCTCAGCAAACAGTTGAAAGGTCGCACAAAAAATCCGGATCGAAATGCGTTCAGACCACACACGGCCAGCACCCGGGCAATCGCGTAGCGCCGCCCATCGGGCGCGACGGGGCTTGAAAGCGGGCTCGCTGGGGATGGGTTCCTGCATACGCATAATGACGGTGCAGACCGCATCTGACCACGGCGGCCAAGCCACTTCAAGTATCGGGCCGCCACCGGCCGATACAACATTATCGGACATGCCGATTCGCCCCGCCGCCATTCTCGCGCCCTTGCTCGTCGCTGTTGCGGCGGCATGCGCGCAGTCGACGCCGTCTGCCGACGTCAGTCGTGTCGTGCGACAGTTCGACTTTGAAGAGCGTGGCCGCGGCAATCTGGAAGACGTGCCGATGGACTGGGTGAAGATCGAAGGGTCCGGCCGTCCGCACTACGTCAACGGGGCGCTCGCGACCGACTCGGCATACGCCGGCCGGTACAGCTTCCGCTTCGAACTCAACGGCGGCAGCCTCGTCTACCGCTATCCGTACGGGCACGTGCGCGTGCATCCCGGCGCCAGCTACCGCGTTACCGCGATGGCAAAGACCGACCCGCTTCCCAATGCCCGCGCCCGCGTCAGCGTCCTCTTTTCTGATCAGGACGGAAGGCCGGTCAAGGGGGCAACCCGGCATTCGGCGCCGTTTGTCTCAGCCGGGGGCGAATGGACCAAGCTCACTGTCGATGCCATCGCGCCCGAAGGGGCGCAGTGGCTTGAACTGGAGGTCGGACTGCTGCAGCCATCGCTGTGGCGCGAGTCCTCCCTCGGCAACGCAGCACTTTTTGAGCAAGACATCACCGGACGGGCGTGGTTCGACGAAATCACCGTTGCCCAGGTGCCGCGGGTCAGGCTTTCGACGGCGCGGGCCGGCAATGTCTTTCCGCGGCACGAGCGGATGGTCGTGCATACGCAGATCAATGACCGGCTCACCGACGACCTGGTCGGCCAACTCACCGTCACCGACGCCGAAGGCAAACGGGTTTATCAACGCTCCGGCTCGCTCGATGTGAGCGCCAAGGACGCAAACGGCGACCGCGCCGCCGACATCCCGGTTGGCGACCTGCCGGCCGGCTGGTATCGCGCGGCGCTGCGACTGACGAGCCATGACGTCGACGTTGCAGAAGAATCTATCAGTGTGATCCAACTCCCCGACGACCAGATGCACCTCGAACCGGACGGTCGCTTCGGGGTGATCGCGACCGACCTCCCGTTCGCCGCCTGGAAAGACCTTCCCGATCTACTCCCGGCAATCGGTGCGGCGCGCGTGAAGCTGGCCGTATGGAACAGCGATGGCGCCGTCGAAACGTCCAAGGACGTTGATTTCGCCCGCGTGCTGGAAGCCCTTCGCGCCCAGCGGATCACCCCCACCGCATGCCTCGTCGCTCCCCCGCCGCAACTGGCGGCGGCGATCGGCGGTTCGACCTGGCCGCACCTGCTCAAGGCGCCACCGGAAGCGTGGCAGCCCAATCTTGCGTATCTCGTCTCGCGATACAGCGGATACGTCGATCGTTGGCAGTTCGGACTCGACGCCGACGCCCAGCAGTTCGTCAGCGACGGCGCGATGCGGCAGGCGTACGGACTGATGCACGATCAGTTCCGCAAGCTGGTCGATCGGCCCGATCTCGCGATGCCCTGGCCGGCGTGGTTTGATATGGACGGCGAACTGCCCGCGACGATCGCGCTCAGCATTCCGTCCGATGTGTTGCCGCACCAACTTCCCCTCTACATCAATGACCTGAAAAAGTCCGACCGCCAGCAGCTATCCGTGTCGCTCCAACTGTTGTCGCGACAACAGTACGGCCGACAGGCGCAGATCCGGGATTTCGTCCAGCGCGTCGCCTATGCACTGTCGGCCGGCTCGAGCCGAATTGATGTGCCGCTACCGTTCGACATCGAACGCCGCGAAGCCAACGCCGGGCAGAAGCAGCCACAGGAGATGCTGCTCGTGCTGCGCACGCTGCTGAGCACGCTTAGCGGTAGCATCTACCGCGGCCAGATGCCGATCGACCCGGACGTCGAAGCATTCCTCTTCGAGCGCAGCGGCGGCGAAGGCGTCATGCTGGTCTGGACCAAGTCGGCGGCAGGCCCGGGGAAGACGATCCCCATCGTCCTGGGCAATCGCCCGCAGCGGGTTGACCTGATGGGCAACACCTCCGCAGTGCTTAGGCCGAAAGACGCTGTCGGAACCACCGATGTCGAAGTCGGCCCGATGCCGAGCTTCGTCATCGGCATCGACGCGCGGCTGGCTCAGCTTCGCAGCAGCTTCGCATTCGACAATCCGCTCGTCGAGTCATCATTCCAGGCCCACACGCGCACGCTGACATTCACCAACCCTTATGCCACCGCGATCTCCGGACGCCTGAGGCTGACGGGCCCGACCGGATGGACGGTGACGCCGCAAGCGCCGAATTTCAATCTCAACCCCGGCGAGACTTATCGCGGGCCGGTGACAATCGAGTTTCCCTACAGCAGCGTCGCGGGCGCCAAGACGGTGATGTGTACCGTGGACCTGCAGGCGGACAAATCGCAGCAGATCAAGGTGCCCGTCGGCCTCCGACTCGGTCTCGGCGATGTGGGACTGGAGACGATCGCACTGCGTGACGGCAACGACGTGATCGTCCAGCAGATGATCACCAATTACACCGCCAAACCGATCGACTACACCGCGTTCGTCACGCTCCCCGCCCAGGCACGCCAGGAACGGCTCGTCACGGCGCTCAAGGCCGGCGCGACGATCATCAAGAAGTATCGCTTCGTCAATGTCAGTGTCGCCAAAGAGCAGAAGATCCGCTCAGGCGTCCGCGAAACCGACGGCACGCGCGTACTCAACGACGAAGTAAGCGTGCAATAACCCGCCGCGGCATTGGCCGACGCTTCCTTCGTTCTCGAACGGAAAATACATGCGGATTCACCGCTGAGACGCAGAGCACGCGGAGAGCATCTTTACGCTCGCATGGCTTTGACGCGTCTTGCTCGTTTATCTGCGGCGAACGATCCGCTGCTGCAACTGGGGAAAGTGATTTCTGATCTGCTGCCGCACCAAGGCTTGTCGCTGATCGACAAAGTTCGTCGCTGGAGTGATCGGCTGCTCATCCTCGCCGCGCTGATGATGTGCTGGGCGAGTGGGTCGAGCCTGATGGATCGGCTCGGCCTCGCCTGCGGTCGGCACTCGACGTTCGCGGACGAGGCATGCGTCGCCCCTGCAGGCGTGTGGCACCTGTGATACGTACTACTCGTTCGCGCTGCCTAAGATGGCGGATGCTGAACGAGCCTGCTTCTGTACGCCGCTGGAGCTGGATAGCCTTTTTCCGATGGTTGCTGGCGGGGCTGTTTGTCGTGGCGGGGATGAACCATTTCCAGAGCCCGGACTTTTATCGACGCATCGTGCCGCCTTCGTTTCCTGCGCCGGCGGTGTTGGTGGCGGTTAGCGGGTTTTTTGAGATCGTCGGCGGATTGGGACTGTTGGTCCCCCGCCTGAGACGTATCGCGGGCTGGGGATTGATCGCGCTGTTGGTCGCGGTGTTCCCCGCGAATATTTATATGACGCTTTATCCGCAGGTGAGTGCAGACCTGAACATCCCCACCTGGCTGCTCTGGCTTCGATTGCCGTTGCAGTTTG